>CAMNEA010000015.1 GCA_946536145.1 uncultured Butyrivibrio sp.
GGGTTATCAGGGCTCTGGGTCATACACACAATCTTGTAAAGACTCCGGCAAAGGCAGCAACAGAGACATCGCCGGGCAACTCAGAGTACTACTATTGCAATAAGTGTGGTAAATACTATTCAGATGCACAGGACAAAAATGAAATTCAAAAGAATTCATGGATAATACCTGCCAAGGGTAAAGGAGGTGGCAGCACCAAAACACCTGTCCCTGCCAAGGCCGGAAAGCAGCTCACTGATCCTGTGACCAAGGCTAAGGTGACTGTTGTTTCCAGCAACAAGAAAAATCCGACCGTTGCCTATAAAAAGATTTCAAGCAGCAGTGCGAAAACGGTTACCATTCCCGCTACTGTCAAGATTGGCGGAGTAAAGTATAAGGTTACTGAGATCAGCAAGGGCGCATTCAAGGGAAAAACCAAGATCACCAAGGTGACGATTGGAAAGAACATCACCAAGATTGGGGCAGAGGCATTCTCTGGATGTACAAACCTTACTACAGTCTCGGGCGGTGCAGCAGTGAAGACTATAGGCGCAAAAGCGTTCTATAATTGTAAGAAGCTTAAGGCAGCAAAACTGGGATCCAAGGTTACGAGCATTGGAGCAAGCGCATTCTATAACTGCAAGAAGCTCACCAAGACACCCGTTGGATCAAACGTGACAAGCATAGGTGATAAGGCATTCTTTAATTGTGTATCTCTCGCAACCATGACTTTACCCGCTAAGACGGCCAAACTTGGCAAACAGTTTGCAAAGGGCACAAAGAGTCTTAGGACACTGACTGTCAAGAACAAGAACCTGAAAGCCAAGAACATTGCTGCAGGAGCTTTCGATGGTATGGGCACTAACAAGACTATCGTCAAGGTTCCACAGGGCAAGAAGACCTCGTATACGAAGCTTTTCCGGAACAAGGGTCTGAACAAGAAGATCAAGCTTAAATAGTAAATAAAAAGGTGCTGTGAAAAAATGAGAGATCATTTCTTCACAGTACCTTTTCTTTTTCAGAATAATAATGGAGTCGTATCGGCATATCTGCCATAGACAGCTTCAAACTCATTTTTGGTAATGTTTTCTGCCTTGTCGCCGCGTATCCTTATATAGCCCTTGTGACTGGAGAAGCTACTTATGGTATTGTCCTCTACGCCGTCTTTTATCACGAGTTTCTTAAGAGAGGGATCCGGCTCATAAAGGTACATGGAATGCTCGTCAGCAATGTATATTCCGTCAGGGGAGATGGTTATCGGATATTTATCGCTGCCTCCGTTTATCTCTCCAATTGTTTCGAGCTTTCCGTTTTTAAGTACCGATACCTTGCAGGACATGGTCTTTACGTTATAACTCTTTTCCTTGTCGCCGATGATGTCCTTCTTATCGGCAGTGATAATAAGGGGCTGTTCAAAATTGGGATTGACCCAGTCGTAGTATAAATCCTCCGGTGAAAACAGATCTGAGTCATGGTATAAATAATAGGCAGATCTTCGCGTAACCACATCCTCCGGAGTCATTTTACCAGCGCCCTCATAGCTGAATGCCTGCCACACAATCATCTCAGAACCATAACAGTACACCTGATTAAACACAGGGCGGCTTCCGACCCAGAGTTTGCCGTCGAAGATGTCAATTTCCACAAAACTCTCCAAATAAAGTTTGTCTTTTAAATAATCCTCAACATCGGTTTTATAATTTTCAAGTTTAACAGCGTCACCCTCTTTTTTGCCATCTACATAGAGAGTTGCTTCACCCCCTGACACCCTCGCTTCAGTGTGCCCTGCTATCTCAGGCATATAGACCATAGGGTTTACGATATATACATGCCAGTCACCCTTATTGTCAGTGTCGGCAATATACATCAGATCTTCAGAATAGCCCGTCCCATGAAGAAGGTGCATATTCATTGCAAGCTCGTTCTCACCATCTTCATCCAGGTCATACTCTGTACACTTCGGACCGACCTCATGAACTGAATAAGCAGCTGAATCCAAGAAAAGGTAATCGCCGCTTTCGGTCTTCAGGATCATTTTGTTATCAGGACCGACATAGAAGAGCTTAAAACTCTTTGTTTCTGCAATCTGCTGATAATATGTTCCATCAGTTTCAGCATCCGCTTTAAACCTGACAAAACTCTCATCTATTCCCTTTTTCTCAGCCTGATCGAGCAATGATTTCGTCTTCTGGTCAGGAGTGTATTTGCTTGCTATTTCATCGGGAATCTTACCGTCAAACAGCCACCAGCCCTCATATCCGTCATAGCTTTTTTCAAGTGTTTCACCTGCGGCAGGAGCTGCATAAGAAATACTGCCTGAAGTTGTCGCAGCCGCTATTGTAAGAGCTAAAGTAATACTTCTCAACAGGACCTTTAATTTCATATTCACTTCCTTGTCTTTATTGTTTCTGTCTTGGACCATTTTCCATAATAGTATACACCGTTTACTTTTGCCCACTCGCGAACGCGAAGCTGGTAGGTAGTGTTCTTGCGAAGAGCTGAAACAGTAAGTGCGGTTGCCTTGTCTTTGGAGATAAGGCTCCACTTACTTGTGCCTTTCCTTCTGTACTGAATCTGATATTTTGCCCCTTTTACAATAGAGCTGCTCTTAAGAGTCAGTTTAATAGATGTCTTTGCAGCTGTATGCTTCGATACAACGGGCTTGGAACTCTTTACTTTTTTGATGATTACGGGTTTGATTACTTTTACTTTGCAGGAAGCGGTAGCCATCTGGTCTGAGCTCCATGCAGTTATTGTGGCCGTTCCTACGCCTGTTGCGGTAATTTTGCCGGTAGCTGAAACAGTAGCGACATCGGCATTAGTCGTAGTCCAGGTTATTTCCTGAGAAGGAGTAGCAGTAGCTGTGATAGTTTTTGATTTTCCCTGCTCTATAGTTACACTTTTGGAACTGAGACTTACTTTTGTCTTGGAAAGATTATCTATAACAGACTGGGATGCAGACCTTGCTTCGAATACCAGAGAGCAGGCGGACTTTGGAAGTTTCGAGCTCAGACTTACCCGGCTGTTAATTGTTGTCACTGAGAGTGAACCACTTTTGGGAGTAACAGTAATAAGATATTGGCCTGGGGTAACATCCATGTGCGTTTGATATGAATATATTCCAAGTTTGGTATCAAAGTCTAAGCTAGCTGAGAGTGTTCTGTTTTCACCATCAGCGTCAGCTATGCTGATAGTGAAACTATCGCGGATATCTTCAGTTGATTGAAGCGTGGAATAAAGAGTGGTAGCTTTGGTGGTTTTAACTCTGAATATCTGGAACCAGCTTTCGTTATAAGGAGAGTTAGGATTGTAACCATAAGTATAGTTGTCTACATCAGGTAAATATCTTCCGACATTGGTGTTTAGTGAGACATCCCTGACGGCGTCTATCCATCCGCCGGATGCGCCGGACTCTATAGCAGGTCCAAATGAGACGGCGGAGATCATGATAGCCATGGTCAGCAGTAGTGACAGAAATCTTTTCTTATTACTCATAACACAATTGCTCCTTTGTTTTCGGAAAAATTCCGATTTTTTTATAAATATTTTACAATTCTGCACAGGTGGAGTCAATATGCTTTGTTGATTATGACAAGAAGCGGTATTATGGAATTTTTTTATGACATGGCGTGGCCAAGCTGTGGTATTATATTTTCCGTAATCGCATATTCAGGACTTATACAGGAGGTTTCCATGGGAGGATTTTTTGGAGTTGCATCTCGTGAAAGTGCAGTTTTTGATCTGTTTTACGGAACTGACTATCACTCGCATTTAGGGACCCGTCGCGCCGGAATGGCAGTTTATGACAGGAAGAAGGGATTTGACCGCTCTATTCACAATATAGAGAGATCGTATTTCAGACCCAAATTTGAGGACGACATGTTGAAGATGGAGGGGCATCTTGGGATAGGCTGCATCTCAGACTTTGAGCCACAGCCGCTTATAGTCCGTTCTCATCATGGAACCTTTGCCATCACCACAGTTGGCAAGATCAACAATATTGAAGAGATCACCAGCCAGCTCTTTAAGGACAACCATTCTCATTTCCTTGAGATGAGCGGCGGCGATATCAATCCGACAGAGCTTGTTGCATCTATCATCAATCAGAAATCCACTATAGTTGAGGGCATACGCTATGCCCAGGAAGTAATTAAGGGATCAATGTCTTTACTGCTCATGACCCCGGACGGGATCTATGCTGCAAGAGACCGCTACGGCCGTACTCCCGTGCAGATAGGTCAGAAGGACGATGGATTCTGTGTCTGCTTTGAGAGCTTTTCTTACCTTAATCTAGGCTATATTTCATATAAAGAACTTGAACCGGGAGAGATCGCATTTATCACACCCGAATCTGTAGAGATAGTAGCCCCCGGATTTGCGGAGATGCGCATCTGCACTTTCCTTTGGATCTATTATGGCTTCCCGGCATCGACATACGAGGGACTAAACGTTGAGAAGGTCCGCTATGGGTGCGGCGGCAAGCTGGCTCAGAGGGATATGCAAAGAGGCATCCACCCGGATCTTGTAGCAGGAGTTCCGGACTCTGGAGTTGCACATGCCATAGGATATTCCAACACATCAGGCATTCCATACTCAAGACCTTTTGTAAAATACACGCCCACATGGCCGAGGTCCTTTATGCCAACAGTCCAGTCAAGGCGTGACCTTATTGCCAGGATGAAGCTCATCCCTATAAATCAGCTGATCAGGAACAAGAGCCTTCTTCTTATAGATGACTCAATAGTAAGGGGAACGCAGCTTCGGGAGACCACAGAGTTTCTATATAAGAGCGGAGCCAGTGAAGTCCACATAAGACCTGCCTGTCCGCCACTTATATATGGCTGTAAATACCTCAACTTCTCAAGATCTAACTCTGAGATGGAGCTCATAACAAGGCGTGTGATCGAGAAACTCGAGGGATATCCGTCACCCGATGAAGATACTGTGAGAAAGTACACGGATCCTGACTCACCCCAGTACGAGGCAATGCTCGATGAGATAAGGAAGGAACTCAACTTTACATCCCTTCATTACCACAGACTGGATGACATGGTAGAGGCGATTCCGCTTGAGCCCTGCAATCTGTGCACATACTGCTGGAGCGGTAAAGAGTAAGATGACGGATCAGGGCATCTTTGACAGGATGCCCCGTAAGTCAAACTCAGGGATGAAGCTCTCCTTAGCGGTATCGCCGACCTGGATGAAACAGTTTTTTATCCCGAGATTTTCTGCATAGCTTACAAGGCTTTTGTATTCGTAGCCAGTAACTTTCCTGTCAATCTCAGGAAAAGAGTTAAGCTCAACATTTGGCGTGTACTGGTTCATGAGACTTAAATAGATGCGCTCGCCATATTTTTGGCAGAGATATTTAATAATAATTTTGGCCTGGATCAGCATTCCGGGCATGAGAAGGTGCCGTACAACGACACCTTTTTTCATTATCATTTCAGAGTTGAATTCTAAGGAGGGGCACTGACGGACCATCTCGTCAATGGCAGCCTTTGCGGCCGCAGGATATCCCGGAGCACTGCTGTATCTGACGGCGTCTTCTTCCCTTATGTATTTAAAATCAGGAAGATATATGTCGATCAGACCGTCAAGGCTCTTAACAGCTTCAACATTCAGGTAAGAAGATGTATTCAGAAGAAAGGGAATCTTTATGCCCAGGCTTTTGGCCTGCTCAATTGCAGTGCGGATTGATGGGATGAACATGTCCCCGGTTACCAGATTGATATTATTGGCACCCTTGTCCTCAAGTTCAAGGAAAATCTCAGAAAGTCTTTCCACTGAAATGTTTTCTCCGACTTCGCCCCTGCTTATCGCCCTGTTCTGGCAAAAGACACATCCCATGTTGCAGCCTGAAAAGAACACGGTACCTGAGCCGCTCCTTCCGGAAATACAGGGCTCCTCCCACATGTGGAGAGCAGCCCTTGCAACATGAAGCGTATTTAGTTCTCTGCAGTAGCCTTTCGTCTTATATCTGTTGACGCTACAGCTCCTTGGGCATAACCTGCAGGATTCGTATTCTTTATATGAGGTCATAGCTGTTTCTTTCTATTGCGCCTTATCGTTAGTTGTGTCATGCCTGCGGTCCTTTACTGCTTTGGGTGTTCTCTTTTTGCTCTTTTGTGGTTTTTTGGCCACACTGTACCCGAACTTCCCGAGTTTTTTGCCAAGAGAATAATACTCTCCGTGGGAATAGGCGATCGGGTCGGCTTTTGAAAGATCGAACCTGCCGTTTTCATCCATGTACCTGTCATCAGCAGTTACGCACACAACCTCTGCCACAAACATATCATGCGTTCCGAGCTCAAGTATCTCTTTTACCCGGCACTCAATATTGACGGGGCTTTCAGCAATTCCGGGAGCGGATATTTTCTGTGACTTCTGGGGTGTGAGGTTCATTTCTTTAAACTTGTCGTGGTCTCTTCCGGACCTTACGCCGCACCAGTCAGTTGCCCTTACAAGTTCTGAATTTGTGAGATTTACAACAAACTCTCCGGTTTCTTTTATTATGTCATAGGAATATCTGCTTTTTCTGACAGATATGGACAGCATGGCAGGCGAGCTGCAAACATTGCCTGCCCAGGCCACAGTGATGATATTTGGTTTTTCGCCTTCTCTCTGGCAGCTCACCATAACCGCGGGGATCGGGTAGAGCATGTTGCCGGGCTGCCATATTTCTTTTGCCATAAGCACTCCTTGTACACTTCGTGATAATAATATTTCGGATTACTTCCACATAACTATAATAACATAGATTATAATAATCCAATTTGAAGAGACTATCAGGAGGTTGACAAGAATAAGGAAAATGCAATCAGCAGGATATGCATGGTATTTGCGTGTATAGGACTTGTGGGTACACTTATAGGAGTAGTTGTTCTTTTGATCTTGCCTTAGGATCTTTTCACACTAACTCTGTGCTTTGATCTAAATCTTACGACAATACTTGTTCTTGTTAGAAACAGAACATGATATGATTTACTTGATATATTTGCCCGGCTGGTAAATAATTAATAATAGCGTTGAACTTTAAATTACGGAGGTGGCTCTATGGATTATCAGTCAAGGTATGATGAGTGGCTAAGCAGACTATCAGATCAGGATCCTTTAAAGGATGAGCTCAAGGCTATTGCCGGTGATGAGAAGGAAAAAGAGGAGAGATTCTATCAGGATCTTGCCTTTGGAACGGCAGGACTTCGCGGCAAGGTAGGCGCAGGTACTAACCGAATGAACTTCTTAACTGTTGGTAAGGCAAGTCAGGGCGTTGCTGATTACATTGTCTCAAAAGGGCAGGAAGCCATGGACAAGGGTGTTGTCATTGCCCACGACCCAAGGCACTTCTCAAGGGAGTTCTCTGAACTGGCAGCAGGCATATTTGCGGCTAATGGCATCAGGGTATACACCTTCCCGAGCCTTCGCCCTACACCGGAGCTTGCATTCATGATAAGGCGCCTTGGCACTGTATCAGGCATCAATATAACTGCGTCGCATAATCCCAAGGATTACAATGGCTACAAGGCATACTGGGATGACGGATGCCAGGTTTCGGCAGAGGTTGCCGACGGCATGACGGAGTGCATCAATGCAGTGGATATATGGACAGGAATCAAGAAGTCAGACTATGAAGAGGGCGTTACGTCCGGCAAGATAACCGTACTTGGAGAAGAGTATGACAGGGAGTACCTCGATAAGGTCGAGGGACTTGCGATCCACGAGGGAGATGAGCTTGACCTGTCGATACCTCTTGTATATACACCTCTTAACGGCTGCGGATCCATTCCATTCAGGCAGATGCTCACAGACAGGGGATTTACCAACTGGAAGATTGTTCCCGAGCAGGAGAACCCGGATCCTGATTTCACAACCGTAGGATATCCCAACCCCGAGGATCCCAAGGCATTTGCTCTTTCTGAGAAGTACGGAAGAGAGTTTGGCGCTGAGCTCCTCATGGCAACAGACCCTGATTCAGACAGGTTTGCAATTGAGATAAGAGATGACAACGGCAACTATATCCCGCTAAACGGCAATCAGACAGGATACCTTCTTGTAAACTATGTTCTTGAAGGCCACAAGAGTGCAGGTACGCTTCCCTCAAAGGGCGCAATGGTCAAGTCCATTGTTACATCGACGCTCTCAACCATTATGGCCAGGGCCTACGGAGTTGAGATGTTTGAGACTCTTACAGGATTTAAGAATATCTGCGGCAAGATTCCATACCTCCATGAGAATGGCTATACATACCTCTTTGGCTATGAAGAGTCTGTCGGCTATGCCGCATGCGAGGACATCCGTGACAAAGACGGAATCTCTGCAGGAATGCTCGTTGCCGAGGCAGCAGCTTACTACAGGAAGCAGGGCAAGACGCTCTGGGATGTGCTAAATGAGATATATGACAAGTACGGTGCATTTGCTGAGGATGAGCCAAACCTCGTGCTTGAGGGAATTGCAGGTTCACAGCGCATACAGCGCATGATGAAGTTCTTCAGGGAGAATATTCCTTCGGAAGTTGCCGGCGTTAAGGTTGACAAGGTTATAGATTATATAAACGGCTATGAGGATATCCCTCCTCAGAATGCGATAAGACTGTTCCTTGAGAACGGCTCATGGTTTGCGGTAAGGCCTTCCGGAACAGAGCCCAAGATCAAGTTCTACTTCTATTCAAACCAGGCTACAAGAGAAGATGCACTCAGGGTAAATGGCGAGATCAAGGATGATATTCTTGGCCTTATCAATTCGGTTGAGTGATTAAAGAGGCAGGATATGAGCGAGCATACACATACATACACACATGACCATGAAGGTGGGGACAGTGAACATACCCATGACCATGAGCACGATCATCATGGTCATGAGCACCATGAGCACAGCAACGATATTCCGGGAAGCAGAGACAAGATTGTCGCACTCCTTGACTATACGCTAGGGCACAACAGAAGCCATGAAGATGAACTCTTAAGGCTTAAAGATAAACTAAGAGACATTGGAGAGGACGAAGCGGCATCCAGGGTGGAAGAGGCAGCAGACAGCTTTTCCAGGGGCAATGAGCTGCTGGATAGCGCATTGAAGCTTATAAAAGAAAATCACCGCGGCTAGTCCCGGAAAGACAACAGTAACCGGATAAAATTCAAATAGAAGAGGCGGCCGTAAGGCCGCCTCCGGTACTTTAGAATAACGAATTTTAACAGTCTATGCGGATGACAGCGCCGGTAAGGTCTGCATGAGTCAGGCTTCCCTTGAACGTCTTCTTTTCACCCATCAGATCGGTCAGTGTAATATTCTCGCCATTAATGTCTATGGCGCTGACATACTCCATAAGAACTTCATCGGGATCAGATTCCCTGTATGCTGTAGAAAGACACATTTTTGCCACCTTCCTCTACTCAACATTCTCCGTCATCGAATACGGAGTTGTGGTAGTATCAGCTCTCTTCATATTGTCAAACCGCTTTACCATAAATGGTTCCCAGATGTAGTACAAAAACTTGCCATCGAGGTCGTAGTAGAAAACAATAAAAAGTATCCCGTAGATGATGGCAGCAAGCTTAAGCAGTTTAAAGAAAAATTTGCATAGTATCTTCATTTTTTATCTCCTTAATTACCAGCTCATTGAATCGTCGAAGTCAAGAAGCGACGGATCGAGAGGCTCTTCGCGCATTACTGTGGTCATGTAATCGTTTATGATGCCGCGGATCTCGGCTCGTGAAACGGTTCTCTTATCGGGCAGTGCATGAGGAACCCAGATTGCATGTATGTTGCGCTTTCTGAATTCATCTTCAAATATTCCGTGTATTCCCTGCATCCCCTTGCACTGAAGCTGGTCATACATGATTACCATGTCGCAGTTGAACCTCTCCATGTAATCAAACAGTGACAGGATATGCTCGTGTCCGCCGACAGCCATTGCCCGCATGGGAGCTTTCTCATTGAACCATGAGAGATCCTCAAGCGCATGCTCATAAGTATCGGTGCGAAGGTACTGGTCAAACATCAGCGAGTCCATATTTATCACGCAGTTGATACCCCAGCAGTTGTAAGCCCAGGTGCACCAGTGCGAGTAGTACAAAGGAGCGCAGCTCCAGGCGATGGCGCGGTGCCTGGTCTTGGGGAAGGTCTCTATTTTATTCCCGACAGTCTTGTTCATGATCCGCCTTACCCGGTCATCAACTTCGTGCCAGATTGGTCTGTCCCCTGCCTGTGAGTAGTAGATCCTATAGAGCGCCTGGGCAACTCCTGTTATCGGGTAGGAAGGAGTGTTCGCTGCGACATCCCATTTCTCCCATTCAAATTCGGTGAGTTTGTTGAAACTCTCGGCGTATTTTACATACAGATCCCAGTCCATCTTAACGCCGAACTGTTCCTCTACAAATTTCCAGGCCCCCTCAATCTCCTTCTGACAGTGCTTCTGGACAAGCGGATCGTCGTATCTCATTGGCTGAGGCATAGCATAGAGCGGTCTGTTGAGAAACCAGTCCTGTAGTACCGAGGTGGCTACCGAGCCGTCGCACGCCTCATTGGATGTCAGCATCACAGGGCTGTAATCCGGGTAATCGTCGTGGACAAACAGACCATACTCAGCCTGGCACATAGGGCACGGATCGGCAGGAAGCCCAAGGGACTGTGCTGCATCTATGTAGTTGAGGACAGTGTGGTTGTTTACATGAACAGATACAAAGTAGGGCACCATCTCAAGAGGGACATCGTCAAGATTGTCCCTGAACCCATAGAATATATTGCCGCTGAGGGTCTCGTTGTGGGCAATTGTTTTGTTCCACTTCTCGGGGATCTCGCCATTATGGATCTTTTTGTCACACTGGAACATTCTGGTGATCTGGCGGACGGTCTCGCTTACCATAGCGCGGTAATGCCAGGCGGAAGCACGAAGGGTTTCACCTCTTGATCCCTCAAGCCCTCTGTCAAACCAGTGCATGGCTGTGAGGTAGGTCTGTCCCATCCAGCGGTACCTCATTGTTCCCTTTAAAAAGTCCACAAGAGCGCCGGGACCCTCACCGTACTTTATTATGTCACTGACCATGTGCCCGTAGTTGTAGAGCCATATCATATTGAAGTAATACATGGTATCAACAAAACCGCGCCACTCGCGGTGCTTGTAAAGACCTGTGTTTCCGACATAAAGATCGCCAAGACGCCTCTCTTCATGCGGCTTGCCATACCAGAAATCATGTACTGTCTTTTTCAGATCGCGGGCCTTATCCTTTTCGTTCCTTGGCTTTTCTACTACAAACAGCTCACGGTATTTTGATTTGATGTCCTTAAATGAAAATCCCATTATGTCCGGCCTCCCTTCTGAAGCTTTTTGAGTTCTATGCTCTCAACAAATGCCTGGAAGCGTGTCCTTAGCTGTCCTACAGCATTATTGACATACTCTTTTTCAATTGAGCATACAGGAAGTCCGAAGTCTCTCTGGATGATCAGAGTGTCAATCGTTCTCTCGTAGCTCCAGTATTCGCAGAATTTCATCTGTGAGATTATGACTCCATCGGCCTTATACTCTTTTGCCACATCGGCAATGTACTGCTTTCTCTGCCTCATGACATGCTGGTCCATAAAGCGTGGACATTCACTTGTCTCAAGGTAGTGACGAGCGATGGCTCTAAGAGGAGTCTCACCTTCTTTAACGATGATCTCTTCCCTTCCCGGAAGGGATCCGTAGCAGTGCCTGTCGGCAACTACCAGTGCACCGCACTCCTCGATGAGCTTTATGAAATCCGGGTCATCTTCCTCGGAACCAGTCAGCACCACTTTGCATCGGTAAGTCTTTTTGACGTCAGGTGTTCTTGTCTTTAGCTCATTAGCTATATCCCGAAGCTTGTCGATGATCAGATACTTGGGGCAGACCAGAGTGCACAGCTGTATGACAGAAAATTCCCATCCGGTGATCGTGGGCTCGTCAAGTTTTCTGTAGCTTCCTATCTCGCTGATAAGACGGCATATCTCGTTGTGCTGCCGGATTGCCGTTAAAATGGCATCATCACTTGTATCAATACCAAAGCTGTCACTTAGCTTATCAAGGACATGGGCACGAAGCTGTGTCTCATAGTGCTCTATGGAGTTTTCATTCTTTTTAAAGGGAACGTCGGTGAACTCACAGAAAAAGTCAGGGTTCTTTATCACATCAAGGAGCTGCAGATGCTCCTGAAATCTGCAGGTGACTGCGCAGGTCTCTGTGGCCATCTGGGCATCGAGGAAATTATAGCCGCCTTCAAGGGCTCTCTCAAGGAGGCATCTTCCGTACATGCAGGTGCGGCCTGACATATAGTAGGTCGCCATGTCAGGGAAGCTGCTCCTGGGAGCTCTCAGCCGAACAGAAAAACATCCCGGAAGATCCAGCAGGACCTCCGGCATAAAGTAACAGGTGTAACCAAGCGCACGAAGTCCATCATCCCTGGCTCTTCGAACCAAAGGATTGTAGGCCTCCTGCAAAAGGTCTTCGAGCTCAAAGATGTGCACGAGATCTTTCATTATTTTATCTCCCCCTACTCCTTAAATACTGATGGCAATTTGCCGAAAAAATAACAAAAATTACTTCTAAATCATATCATATATCACGAAATTATAAAAGAATACATCAATATACTTGTTAGAATTTCACAAATAATTATAATATATATAGGAAGATTTGGTTAGGGGGATTTATGGCAGATAGCACTGTAGTGATCGCACTGGCAGGTAAGGGAGGCGTTGGCAAGACGTCTCTTTCTGCTGCAATAGTAAGGATTCTTTCAGAAAAAAGACCTGACGCCAAGATCCTGGCAATTGATGCGGATCCGGCGGTAGGTCTTTCTGTTGCTCTGGGAGTGGAGGTGACAGAGACACTCGACCGGATAAGAAAGAGGGTTGCCGAAGACATCACAGGGAAACTTCGGGACACACAGGACATTTTGGCGGAGGCAAAGTTCAGGATATATGAGGCCATGGAGGAGGAGAAGGGATTCGCCTTCCTTGCAATAGGCAGACCCGAGGCAGCAGGATGCTACTGCGCAATCAATACCTATCTCAAGAAAGTGATAGAGATGCTGGTTGACGACTTTGACTTTGTGGTCATTGACGGTGAAGCCGGGATAGAGCAGATCAACAGAAGAGTCCTTGAGAAGGTTACGCATCTTATCTGCGTTTCTGATCAGAGCATGAAAGGCCTTAAGATAATTGAGACGATACGTGAGGTTGCAGATGACCTGGTCATGTACGATGATATCGGTCTTGTCATAAACAGAGCGCCTTTGCCTGAGCGGATCACAGAGGACGAGATCGGAGGGGTGAGGATCATATCCGTAATACCGCAGGACGATGTTATGACTGAGAATGATATTGAGGGCAGGAGCGTCTTTGACCTGCCCGATGATGCAAAGATATTAAAAGGTGCTGCTGTAGCGCTTGAGAATCTGTTAGGTGACTAAAATAAGGAAAACGGAAAGGAGGTAGCTGTGCAGGATTTAAAACATATGATCAGGTTTGAAAATCTTTTAAATGATGCTGCGAATGATCTGATCAAGGAAGCACTGGCTGAGGGGCAGTATGCCATAGGGTATACCTGTTATCATATGCCGGAGGTGCTGCTTAATGTGGATAACTGCTTTTCTGCCCGCATGCGCGCGCCAAGGACAGGATCCATAGATATTTCTACATATTATATGTCCAATTACACCTGCGAGTTTGCGAGAGCTCTTTTAGAGAGAGGTATAGAGGGGGGATATGGATTCCTTGATGCTGTCGCAGGTGTTGATGCATGTTCTGCAATGAACAGGTGCTATGAGCATATCGAGATACTTGGATGCAATACCAAGCCGCATTTTTTTGTAACTCACACCGATGTACCCTATAAGGTCGAGGACTACAATGTGGATCAGGTCGCGACGCAGATGAGACTGCGGCTTCTTGATGTTATGCACGAAAAGCTTGGAACTGACATATCGGACGATGCCATCAGAAGGGCTGTTGAGGAGCACAACGAGCTTTGCAGGGTTATCACCGAGATTGGGAATTACAGAAAGCTTGAGAATCCGCCTGTTACCGGATATGAATTTCATGTGATATGCCTTGTCAGCTACTGCTGTCCGACAGCAAAGATATTGCCGCTTCTTAAAGAGACTCTTGAGGAGATAAAGACAAGAAAGCCGGATCCCAAGCCTTGGTTCAGGGCAAGGGTTGCTGTAGTCGGATCAGAAGTTGATGACCTTGATTTTACAAGGCTGCTTGAAGAGTCAGGGGCCATGGTTGTCGCGGACAGATACTGCTATGGCTCATTCCCTGGAAGAGAGGTCATTGAGCTAAATGACAATGAGGATGTTGTGAGACAGATAGCAAGACACTATATGCTCACATCCGAGTGCCCAAGATACATGGCGCAGGAAAAGATAGAACAGAGAAGAAATACTGCTGACCGTCTGGCAAGGGAGTTTGGCGCGGACGGCATAATCTACGAGCAGATGAAGTACTGTGACTTCTGGGCGTTTGAAAGACCTCTTGCAAGCCATATCCTCACAGAGGAATATGGATGGCCGACTCTTTCCATCGACAGATCCTACAGTGTCCATAACTCGGGACAGCTCAGGACCCGCTTCCAGGCATTTGTCGAAGCGCTCGAGATCAAGCGGATCAAAAAGAATAAACCTCTTGGACAGGAGGTGACTGCATGAAATACATAGACCCCAAGAATTTCAGACTTAAGGACGAGATAGACTGGAAGAGCCAGGCGGCCAACATGAAGGAGATAGCAGGGATTGTCTCCGAGCTCATAAAAGAGACTAATTGGAAGGATGTAGCCGGGGCTGTAGGAAAGGACGCCAGGGGATTAAAAAAACGCCTCGCCTATGAAGCATCTCTTTTAAAAGAAATGTCACCGGACGAGATAAAAGACCTGATCATCAATGGTGAGAAGCATCTCGGCAAACTGTATGCCTCGGGCAAGATGGCCACAGTGCGCAGGGAGTGGAGAGGAATAAAGGATACGGGCGCAGACTTTTATGAATGGGCAAGGATGTGGGCGATGCTCCTTGCGACATTCTCCAAGGATCTGGTCCCGGCCATGATGGGAGCTGTGCACTACAGATGGATGATCTCCTATTTCTGCTGCCACTCCTTTATGGACAAAAACACGATCGGTCTTAGGGGACGAGCGCTCAAGATGCATCATGAGCTGATCTATGCGATCTTCAGATATGTGGCGGAGAACCTTGTGCTTTTGATGAAGGCAGACAGGAAGGTTGGAAACAGTACGGCTCTTTCAAAGAAGATAGTGCTGTTTGATGAAATGACCATGTCGCAGATCATGGCAGGCTTCCCGGATCTTATAGGAATTCCTTACCAGCTTATGCCGGTATTTCTTTTGTCAGAGATAGATCAGCTTGCCTGTATGCCATACATAGATGCGATAGAGTCCTACGGACTTCCTTCGGACACCTGCCCGGTTCCTTCGTCAGAGTGCGGCTCTGTTGTGGTAGATGCACTTCCGCACATGGGAGCTTGCTTTATATCGAGTTCCATGCCCTGTGACGGTTCGGTCATGGCGTCATCTTATACAAGCAGACGGTTTAAGGATCTCCCGACCTACCATCTGGCATTCCCTGTGAGATATGAGGACGAATCCATAATGGATGCGGCAGTAAAAGACGTGGAGGGATGCATCAGGTTCATTGAAGAAAACACGGGCGCAAAGTGGAACTGGGATGCCTACTTCGCCGCCATGAAGAGATTCAATGAGGAGACAAAATACGAACTTCAGAAGTGGGAGATCAATCAGACGCCTTATCCGCAGCTCATAGGTCCGTGCTACGAGCTCTTCAGAAAATGGAACTACGAGATGGACGGAGGTCTTGATCCCAGGATCATCTCAACCTTCAAAAAAGTCGACAAGCTGATGCTTAAAGCCTATGAAAAGAGGGATGAAGCCTGGCGCGGCAAGATGAAGTACAGGGCAATAGTGTGGTCGATACCGGCTCACTACTACGCGAATTTCTCGAACTGGATGGCGAACTGCTGGGGAGTTGACATACTTGTCGAGATGGAGTCACTTAATTTCACAAAGCCACTTGAGACCGAGAATAAGGAAGAGGCTTTAAAGGACCTCTCAAGGCTGTATGAGAGGATGGTTATGAGACGGCACACCAACGGCGGATATGAGCACGTGGTGACAGAACTCTGGAGACAGTGCGAACTCTGGAACGTCGACTTTGTACTTATGTACCAGCATGTATCCTGTAAGAATATGGCGACTGTCCAGGGACTGTTTGAGGATCAGGCAAGGGAGAGAGGGATCAAGCTTCTGTGGTGCAGCCACGACCTTATGGATCCAAGAACCGTATCCCGCAAGGATATGCGATCGACCGTCAATGAATTTATGAGAACAGTCATGAGGGCAGAGCCTGTAGATCCGTCGCTTCTTGACTTTGAAGACGACACAACGTGGTGATATAGGGATGCAAAGTCACAATGAGTTGTGCTGGCACAAAACTCATTGTGACCTTGCAGGAATTTAATACAAATAAGGAGGAATCTGGAATAATGAAATATTTTGGCGGGTGTGATGTGGGATCGACATATACAAAAGCTGTAATCGTTGATGAGAATGGCAAGATGGTTGCCTCCACCACCTTAAAGAGTAAGATCATAGCTCAGGAGTCTGCTGAGCTTGCAATGAAAGAGGTAATAGATCAGGTGGATGGACTGACCAGTTCCAAGGATCTTGAGTACCTTATTGGAACAGGATATGGACGAAACAAGGTGCCTTTTGCGGATGAGAATATTTCTGAGATATCATGCCATGCAATGGGAGTACATGTTACCAACCCTTCTGTAAAGGCGATCATCGATATCGGCGGACAGGATGTAAAGGGCATATCCATCGATACAGACGGAACCGTTAAAAATTTTGCCATGAATGACAAGTGTGCAGCCGGAACAGGGCGATTCTTTGAGGCTATGGCAAGGTCATTTGAGATGTCCCTTGAGCAGTTCTCAAATCTGTCACTGTCAGCGAAAAA
Source organism: uncultured Butyrivibrio sp. (assembly GCA_946536145.1). Taxonomy (GTDB): domain Bacteria; phylum Bacillota; class Clostridia; order Lachnospirales; family Lachnospiraceae; genus Butyrivibrio. The sequence continues at coordinate 16,983 of CAMNEA010000015.1, forward strand.
TGTGATCCCTATCACGGCCCAGTGCACGGTTTTTGCAGAGTCGGAGGTTATCACTCTTGTAGGCGAAGGCAAGCCTATGGACGAGATTGCTGCAGGCATTGAGATGGCCGTTGCCAAGAGATGCTTCGTTATGTCCAAGAAAGCAGGAGCTACCGATTCTATAACTCTTACAGGCGGCTGTGCCAAGAATGCCGGACTTAAAGCTGCTATAGAGCAGGTTCTTAAACTGAAGGTAGTGGAGCTTTCCACAGACCCGCAGCTCATGGGAGCCCTTGGAGCTGCAGAGTACGCAAGAGCAAAGGGGCTTGCCGGAAAGGACTGAGCAAGGGATGAGCAGAACAGTAAAGATCATTCTTAAAATCATAAAGATCCTGACAGTAGTGACAGGAATTCTCTTTGTCATATATTTCTGGAATCTTGACCAGAAGCTTATGGCATGGGCATACACCCAGGTGAACAGGATATTTGACCGCAAGAAAGCAGATATAAAATTCTGATCAGAGGTGAATGTATGAGGCTGTATGACAATCTGATCGCTGAGACGCTGAAAGCTATCGCTGATTCGGGGAACGTAAGATCTTTTCCCGTGCGGGGAAATGCCTGGAAGTGCAATGCAAGCAGTGAATTTATTATGGCAAGGGATGCGGCCCTGGAACTTGGCGGATCCGGAGAGCCCTCTGTGAACTATACCTGCCCTACAACTTCGGGCAAGGTGGGTAAAGATGAGATACTCATTTGCGGAAGGGACATAAATGAGATCAAAGGTGACACCGCTTTTGCAAGGATCGTGCTCCTTGAGACCGAGGACCTCGGCGAAGATACAGACAGTGAGAGGGCATTCAGAGCCATAAGAGAACTGGACTTTGTCAGATACCATGTATTTCCGAAAGGATATATGGTCAGGGTTTCCGCACAGAGCAATCAGGAGCAGGTGAGGATAAGCCGTGATGCTCTGAATGCAGGTATGGACTTTGAACGGATCGGAGCAGCGTATGCTGCAAAATATAAAGCTGTGAATCTTGTAAAACATGTAAGGATCATATTTATCACAGACAGAAAACTGGTAGAAGCACTTAGGCCAAACGCTGATAAGGTTGATTCCATCACTAAGACCCTTACACACATACTGGACGGACTTCCCACAGACTGTGGACACTGCAGCATGAAGAGCGTATGCGATGAGGTTGATGGAATGAGGGAACTTCATCTTGGAAAGAGCAAAAATTAATCAGAAAGGAAGACTAATGAAACAGGAATATGAATCACTTTTTACGCCCTGGAAGATCGGAAATCTTGAGATCAAAAACCGCATAGTTCTGGCACCAATGGGCGGGACATGTATATTCGGCTGGATGGAGCCGGGGGGAAGCCATTTTGACAAAGAGGCGGCAAAGCTGCTCCTTAAGATAGCAAGGCACGACTGCGGACTGATTATTCCGGGAATAGCTCCGGTAAAAGACATGCTTGGCGGTAAGTGGCTTTATCAGAATAAGAAAAAGTTTGAAGAGCTTGCAGATTTTATGGATGAGCTCCATGCGACGGGAGCAAAGATGTTTGTCCAGATGACAGCAGGCTTTGGCAGGTCTTTTGCCCTGACTGCCCCTCTTGCCCTTCTTGCCAAAAACAAGGCACTTGGCACAATAGCAAGGCCATATATCGATGCGGAGTATCTTACCGCAGCACCTTCTGTGCTTCCAAACAGGTGGGCTGAGGACGTTACTACGAGAGAGATAACCGAAAAAGAGATAAAGGACATTATATTTGCTTTCGGTGAGACAGCAAGACTGTGCAAGGAGGCCGGCGTTGACGGCGTGGAAGTGCATGCGGTCCATGAAGGCTATCTGCTCGATCAGTTTACTCTAAAGTATACCAACAAGAGGACGGACGATTACGGCGGATCTTTTGAGAACCGCTACAGGTTTGCTGCAGAGATAGTTAAAGAGATCAAGAAGACATGCGGAGAGGATTATCCGGTGTCACTTCGCTATTCAGTAAGATCAATGACCAAGGACTTTTGCTATGGCGCCATGCCGGGCGAGATCTTTGAAGAAATCGGAAGAGATATGGAGGAGTCTGAGAAAGCCGCCAGATTCCTACAGGATGCGGGTTATGATATGCTAAACTGCGACAACGGCACTTACGATGCCTGGTACTGGGCACATCCGCCGCAGTATATGCCGCAAAACTGCAACCTGAAGGATGTGGAGCATATAAAGAGATTTGTTGATATTCCTGTTGTCTGTGCAGGCAAGATGGAGCCGGGAGCCGGTGCGACGGCTATCAGAGAAGGCGGCATCGATGCCATGGCAGTTGGAAGACAGTTCCTGGCTGATCCCAAGTGGGTCACCAAGTTAAAGAGAGGAAGAGAAGAGGAGATACGTCCCTGCATCTGCTGTCACTCAGCGTGCTTTAATCTTACAAAACACAACGGATCCGCCAATGACCAGGATCTTAGCGAGTCTGCCGGAATGTGCAGGTGCGCTGTAAATCCAAGGAGTATGCAGTCAGGTAAGTACAAAGTCAAAAAGACAGACAGGCCAAAGAGAGTAGCTATTATAGGCGGAGGCATCGGAGGCATGGAAGCAGCAAGAATCCTGGCTCTTAGAGGTCATATTCCGCAGATCTATGAGAAGACAAGCGAACTTGGCGGAGTGTTTATAGCTGCCGCAGCCCCGGCTTTTAAGGAGAAGGACAGGGAGTACCTTGCATGGCAGAAGCATCAGCTTAAAAAGCTCGGCGTTAAGGTTCATTACAACTATGAGGTAAGACCGGACAGTCTTCCGGACGCAGATGAATATATTATCGCTACAGGGGCAGCTCCCAACAGGATTCCGATCCCCGGAGCCTCAGAATACGCAATGGATGCCACGGACTACCTTCTCGGTAAGAAGCAGACCGGAGAAAACGTCGTTATCATAGGCGGAGGCCTCACAGGCTGCGAGATAGCTCTTGATCTATTCAGAAAGGGGAAGAATCCTTCGATCGTCGAGATGAAGGATGACCTTATTGCTGTAAAGAATATGTGCCTTGCCAATACAAGCTACCTTCGTGACTGCTTTAGGACCAACAAGGTTCCGGTATACCTGAATGCATCTGTAGCAGAGATTACTGAGGATCACGTGGATATATCCACGCAGGATGCCAGAGCACTGTCGCTTCCTGCTGACAGCGTTATCATGTCAGTCGGATACCATCCGATGCCGCTTCTTTTTGAGTCAAAGAGCATACATCTGCTCGGGGACTGCAAAGATGTCGGAAATGTACGATCGGCGATCTGGGGAGCCTGGGACATAGCCATGAAGATCTGATAAAGCGGGAAAAATGAATAATCTAAAAAGGGGATGGCAGAAGCGTCATCCCCTTTATTACAATCTGTTATGAATGCCGAGTTCTTCGTGCATTCGCCTCTTATTCTCATACATTCGTTCATCGGCAAGAAGATATACTTCATGGGGCGGGGTGCCCTCTGCAAGCTCATGACGATATGCATAGCCTGTAGCAACGCTGCGCTGATACTCAGAGTAGAGCGCGTTCATTACATTAAGTGCGCTTGTCATCCTTCCGATGAGCGCGTCGATGTCTTTTCCATTTGAATCTTCAATTATTACAAGGAACTCATCGCCTCCGATTCTTGAGACAAATCCCACATTTTCAAAGGTTGTGGACAAAACCTTTGAAAAATCCTTGATATATTTATCACCTGAGGGATGACCGAACTTGTCGTTTACAAATTTAAGCCCATTGAGATCAATACTGATAATGCAGTAGTCACTGTCAGTATTGGCAAGGTCATCCAGCATCTTGTCCGAGCGCGCTCTGTTTGGAAGATCGGTGAGACCATCAGCATAGGCAAGGTGGGTAAGGGAAGAGTTCTCCTTCTTCTGGGCATAGGATTCTGTAACATAAAGCATATAATTGGACAGCTGGCACATTACATAGATAAGGCATCCTGAATCGATTATGACCATGCTGAGCATATCATCGATGGTGATATGGGCATATGCAAGAAGATATATTGCCAGGTGGATTATTTCTGCCAGGGAAAGCGCAAAAACGCCTGACATCTGTATCATACCTGAAGCAGAGATATCCTTTTTGGTGATGTTTCTTATAAAGAAGTACACGATCAGTATGAAGCCCAGGAGCCCTGATGCGTGATATATGGGCAGGGTTGTGCGAAGATGTACGTTAAATACAAAATGCAGCATATACTGAAATAGCGTCAGAAGGACGGTAATGATCAAAGCTGTAAGATACAGACGTCTTTTCTCAATCTTTTGGACAAGGTACATAACCAGATAACAGAAAGGAATGATCATATAAAGTGTGAAGTATTCAATAGCTGTCTCATGCGGGGTATAGAAAAAGGGCGAGAGGACATTATAGTAGCTCGTTATCCAGGCGCCGAGATTGATACAGAACAAAGACCCGACAAGAAAGCTTTTTACATCCGGAACTGCGGTGACGAAAAAGAGATTGATGCAGAAAAACGCAATTCCGAAAACAAAGAGAAACATTCCGGTTGCAATTATCATCATGTGCTTATGAATGAATATTCCTTCGATATCAGGCTGGCTGCCCAGCTGCGGGGCATGAAGGGTTTCAAAAGCTGCATATTCGCCTACTTTCATCTTCATCGTTAGTGTTTTCCCTGCATAATCAGTCGGCAGAGAGATAAAGTGGTACATCTTACCGATGAATTTTCTGCGATAGTAAGCATCGTGCCCAAAATCATAGATGACTTTGTCACCTAAAAAACACTGCAGTGTTGTGTATCTGCTTCTGAAGAGGACTGCGGGAAATGGGATATTTCCAAGATCAGGCAGAGGAACAGACATAGTGATATCATCGCCGTGCTCCAATTTGGAATCCATTATCTCGTAAAATTTTGAAAGAGATACGTTGCGGTGGATATTGCCGTTTATTGATACAGTCCAGCCGTTATCAAGCTCTGCAACCGGGTACTGGGGACTGGAAGTAATGCAGGTGCCTATGAGCCAGCTTATGAATACAGAAATAGCAAGCGCGCAGCATATGGAGAGTAAACGCTTATTTTTCATGAGAGTTTACCTCCTTTCTGCCAGTTTGTTCAGAAGGTCGTCGTAAAGCCTTCCCAGGGACTGCTTGTGATGCTTGTTTTTCATTGTATACATACGGTTGTCGGCAAGAAGGTATATATTCTGAGCCTTGAGAGAGGATCCCGGCTCAGCTTCATTACTGGAGGCATAGCCCCAGGAAGCGGAGTAGCGAAGAGATGTATCCAGTGTGTTTCTGTAGGAGAGCAGGTCAGAAAAACCGTTTAAGTCTCTCTCGGTTCTCTCGGTGTCTACAAAGGGCAGTATGACTATAAACTCGTCACCGCCCATCCTTCCTACGAGAGACGCGTCAGTAAAGCTGTTTTTAAGGATGTCTCCGAAGCCGCTTATGAGCTGGTCACCCTTGTCGTGGCCGTAGTTGTCATTTGTGTATTTAAGATAATCGAGGTCAAGGCTGATAATGGTGTAATCACCCTTTAATCTGGCGAGCATCTGTTCGCAGTGAGCCCGGTTCGAAAGACCGGTAAGGGCATCCGTATATGCAATACCCTCAAGCTGAATCCTTACTGTGGATTCGTTGGAGTACTCTATGCAGTGGAAGAAATAGTTGAGGAGCAGGCACATGATAAAGAACAGGGCACCGACTGTCATAAGGCCTATGTGGGCATTGATCTCGCCTGCTTGAGAGTATTTGAGCACGTTAAACTTTATGATATCAATCACTGAGCATGCGAGGAATATAACGAGACCAAGTACGAGTATGTGTGTCGATGTGACCATGCTTTGTAAACTCTTATCTGAACGACCTGCCATGACTGCTGATATGATAAGAGAAGCAATCAGCGCGATTCCCTCAAGAACAGAGATGAGATGAAATGCTGTGACGAAATTGCAGATATGAACAGCGTTTGTCAGATGAAGAATCATTACAATGACAAGCGCTGAGAGATTCATGCAGAATACTCCCGTAAGGATTTTGTTGAAATTGGTGTTGCCTGATGTGATAACAAATCCAAGAATCACTTCCGGGATCATGAATAGCACAATATATTCAACAATGGTATAAAAGTATGGGTTGTCACTCAGATACCAGAAAATATCATAGTAGCAGAGAATATATACGCCAAGTGCAAGAGAAGTAAGAGCACTGAAGAGAATGCTGTAATCATGATTTTCTGCAAAGGCAAGAAAGGGTGAGAGAATCATCAGCATAAAACCAAGATGACACAGATAGATCCCAATGATCATTGAAAAACGATTGTTTTGAAGTATGCGGTTTTTGATGTCGTTATAGTTGCCAAAGTAGATGGGAGTCAATCCTGAAAAGGCATCATCCTCCCTTGCGGTTATTATTATCCGCAGCTCTTTGTCCGGATAATAATCCGGAAGAGCTACAAAGTTCTCCATTTTGGGAAGCATTTTTCCGGATGACAGATAGTTTCCCCCAAAGGTATAGATCAGCTCGTCATCAAGGTATACATCTACGCTGGAGAGGATAGTATGAAAAAATATCGTAGCCGGGAATATGTCAGACCTGGGAAGCCTTCTTTTGAGTATCAGGCTGTCACCGTTTTTTGTAAGAGCCAGAGTTGCGTTTCTGATGCTCTCAATCTCCTTTGTTTTTCCGTCACGACTAATAGTCCAGCCATTATCTAGCTGGACACATCCGTAATGCATAGGTGAACGAAAACTGGTTGTGCCAAGAAACAGCAGGGATAAAAAACCTGTCATAACTGCCATCATTGACAACAAAGCTGCTCGGATTCTTACAGTATTTATCACTGAATCAATCCTCCTGCTTTATCAAATGTTTATCCGGGAGATGATGATCCTACCCGGTATTTCCCTAAAAATGCCCGTGGCTGCCGCCGTGCGAGTGACCGGAGCTGGAAGTGTGCAGAGTGCTTCCGCCTGAAGACCCACCCCTGCTTTCGGTTTCCTTTGGTCTTGCAGTCTTGGTGAGAGTCTTATTTATGAAGAGATCCTCTTTTACATTAAGCTGTACACCGCCCCTGGAATAACCTGCGGCGCCACTTGCCATCTTGACATTGTTAAGGCCGGACTTCATGACGAGAATCGGTATGGCGCCTGCAATGATTCCGATGACAATGCTTATAAGTGCATAGCGCCTGTAGTCAGAAGCAGTCTTTGGCGGTTCATAGCCTACGTCGTATGGTGTACCCTTGGAGTACAGATCAAGGAAGTAGTCACAGGTACCGGCGTAGGAGCAGAACGCGTCATAATAAGCGCCCTCCATTAAGTAGGGGAGCATTCTCTCCGTCATGTATTCCTGTCCGTAATCCGTTACCGCATACTGCGCGTCACCGGATGTACTAATAGCCCATTCGCGGTCTTCCATGCTGAGCATGAACAGGATACCGTTGTCGTTATACTCACTGCAGAATCCGTTGTAATCGAAGTAGTCGTCTGCGTACTCCTGGATTGACCCGTTGTGAGAGTCTGTAGTAAGTATGGCAATGCTGCATTTGTACTGCTTGCTGAGAGTATCCAGAGTCAGTGTGACAGAGCTCTCTTCATCGTCTGTAAGAAGGTCGGCACAATCGTATACGCGCGGTTTCTGGCGCGTTGAGGGAATCTCATAGCTGTCCCACAGTACATCGGCTGCAGATGCGGCTAAGGGAAACGCAAGTGTAAAAGTATTAATAAGCAGCATGAAGGATGCTATTTTTTTGGTTCGTCTGATGATGTTAGTCATATCTTTTTCCAGATTGGGTGAATTATTAAAGTATGAATGCCATTACAGCGTATGATATCGCTGCAGCAATAGCTGCAACAGGCAGGAAATACTTCATGGCCTGAGACTTGCTGAATGGGAGATTACCTATAAACTTCCCGGTCTGACCGTTCATGGCAAAGAGATAGCCCTTGTCATTCCAGGTAGTATTGAGCATATAAATAGGATAAAGTACGTATTTCACAGATTCTTTGGCTGTGGTACAGGACTCGGAGACGGGATTAAAGGTATTGTAACCCTTAATGGTACTGTGGAAGTCCGCAATGGCAGAAGCTTTCATCCTCTGAACAGCCCTGTCGTGATTCTGCTCTGCGCTGACATTGTATTTGTTGGCGAGAAATCCTGCCAGGTATCCCATATTGAAGGGAACCATTGCCCCGGTGTCAAAAGGCTCCAGGGATTCCATTAGATCATCGGGCATCTCTTTGGAACCGTCGACAGGAATGTTTTCAAACTTTTCTGTGCCGCCTCTGCGAACCCTGAAGTGGCTGGTCTCCGTATAGTTGTAGTCGGAATCGTGCCAGGTTCTTATCTTGGTGGCATTAAACTCGCCTGAATAATTCTCTGTTCCGTCATACAACCAGAAAGGCACATATACACCCTTGAGCTCATCTATGTGGTTCTGGTCATAAAAGACTTTGGGAACCAGTTTTTTGGATTTAACATAACCCGAATAAGCCTTCATTGCATCCTCCCTTGTCTTGGTGAAAGGGATTATGTAATCAGGCTTGAACTGGCCGATAAATATTTCGCTTACAACAATATTGTTGCTGCAAAAAGGACACTTCATGGAGCCAAGCGACTCTGTGGCGAGAATCTCTCCCCCGCAGGAACCGCAGCTGTAGATGTACATGGGTTCATTGGAGGCATTTGAAGAATCTGTGTTATAGTTTTCGGCAGATTCTCCGGCAGAGTTTGAATTGTGATTGGCTACATAGTCCTTTACATCAAATTCGGAGTCGCAGAAAGGGCATTTTAGCTTCTGCGTCTTGGGATTAAATTCCATTGCCCCGCCACAGGCGGGGCATTCATATTCGTGTAAGGCCATAATATCCTCTAAAGATGTCAGACTTATCAGTTAGGTCTCGGTGATCCGCAGTTTGTGCAGAAGTTGCCGGTGTTCACATTGCCGCAACTGCATGTCCAGCCTGCTGCAGGTCTCTGACTGCCGCAGTTAGGGCAGAAGTTACCCGTATTGACATTGCCGCACTGGCACTTCCATGATCCGGCCGGCGCCATCTGAGGTGCTGCCTGAGGCTGCGGCTGGGCCTGTGCCTGCTGCTGGGCACCCATGGCAAAGAGCTGCTGAGCGTTCATGCCGCCTGCCTGCTGAGCCATGTTCATTCCGGCAAATGCCATCATGGGACCTGCTGCGGTATTCTTGGCTGCGTCCTGCATAGCCTGAGCCTGTGCGCTGGCAAGAGTTGCTGCTGCCATGTTGGGATTCTTGAGAGCTCCTGCTCTCTGAAGCTCCTTGATGGTCTTCTCGTCCTCTTCGGAGGCGTTTACTGAGCTGACACCAAAGGTACTGATCTTAATTCCGTAGGTCTGTGTCCACTTCTTGGAAAGAACTTCGTTAAGCGCGTCAGCGATGTCATCTGTGTGGCCAGGAAGAGAGCTGTAGCGGATGCCCATATCTGAAATCTTGGCAAATGCCGGCTGAAGAGCTGTGAGAAGTTCGCTCTTAAGCTGTGAATCAATTCTGTCTCTTGTGAAGTCGCCGGATACATTGCCGACAATATTCTTGTAGAAGAGCACGGGATCTACGATGCGGTAGCTGTACTCTCCATGGCAGCGGATATCGATATCCATGTCGAGACCGACATTGGTGTCAACAACGCGGAAAGGAACAGGATTGACTGTGCCGTACTTGTTGCCCATGATCTCCTTGGTGTTGATGAAATAGACTCTCTGATCCTTGGGAACTACGCCGCCAAAGCCGAATCTCTTGCCGAACTGCTTGAAGGAATTGACGATGTTCTCTCCCAGATCCCCATAGAAAATTGATGGCTCGGTTGAGGTATCATATACGAATTCGCCGGGCTCGGCGCAGATCTCGGTAATCTGTCCCTGATCCACCAGGATCATGCACTGACCTTCGTTCACAGACACGATTGAGCCGTTGGAAATGATATTTTCATTCCCCTTACCCTGTTTTTTCTTTGCTTTTGTTAGAAGCACGTCTGAAGTAAGTGATTCGCAGTAAAAATAGTCTCTCCACTGATCAGAGAGAACGCTGCCACCTGCTGTAAGTGCTGCTGAAATAAGCCCCATAACTATCTCCTTTCATACAACAAAACATTTATCGATACTATTTATTTTCGCATACTTAAGGCAAAAATTCAAAGTTTTTATGATAAACTGAGTTGTATGAAAAAAGATATTACTGTGACAGTAAAAGATGGAGAAAAAACGATCTGTATAAAGGCGGCAGAGGGTGAGTTTCTTAAGGAGATTCTGCGAAGGAGCGGCATTTACTTTGAGCTGCCCTGCGGCGGGATGGCGCGCTGCGGCAGATGCAGGATATACTTTACCGGCGAAGCTCCGGATCCGACTTCTTTTGATGAGAGATTTCTTTCCGAAAAAGAGCTCAGAGACGGGGCGAGACTTCTGTGCAGATGCATTGTGCGAAGCGACTGTAAGATCATGCTGACGCGGAGTCTTTGTGACATGGACATGGTAATAACAAAGAGCTCAGGTAAAGAACATAGAGAGGGAAACTTTACGAAATATGCTGTTGCCGTTGACATAGGCACCACTACGATAGCTTCTTCGCTTATCGGGATTATCGAAAACGGATCAGATCACTCTTTTGACGTGATATCAGGTATTGGTGCTGTCAACAGCCAGAGGAAATATGGCGCAGATGTCATATCAAGAATTTCTGCCGCTGCCGACCCGGCAGTAAGGGATGATCTGCACCACCTCATGATATCAGACGTAGAGTCCCTGATAGGTAAACTTAAGGAAAGAGCAGGGGGCGCGGATATAAGTCTTGCAGTTGTCACGGGCAATACGACCATGCTGCATTTTTTTACCGGCAAAGACACCGCGGGACTTGGAACTTATCCGTATACCCCGGTCTTTACTGAGTGCAAAGAGCAGGATCCGGATGCGCTGTTTTCCCGTAAACTGTGCGAAAGACTGATCGTAATGCCGGGAATATCTGCCTTTGTGGGAGCGGATATCGTATCGGGGCTGTACAGCATTGATATTGCCCGCGAGGAGAAAAAGTTACTGTTTGCGGATCTGGGAACGAACGGAGAGCTTGCGTTCTGGGATGGGGAGCACCTCAGAGTTACAAGCACGGCTGCGGGTCCTGTGTTCGAGGCAGGAAACATCTCATGCGGAATGGCATCTGTCCCGGGGGCTATTGCCCACGTTGCGATCGATGACCGGGACAGAGCCGTAATTACAACAATAGGAGGAGCAGATCCAAGAGGTCTGTGCGGAAGCGGCGTTCTGGAGACCGCATCTGAACTTGTAAGAAGAGGCATTGCAGATAGTACCGGTCTGTTTCGAGATGAGTTTTTTGAACGGGGGTTTCCTCTTGATGACGGGGGCAGGATATATTTTACCCAGCAGGATATGCGGCAGGTTCAGCTTGCGAAGGCGGCAGTGGCTGCCGGAATAGATGCGCTGCTTGACCGCGATATGCCGGACAGTGTTTTTATATCGGGCGGACTTGGCAGCAATATGGAAATTTTCAAGGTTAAAAATGTGCGGATGTTTCCGGAAAGCTTTAATGATAAAATTACTTTGGCAGGCAATACAGCACTTGCCGGGGCGGAAAAGTTTGCGGCTATGTGTCTCTTCGGAAATGAAGAAGAAGCAAAAAGAAGCCTTGATGCAATAAGAAAAAACGCGAAGGTGATCGAACTTGCCGACCTGGATGCATTTGATGAGGGCTATATTGCAGCGATGAATTTCAGGGAAAGATAATGGAGGATAAGAAAATGATTGATGAGAGATGGGTGTTTCATAAGGATGTTAAGGCTGAGGATCAGGGCAACGGAGTAGTAAGGCGCGTGCTGGCTTACAGCAAGGATCTGATGTGTGTTGAGAATACATTTGAGAAGGGCGCCGTGGGAGCGCTGCATCACCATCCCCACACACAGATAACCTATATTGTCAGCGGCAAGTTCGAATTTGAAATAGACGGTGTTAAGAAGGTTGTTGAAGCCGGTGACACCATGCTCAAGATGAATGATGTGGTACACGGCTGCGTTTGTCTTGAGGCAGGCATACTTCTTGACATCTTCAATCCCATGAGAGAGGACTTTGTATGATATGTGACACCTGTGCCAACTATGTGTACGATGATGACTGGGAGTGCTACACCTGCATGGTCAATATGGATGAGGACGACTACTACAGGGCGATGAGCTCCGGGATGAAAGAATGTCCCTACTACCAGGACAATGACGAATACAAGGTTGTCAGACATCAGATGTAGATTTATTCATATTTTTTTCCGCAGGGTATCAAGCTTTTTATAAAGAAATCCGATATAAGAATATATGAACGATCAGGGCATATTATGTATTTATGAGGATGAGGTTTAAGGAAATAAAAAGCAGGGATGCTGACGGGCTTTTTGCCCGTGAAAAGGAGGGAACCATGGGTAATATTTCTGAAATAGCTGCAACCCAAAATGCATGACAGACCATAGACTTCAAGGGATAAGACTTTATGTACAGGATTGCAATATGTGATGATGAGAAAAGCTCTGCTGCAGAGGCGGCAGGGCTTTTAGAAAAATATGCAAATAAGCACGGGAACATGGAATATGAAGCAGAGCAGTTCTACACATCGCTGGATCTGCTTGAAGCGCTTGAGAACAGATCTTTTGACATATTTCTCCTCGATATTTACATAGACAGGATAAACGGCATTGAACTGGCAAAGAGCATAAAAGCCGTAAATGAAAATGCCGGAATAATTTTCATGACCTCTTCAAATGCCTTTTACAAGGATGCTTTCAGAGTGCAGGCAGTGCACTATCTGGAGAAACCGATTCTTGAAGAGGATTTTTTTGATGCAATGGACAGGGTGTGCAAAACAAATGAGGAAGTGCACTATATCTCCTTCAAGGACAGAGGTGAAGTTCACCGCGTTGCGGTTGATGACATTATGTATATAGAGTCGGAGGATCACTACAAGAGGATCGTGGTCCTTGAAAGCAGCTTCCTTATAAGAAGCACAATGCAGGCGCTTCTGGACGAATTTGATTATCCCTACTTCTACGTGCTTGGTGTAAAGTGCGTCATAAATCTAAAGAGGGTTCTCAAGATCACAAAGGACAGCATCTTAATGGAAGATGGAAAGAGCTTTTCGGTTCCGAGGGGAACGTACAGGAATCTGAGCGAACTTGTTTTAAAATACAGTTTCTGATCATGAGGGTTTTCTATGGAGACTAACAAGCAGATCACTGATAATGCGAAAAAGAAGACTGTAAGGATAATATGGATGATAGTCCGCACACTGGTCTGGTTGGGGCTTACAAGACTGTGTATCCATGCAGCTCTTCACGGAGAGAGATTTTCTTTTGATGCCTGGGACTATATGAAGATTACCTTTTTTATATTCCCATACCTTCTTCTTGGGGGGCTATATGGATATGTACTGGCCTATGCCTCTTTTGTTATGACATTTCTGACGGCGCTTTTTATGGGAATGGGGACGCCGTATGATATGTCAATTTATCTCGTGGCTACGACCTGCTTTGCACTGTTCGCCCAGTATTTCTTTTTCGGGACATGGAAAAAGACACTTATCGCCGCAGCCGGTACGCTTTTATGCACTTCTGTCATTGAGTTTGCATGTCTTACGGTTCTTGCGAGCGACGCTTATAATTTTTCTATGCTGCAAAATCTTGGAATGTATGTCTCAAGAGATGCTTTTGTCATATTTGTAATGGCATTCTTCTTATTTTTTTTCTTTAACAAAACTCCTGACATAATAAAGCTTATCTTTCCGATAGGAACAGGGTATACAAAAGCATTTCAGGAGAATGAACTGATCCACAGAAAGCTGAGGAAGACCCGGGTCAGTGCTAAGATCACAGGGATCATTATCGGAATTGAACTGATCCTTGGGTTATTTGTAGCAGTCTTTGTGATAGCTCTTTTCCCCGACATGAAGCACATGATGGCCAAAAATATTGCAGGGAACAACAGACCGGAGCAGGTGCAGACAAAAGATGGCGAAGAAGAGTTTGATGAAGAGGCACTTGCCGGAAAGATCCAGGAACTTGAATATGTAATGGACAACACAGCCATTGCCTATGATATAAAAATGGTTCTCCTTATGCTCTGTATCGGAGTTCCGCTCGGAGGATTTGCCAACTTCTACACCAAGATGACGATCGGGGGACCTCTGGGTGATCTGTCTGATTTTATGTATGAATTTGCCAATGCAGACGATGACAAAAAGAAGGGCTACGGAGAAAGCGTAGACAGCCTCAGGGTGAGAACCAGGGACGAGATAGGCGTCGTATATGAGTCGGCACGGACCATGGTACACTCGATCGAGGAATACATCGGGAGAATGGAGGAGGAACAGAAGCTTCAGACAGAGCTTGAAGTTGCCAAAAAGGCCAGTGAAGCCAAGAGCAGCTTCCTTTCCAATATGTCCCATGAGATAAGGACGCCCATAAATGCGGTCCTTGGCATGAATGAGATGATCATAAGAGAGAGCACCGATCCGAAGATAGAAGAGTATGCCCAGAATGTCAAGAATGCCGGTAATTCGCTGCTGGGAATTGTAAATGACATACTTGATTTCTCCAAGATCGAGGCGGGCAAGATGGACATCATTACAGCGGAGTATCACTTAAGCTCAGTTGTAAACGACCTTGTGAACATGGTCTCATCCAAGGCCAGGGACAAGGGACTTGAGCTGGAAGTCAACGTTGACAGAAAAATCCCGGGAAGGCTCATTGGTGATGAGATAAGGATCAAGCAGTGCGTGACGAACGTGCTGTCAAATGCGGTAAAGTATACCGAGACCGGCAAGGTCACCATGGATGTGTCTTACAGGAAAGATGAGGGTGATTATATTTACCTTGGATTCCGGGTTAAGGACACCGGGATCGGGATAAAGCAGGAGGACCTTCAGAAGCTCTTTTCACCCTTTGAGAGGATCGAGGAGATAAGGAACAGGTCGATCGAGGGGACGGGTCTTGGCATGAGTATTGTCAAGAAGCTCCTTGCCCTTATGGATACAAAGCTTGAAGTTAAAAGCGTTTATGGTGAGGGCTCAGACTTTTTCTTTGAGGTGAGGCAGCAGGTGGCCGACTGGGAAGAGATCGGCGATTTCAAGGAAAAGTACAGGGAGTACCTAAACAGCCTTAAGAAGTACCATGAGAGCTTCAGGGCACCTGATGCGGAGATTCTTGTGGTAGACGATACGGCGATCAACCTTAGCGTTGTAAAGGGGCTTCTTAAGAGTACACAGATAAAAGTTGACACTGCTGACAGTGGAAGACAGACTCTTGAAAAGGTGACAAAAAAGAAATACGATGCGATCTTTATTGACCACAGGATGCCGGATATGGACGGTCTGCAGACGCTTGCGGCGATGAAGAGTCTTGACGGAAATCTAAACGAGGGGGTTCCGTGCATCGCCCTTACTGCAAATGCCGGTGCGGGTGCAAGGGATGAATACATTGCAGCCGGTTTTGATGACTATCTGTCAAAGCCGGTGGATGGGCAGAAACTTGAAGAACTTCTGATGGCCTGCCTTCCTGAGGATAAGATCAATAAGTCCATTGAACCTTCAGATGATGAAATTGATAAGGACAAGGATGCCGCTCATGAAAATGAAGAATATGGAGATTTTCTTGACACACTTGAGGGGATTGACCTTGATGAGGCAATAAAAAACTGCGGAAGCAGGGAAGTCTTAAGAGACGTGGTAAGAGAATTTCTGACGACAATAGATAATAAGGCAGATGACATTGAGAAATTTGCGGCTGAGAGAGACTACGTCAATTATACGATAGCAGTGCATGCTCTTAAGAGTTCGGCCCGCATTGTTGGGGCAATGGAGCTTTCAAAGGATGCTGCATATCTTGAAAAGTGCGGCGAAGCTGAGGATGAGAGCACGATAAGGGAAAAGACACCACCGCTACTTGCACTGCTTAGAAGCTATAAGGACAAATTAAGAAATGCTGCCGAAAAGGAAGATGATGATGCCGGTCGTCCGGAGATACCGGGCGATGAGCTTGACAGCGCTTTTTCAGATATGAAGGAGCTCTTAAGTGCCTTTGATTACGACTCGGCGAAAGGTATTCTTGACATGCTCTCATCCTACAGGATACCGGAAAGTCATAAAGAGAAATATAATAAGGTAAAAGAGATGATGGCGAAGGTTGACAGAGAGGGACTTTTGGAAATTTTGTGACATTTACCCGCATCAATCGTATAAATAAACAGGAAACTTTGATTACTAATGGAAAAGGAGATATGTTATGACAGATGATATAAAGAATGTACTTGCGGAAGAAGAGCTCGAGAAGGTAAGTGGCGGAGTCATCGAATCTGCGAAAGAAAGAGGAACGAACAGCCAGGACAAGAGCAATGCCTACGAGAAACACGAATGCAGCACCTGCAAAAAAATAACTGTTTTTAAGATGTATTCAGGCGTACGCGGGGTATGTACCGAGTGCAATAACCCGCTTTAAAAAAGTGTTGACATATTGCCGGGGGCAGTATAATATTTTAACAACTTAATAGTTTAAACCGATGAAGCGGAGATAAAGGCAATAATGCCAGCACAGAGAGCCCGGGTAGGTGGGAGCCGGACGTGAAACAGGTTGTCAAATGGACCGCGGAGGGTGCAGTGAAATGCCGCAGATCATGAGGCTTAGTATTCTGCAACGTAAGGCATGCGTCAATTGCCGGGGATATGGAGGTATCCTGCTAAGAGCACGGATCATACCGTGAATTCAAGGTGGCACCGCGGAGTGCGTCAGACAGACCAATTCGTCCTTGATAGAAATCATTGTATTTCTATCAGGGATTTTTTTATTTCACAGGAGATTTTCTTATGAAACAAAAACGATCCGCTCCCATTGGGCCCACGGATCCAAATTCCTGATAGAACCTTAATCAAAAAAGGAGGCACAGGATGATAAGAGAAGCAATTGAGAAGATCGTAAACAAAGAGGACCTGACATATGATGAGGCCTACACCGTCATGAATGAAATCATGAGCGGAGAGAGCTCTGCTACTCAGAACGCAGCTTTTTTGTCAGCTCTTTCGACCAAGAGCGCCAAGGCCGAGACCACTGACGAGATAGCCGGATGTGCTGCGGCAATGAGGGAGCACGCAACCAGAGTTAATACGGGGATGGAAGTGTTTGAGATAGTCGGAACCGGCGGAGACAAGGCGGGAAGTTTTAACATCTCCACTACTTCGGCGCTTGTTGCGGCAGCGGGCGGGATGAAAGTGGCCAAGCACGGAAACCGCGCAGCGTCTTCTCTCTGCGGCACGGCAGACTGCCTTGAGGCTCTTGGCGTCAACATACAGCAGGATCCGGAGAAATGCAAAGAGCTGCTTGATGAAGTGGGAATGTGCTTCTTCTTTGCACAGAAGTACCACACCTCGATGAAATATGTGGGGCCTATCAGGAAGGAACTGGGGTTCAGGACGGTATTCAACATCCTTGGACCGCTTACAAATCCCGCAACACCTTCGATGCAGCTTCTTGGGGTATATGATGAATATCTGGTAGAGCCCCTTGCACAGGTACTTATACAGCTCGGAGTAAAAAGGGGCATGGTTGTCTATGGTATGGACAAGCTCGACGAGATCTCAATGAGCGCACCGACAAGAGTCTGCGAGATCAAGGACGGATGGTTCAAGAGCTATGTCATAGAGCCTGAGGACTTCGGCTTTACAAAGTGTGCAAAGGATGAACTTAAAGGCGGATCTCCGCAGGATAATGCCGGGATCACAAGGGATATCCTGAGCGGAGCAAAGGGACCAAAGAGGGATGCGGTTCTTTTGAATGCAGGTGCATCACTTTATATAGGAGGAAAGGCATCAAGCTTTGAGGATGGAATCAAACTTGCATCTGAGCTGATCGATTCGGGGGCGGCTATGCAGACGCTTGACAAATTCATTGAGGTGAGCAACAGAGCCTGAGAAGGAGAAAGAATGGATATACTATTGCAGCTGGCTGACCATGCAGGATTAAGAGTACAAGAGGCCAAGAGAATAAATTCGCTTAAGGAGATAAAAGAAAGGGCGTTCGCTCTTAAAAAGGGAACCTTCGAATTTGAAGAGGCGCTGCGCCGGGATGGTATGTCTTTTATCTGTGAGTGCAAAAAAGCATCTCCTTCAAAGGGCATTATTGCAGAGGAATTTGATTACCTTGAAATAGCGAAAGAATATGAGGCGGCGGGAGCGGACTGCATTTCGGTTCTCACTGAGCCAAAGTGGTTTCTTGGAAGCAACAGATACCTTGAGGAAATCGCAAAGGCGGTAAATATCCCGTGTATCCGCAAGGACTTCACAGTTGATGAGTACATGATCTATGAGGCAAAGCTCCTCGGGGCAAAGGCGGTTCTTCTTATCTGTTCAATCCTTGATGAGGGCAGGTTAAGGGAGTACATAGATATATGCGATGAACTTGGGATGAGCGCACTCGTGGAAGCCCATGACGCAAAAGAGATAGAAAAAGCCCTGGAGAGCGGCGCCAGAATAGTCGGAGTAAACAACAGGAACCTTCGGGACTTTACGGTTGATACTTCAAACAGCATTAATCTTAGAAAGATGGTTCCCGGGGACGTGATATTTGTCTCCGAGAGCGGGATAAAAACTCCGGAGGATGTGGCGCAGCTTCGCAGTTTCGGAGTAAATGCGGTGCTTATCGGAGAGACGCTCATGAGGGCTGAGGATAAGAAGGCGCTGCTGTCAGAGCTTAGAGGCGCGGCAGGGTGTTGATGTGATTATTAAAAAGGAGAGCACATGACAGCGATCAAACTTTGCGGGATGATGTCTGAGTCTGATATCCGAAAGGCCAATGAGCTGATGCCTGAATACGCAGGCTTTGTCTTTTTTGAAAAGAGCTCAAGAAATCTGTCGCCGGAAAGAGCCCTGGAGCTTAAGGAGAAGCTAAGCGGCAGCATAAAGGCAGTCGGAGTTTTTGTGGATGCCGATGAGTCTTTTGTAAAAGAGCTGATCGATAATGGAACGATTGACGCGGCGCAGCTTCATGGCAATGAGGAAGATGATTATATAAGACGACTTAAGGATGCAGGTATTTATGTTATCAAAGCCATAAGGGTCAGGGATGATGAGAGCCTTAAAAAAGCCGAGACCTCGCCTGCAGACATGATACTGCTCGATGCCGGAATGGGAGGAGGAGAGCGTTTTAACTGGGAGATGCTAAGAGATTTTAAAAGAAAATATTTCCTGGCAGGAGGACTCGATCCGGAAAATGTGCGTCAGGCTATAGAAAGCCTTCATCCCTATGGGGTTGATGTCAGCAGCGGTATAGAGACCGGTGGAAGAAAGGATAGTGGTAAGATGGAAAAATTTGTTGAGAATGTCAGAGGAACAGCTGGTCAGGAGAAGGCCGGAAGGTTTGGAATCCACGGCGGACAGTATATCCCCGAGACCCTTATGAACGCGGTAATAGAACTTGAGAAAGCTTACAATCACTACAAGAACGATCCCGAGTTTAACAGGGAGCTGTCAGATCTTCTAAATGATTACGCGGGAAGGCCGTCAAGACTTTACTATGCTGAGAAGATGACAAAGGACCTCGGCGGGGCAAAGATATACCTTAAGAGGGAGGATTTAAATCATACGGGATCCCATAAGATCAACAATGTCCTCGGTCAGGCGCTTCTTGCCAAAAAGATGGGTAAGACAAGGCTCATAGCCGAGACCGGTGCAGGCCAGCACGGAGTTGCAACGGCGACGGCAGCAGCGCTTCTTGGGATGGAATGCGTGGTCTTTATGGGCAAGGAGGACACTGAGCGCCAGGCACTTAATGTGTACAGGATGAAGCTTCTTGGCGCTGACGTTATCCCGGTGACTACAGGGACAGCCACACTCAAGGATGCGGTTTCGGAGTGCATGAGAGAGTGGACCAAGAGGATTGATGACACCCACTACTGTCTCGGGTCTGTGATGGGGCCACACCCTTTTCCGACTATCGTAAGGGATTTCCAGTCGGTCATATCAAGAGAGATAAAAGAGCAGATACTTGAAAGGGAAGGAAGACTTCCGAGTGCCGTCATCGCCTGCGTCGGAGGCGGAAGCAATGCGATAGGGAGCTTCTATAATTTCATAGAAGATAAGGAAGTAAGGCTCATCGGCTGTGAGGCGGCAGGCAGAGGGATCGACACCTTCGAAACCGCAGCCACGGTCAACACCGGTAAACTGGGAATCTTTCACGGTATGAAATCGTACTTCTGTCAGGATGAGTACGGTCAGATTGCGCCGGTCTACTCGATTTCAGCGGGGCTTGATTATCCGGGCATAGGGCCTGAGCATGCACATCTCCACGACATAGGGAGGGCACAGTATGTGCCGGTGACGGATGATGAGGCAGTCGAGGCTTTTGAGTATCTCTCAAGGACCGAGGGCATCATTCCTGCGATAGAGAGCGCACATGCAGTTTCCTATGCGATAAAGCTGGCGCCTTCAATGAGCAGTGATGACATTATCGTTGTGACCATCTCCGGAAGGGGAGACAAGGACTGCGCAAGCATAGCGCGCTACAGAGGAGAGAATATCAATGAGTAAGATTTATAAAGCATTTCTGGATAAAAAGGCATTTATCCCGTTCATTACCTGCGGTGACCCTGATCTTGATACAACAAAAGAGATTATAAGGGAGCTTGAAAAAAACGGAGCAGACCTTATTGAGCTTGGCATTCCCTTTTCCGATCCCACTGCGGAAGGACCGGTGATACAGGGGGCCAATATAAGAGCTCTAAGCAACGGGATAACTACCGATGACATTTTTGAGATGGTAAGAGAGATAAGAGCCGAAGTGACAGTGCCGATGGTGTTTATGACCTATGCAAATGTTGTTTTTTCCTACGGCATTGACAGCTTCTTTGCACGATGTGCCAAGGCCGGGATGGATGGAATAATCCTTCCGGATGTGCCTTTTGAAGAAAAGACAGAGTTTGAGTGCTACGCTGAAAGACATGGGATTGATTTTGTCTCGATGGTGGCTCCGACATCAGAGGAGAGGATAGAGCGCATAGCGCAAAATGCAAAAGGATTTATTTATATAGTCTCTTCTCTTGGAGTAACAGGAGAGCGCAGCAGCATAAACAGCAGTGTTAAAGAGCTTGTCGGGAAAGTTAAGAAAAGCGCAAAGGTTCCCTGTGCCGTTGGTTTTGGTATTTCGACGCCTCAGCAGGCAGCAGAGATGGCGCAGATTGCTGATGGCGCGATCGTCGGTTCGGCAATAGTGCGGATAATCGGACAGTACGGAAAAGATGCTCCTTATCATGTCGGTGAATTTGTCAGGAGCATCAAGAGCGCCTATCCGTCATTTTGACTCTCACAGGATATAAACTCATACAGGAATTCCACATGAAGTGACCTGCTTATGTCTTTTGTGCAGTCTTTGCCGAAACTGTTTGCAACGGATATCATTTCCTGTCTGTCGAATATGGGTATCAAAACCATGATCTGATCTGATTTTATCTGTACTATGACATCGCTGCTTGTGAGTTTTTGGCGCAAAAAACCGATAAAGGCATCTGCGAGTTCTGAAATGTTTTCATCGGGATCGTCGCTTGAGAGTAAAAACAGTACTTTGACGGCATTTTTGTGGTATTTTGTGAAGTAGCGTATTGCGAAACGGTAAATCTGGGCAAAAGCCTCTTTTCCGACGACCATTGCTCCTTCCGTATTGTTTCGTTCCTCAATGATAATATTGATCCTTGACATATCGGTATGGATATCGGTTTCATGATTTGTATCATCTGAAAAGATTTCTTCGTATACCCATGCGCCGTGTTTGCCGTTTTGCTTAACCCTGTACATCGCCGCATCGGCACATTTAAAGAGGATGTGATAATCCCTTGAGTAATCGGGAACAAGCACTGCGCCTACTGATATCCCAAAGGGCAGATCAAAGTCATCTCCCATAAGCTGAAGGCATTCACCAATGAGCTGCGCATTCAGTCTGTCTGAGAGAGCCTGGATTGCTGTCCTGGAGCGCAGATTGACAAAAAATGCAAGGAATTCATCTCCGCCGATCCTTGATACCAGGTCCTGCGACCTGATATTATGCCTGAGAATGTTGGAGAAGGCGATCAGAACTTTATCGCCCATATCATGCCCGAAAATATCATTTATAAGTTTAAAATTATCCAGGTCGAGCATCATAAGAGCACCGGTGCTCGTCCTGCACATATCCGCGATCTGTTCTGCTCCGCTGGATTTATTAAGAAATCCGGTAAGTTTGTCATAAGAAGCATTTTTTTTAAGCTGCTCTATGGCCTTGTTGCTCTCAATGGTATTGCCGATGCGGCTTAAGAGAATTTCCTTATCGAGAGGCTTCCTCAAAAAGTCTGAAGCACCATCCTTAAGTCCGCGTCTCTCAGTATCCTTGTCATCATCGCCTGTCAGGAAAAACACCGGGGTTTTGCTCTTGCCCGTGCTATCTTCCAAAACTCTGAGGGCATGGAACGTCTCAAATCCGTCCATTTGGGGCATGAGAACGTCAAGAAGCACAAGGTCCGGAGTGTTGTGCTCCATAAACTTCAGAAGATCGGCTCCTGAGCGCAAACAACTGATCCGCAATCCTTCATCTTTCAAGAGATTTTTCGCATATTTAAGTTCTATTGGGTCGTCATCGACGACAACTATCCAATAACCCAACTATTACCTCCACCTTGTCAATTTCCATAAAATGATGTGCGTTATACTCCATATTGATTCTCTCATACAACAGACTGCGGTTTCAAGTGGATGTTTAACAATGAAACATTAATATTTGATTTAGATCGCGTAAACTACTATCATTAAATTAAATAAAGAAAATGGGAGAACGGAATGGTGAAAGCAGTTGATGTTGCCAATTTTTGCATTGCATCTTCGGGACTTACGGTTTCGGTGATAGGGCTTTTATTTGCGCGCCATGCGAGATTTCTGGAGGATTGGCATAAAAAATATTTCAATGTTACCTTTGCGATAGTCATAGTGTATGTCTTATCTGACCTGATATCACAGCTTTCGTTCGGATTCATGGGGGAGTCTTTTGGCGCGGTTTCTGCAACTGCAGTGTTTTTTGAATCCTTTTTTTCCTCGGTGCTGATGCCGCTTCTTAGTGTTATGATCCTGCATGCCTGCAAGAAAGATTTGAAAAGTCCATTTCTTTTTATAAACATCTGTCTGTGGACAGTATATGTGATCATACTGGTATTCACCCAGTTTACAAACTCTATTTACTACATCACTTATAACAATGTATATCACAGAGGTCCGCTCTATCCCCTTCTGCTGATACCTCCGGTTTTACTTATGCTGTCCAATCTCATCGGGCTGTTTGTCTGGAAAAAAGATATTTCTGAGAAGCAGTTCTTTTCAATGCTTTTGTATATCATTATTCCGATGATATCAATGATCATTCAGATGTTTTTCTACGGACTGCTCCTTATAGTGCTTGGAAGTTCCATATCGGCAATGATCCTGTTTATTTACATAATGAATGAGCAGATTGAAGAAAGGATTGCGCAGGCCAAAGAAGCGGCAATAAAGACACCTAAGGTATAAAAAATAAGGGGACGGCTTTCGTAAAAAGCCGTCCCACATTAAAGAGCGGAGTCGGAGGGATTCGAACCCTCGTGCCCAAAAAGGACAAACGCATTTCGAGTGCGCCTCATTACGACCACTTTGATACGACTCCAAAGCTTTTTTATTATACTTATTTAATCTTTTCAAGTCAACAGGGTTACTTGGCATAAAGAATTATATTATGTATAATTACTAGTAGTGTGCGTTAATAATGACTATTCAGAGTAAAGACTAGGGATAGAACATATTCAAAGGAGGCCTTTTCACATGATGAGAATTGGTATGTTGACTAGTGGTGGTGACTGTCAGGCTTTGAATGCAGCAATGCGCGGCGTTGTTAAGTGTATTGCGCACAGCGGTCAGGAAGTGGAGTTTTACGGATTTAAGAATGGCTACAGAGGCCTTATCTACAGTGATTTCCGTATGCTTACCTCCAAGGATTTTTCGGGTATTCTTACCAAAGGCGGAACAATCCTTGGCAGTTCAAGAACTCCCTTTAAGACCATAAGAGAGCCCGATGAGAACGGACTTGATAAGGTTGAGGCTATGAAGCAGAATTATCATAAGCTCCAGCTTGACTGCCTTGTGGTTCTCGGGGGCAACGGTTCCCAGAAGACTGCCAATCTTTTAAGCGAAGAGGGACTCAATATTGTATCTCTTCCCAAGACAATTGACAATGACCTCTGGGGAACAGACATGACCTTTGGTTTCCAGAGTGCTGTAGATGTTGCGACCAACGTTATCGACAATATCCACACAACCGCGGATTCTCACGGCCGTGTATTTATTATTGAAGTTATGGGACACAAGGTTGGATGGCTCACCCTCAATGCAGGACTTGCGGGCGGCGCCGACGTTATCCTTATTCCTGAGATTCCTTACGATATTGGCAGGATCTGTGAAGCGATCGAGGCAAGGGATGAGAGAGGCAGCAGGTTTACCATCATTGCTGTCGCTGAGGGTGCAATTTCCAAGAAGGATGCCAAGCTCTCCAAGAAGGAATACAAGGAGAAGATGGCCAATTACAAATATCCTTCGGTATCTTATGAGATAGCAGAGGCAATCCAGAAGAAGACCGGACATGAAGTGCGTGTAACCGTTCCCGGCCACATGCAGAGGGGCGGAGCTCCGGATCCCTACGACAGGGTATTTGCGTCAAGACTTGGGGCAGAGGCCGGACAGCTCATCCTCAATAAGGAATACGGATTTATGGTTGCCTACAAGAACCGCGAGATCGTCAAGGTTCCGCTTAAAGATATTGCAGGCAAGTTAAAATATGTGTCTCCTGATGCGAGCATCATCAAGGAGGCAAAAATGCTGGGAGTATGCTTTGGGGATTAAGCTTAATGCCTGGCATGATCATAGTTTTGTTGGAGTTTTTTAATGGGTTATGTAGCACTGTACAGGAAGTTCAGACCCCCGGTCTTTGAAGATGTCAAAGGCCAGGATCATATAATTACAACGCTCAGGAATCAGATAAGATCAGACAGAGTCGGACATGCTTACCTGTTCTGCGGAACACGCGGAACAGGTAAGACTTCTGTTGCGAAAATTTTGGCAAAAGCAGTGAACTGCGAGAACCCCGTGGATGGAAGTCCGTGCGGGGAGTGCGAGATGTGCAGGGAGATTGCGGCCGGCAGCAGCATGAATGTCATAGAGATCGACGCCGCGTCTAACAACGGTGTTGAAAATGTCAGAGAGATTATCGACGAGGTCTCATATTCCCCCACAAAAGGCAAGAGGAAGGTATACATCATCGACGAGGTGCACATGCTCTCGACCGGTGCTTTTAACGCGCTCCTTAAGACTCTTGAGGAACCACCTTCCTATGTGATGTTTATACTTGCGACGACTGAGGTGCACAAGATTCCCATCACAATTCTGTCAAGGTGCCAGAGATACGATTTCCATAGAATAACCATTGATACAATCGAGGCAAGGCTCAGGCAGGTCGTTGATGCCGAGGGCATTGATGTCGAAGAACGGGCCCTGCGTTATATAGCCAAGACGGCCGACGGATCCATGCGTGATTCACTGAGCCTTCTTGATCAGTGCATTGCCTTTAACTACGGCGAGGAGCTGACTTATGACAAGGTTCTCGGAGTGCTTGGCGCAGTTGACACCGAGGTGTTTAAAAGACTGTTTGATGCGGTATACACAAGAAATGTGAAAGATGCGCTCAAGATCCTTTCAGAGGTCGTCATCCAGGGCAGAGAGCTTACGCAGTTTGTGAACGACTTTGTCTGGTACCTGCGCAATCTTATGCTTGTCCAGGCATCAGACCAGATGGAAGATGTCGTGGATATATCTACGGACAACCTTAGAACTCTGAAGGAACAGGCGCAGGGCGCTGATACGGATACCATACTTCGCTTCATAAGGATCTTTTCCGAGCTCTCTTCTGATATAAGATATGCTACTCAGAAGAGGATACTGATCGAGATCACGCTGATCAGGCTCTGCAAACCTCAGATGGACAAAGATGCGGAATCCTTTGAGGACAGGCTTAAGGCACTCGAAGACAGGAGCGAAGAAAACTCTAAGATTGTTGACAGAATACGAAACGGAGAGATATCGGTTTCTTCAGATGCCCCGCAGCAGATGGCAGGCAGCCCTAAGGCAAAAAAGGTACTTGATCGGGCAGTTCCTGAAGATATTCAGAAAATCGTCAGCAATTGGAAGGCTGCCTTGGGCAGGATGGAAAACCCGATGAAGGCTTATATGCAGCGGGCAAACCTTAGTCTTGGGAACGGTGATACGCTTCAGATAGTTTTTAATAGCAAAGCTCTGGCAGACAAGTACGCACAGGGAGAGTCGGCACAGGAACTGCAGGATTTTTTGGACAATCTGACAGGCAGACATGTAACCTTTGAGACGAGGTTCCTGCCACCGCAGGAGGTCTTTGAAGAGAATTATATAAATCTGGAATCCATAAATTTTGACATAGTTACAGAAGATGAAAGTGAGGAACAATAATGGCAAAACGTGGAGGATTTCCCGGAGGAATGCCGGGCAACATGAACAATCTGATGAAACAGGCGCAGAGAATGCAGCGCCAGATGGAAGAGAATCAGAAGGAACTTGAGACAAAAGAGTTTACTGCAAAGGCAGGAGGCGGGGCTGTTGAGATAACAGTCTTTGGCAACAAGAACGTAAAGAGTGTTACAATATCTCCTGAAGCTGTAGATCCCGACGATGTTGAGACCCTTCAGGACATGATCGTTGCTGCTTTTAACGAGGCAATGAAGCAGGCTGATGAAGCAAACGAGGCTATGATGGGCAAGATGACTGGTGGTTTGGGCGGAGGCTTTCCTTTCTGATGGAATTATACAGCGGACATATAAACCGTTTAATTGATGAGCTGGCGAGCCTTCCGGGCATCGGCGGGAAATCGGCGCAGAGACTGGCCTTTTACATAATCAATATGCCCAGGGACAGGGTAAAGAGACTTGCTGATTCGATAACAGATGCCAGAGAGAACGTTCATTACTGCAGTGTGTGCTGCACTCTTACCGATGAGGACATATGCCCTATCTGCAGCAATGAAAGCAGGGATCACCGCACAATAATGGTAGTGGAGAACGCAAGAGACCTGGCTGCCTATGAGAAGACAGGCAAGTACGAGGGCGTGTATCATGTTCTGCACGGAGCTATTTCTCCGATGATGGGTATCGGCCCCGGAGATATCAGGCTGACAGAGCTGATGCAAAGGCTCCAGTCTCAGGAAGTGGATGAAGTGATCGTCGCGACAAACTCCAGCCTTGAGGGCGAGACCACCGCAATGTATATAAGCAAACTCATCAAGCCCACAGGGGTTAAGGTCACAAGGATAGCGAGCGGAGTGCCGGTTGGCGGCGATCTGGAATATATTGACGAGGTGACTCTTTTGAGAGCACTCGAGGGAAGAACTGAACTGTAATTTTATAATTTATAATAACTAAGGAGGAAGCAGGCATGGCGGTTAAAAGAGAGTTTTGTGGAGAATCACAGACCGGAGCACCAATTTATGTTTATCATCTCTCCAACAATTCCGGGATGGAAGTGGATATTTTGAATTATGGCTGCATAGTCAGAAATGTTTTTGTCCCCGACAAGGATGGCAACAGGGTAGATGTTGTGCTTGGATATGATGATTACAAGGATTATTTTGTAAATGACGTTTTCTTTGGAGCAGCAGTTGGACCTTCTGCCAACAGGATAGCCAACGCTAAGTACAGTATTGATGGAAAAGAGTTTATCCTGCCCATAAATGATGGCCCGAACAATCTTCATACCGATATCAACAACGGTTTCCACAAACGTGTATGGGATGCGGAAGAGGGAGAGAACTTTGTGAAGTTTACTCTTAAAGCTGAGGATGGAGATCTTGGATTCTCCGGAAACAGAGTGTTTGAGCTTACATATACATTGAGCGAGGAGAATGCTCTTTCTCTCCATTATCATGCAACAAGCGATGCAAGGACGCTTATCAACATGACCAATCACTCCTATTTTAATCTCAGCGGACAGGACTACGGCAGCTGCCTTGACCACACTCTGAAGCTTAACTGCTCAAGGTACACTCCTGTAATAGACTCCGCTTCAATACCGACGGGAGAGATTGCAAGTGTTGAGGGAACTCCTTTTGACTTTACACAGGAAAAGACAATAGGAAGAGACATAGAGGCTGACAATGAGCAGCTTAAGTTTGTCGGCGGCTATGACCATAACTTTGTTGTGGACAATGCTGATGGAACAAGGAGGTCTTTTGCAACCGCATCTTCACCGGTAACAGGAATAACGATGCACTGCTCGACTACACTTCCGGGTGTTCAGCTCTACACGGGCAATTTCCTTAACCACAACAAGGGCAAGGGCGGAAGAGAGTACATGAAGAGGGATGGATTCTGCCTTGAGACTCAGTTCTTCCCGAATTCCATTAACCAGGAAGGATTCCCGGATAGCGTATTCGGGCCTGACAGAGAGTATGATGCAATCACGGTTTATCAGTTTTCATAAATATTTATTTCGGGAGGCATAGATTTGGCTGAAGTAAGGGATTTTAATTCCTACGTGGGAAAATTAAATAATTCAGACGACAGCGAGCAGCCTTCCGGAACAGAACCCTCTTATCAGGAAAAAATCAGAAACCACAGACTGGCGGTTGTCTTCAGGACAGTTGCGATAGTGAGTTTTTCGGTGATCTTTATTTTTCTGGTTTATGTAGGCTGGAGAGACAAAGAGTATTCCGAGGCGGTCATCACAGATGGCGCTGCGATAACAAACGGCATCGACTCAAAGGTGATCGGGCTTGACGGATTTATTGTACAGTACAGTAAAGATGGTATAAGCTGCATAAACGCAAGCGGGCAGTCACTGTGGAATCAGACTTACGAGATGCAGAACCCGATAGCACATACAAGTGGGAATGTGGTTGCTGTCGGAGATTACAATGGACACAATATCTATGTGAGCGATACATCCGGCAACCTTGGGCAGGTTGACACCAATCTGCCCATAAGGGATTTCTGTGTTTCTTCACAGGGAGTTGTCGCTGCAGTGCTGGATGGAACGGATGTCACCTGGATATACCTGTATGATGCCCAGGGTAATGCTCTGGCAAACTTTAAGACAACCATGAAGGACAGCGGGTATCCGGTTTCAATCAGCATTTCGCCAAATGGCGAGCTGGTGTGTGTGTCATACCTGTATCCTGATGAGGGAACACTCAAGACGAGTGTGGCATTTTTTAACTTTGGTTCAGTGGGGCAGAACTCAATCGACAACTATGCAAGCGGTTATGATTATCCCGGAGTCGTGGTTCCCTATGTTCAGTTCATGAATGCCGGTGCGGCTTTTGGCGTGTCGGATGACAGGATCATGTTCTACTCCGGCAATCAGAAGCCTGTAAGTCAGGCGGAGATCCTTACAGGACAGGAGCAGATAAAATCCATATATTTTAATGACAGACATGTTGGAGTTGTGTTCCCTAACAGTACAGAAGACGGCGCATACAGACTGCAGGTTTACAATGATCGCGGAACTTCGGAGCTGAGTGCGGTCTTTGACATTGAATATTCGGATATACTTTTCAATAATGACCAGATAATCATATACAACGAGGATGAGTGTCTGATCATGGACATGAACGGGCGTACCAAATACCGCGGCGAGTTTCAGGTGCCTGTAAGAGTGATGGTTCCGACATCTCTTCGGAGCAGGTTCGTGCTTGTTACAAAAGACAATATTCAGTCGATGAATCTAAAATAGGATTAAGTGATGAGTTTTGAGATTTCACATATCGTAATTGCAACTGTAGTTGTGTGCCTGCTATTATGGCGCGTGTCATATGGGACAGAAAATGGCCTGTTTGCGGAAGCAACAGGCCTTGTTGCTGTAATAGCGGCATTTGCTGCGGTCTACTATATAACGAATATTGCCGGCGGGATGCTGACAAAGAGCTTTGGCGCAGTGCTGCCTAAGGTAGGATATCTGGTGGTGGCGTTTACCATATACAGGGTCATGAATGCACTTGGCAGGGCACTTCGGGGCATAAAAGAGGTACCTGTACTTGGGGCGATGAACAGACTGCTCGGAGGACTGATGGGAGTTGCTGAAACAATCCTGATAATCCTTCTGGTCGAGTTTGTGACGGGAATAGAGATAATTGTGCCGATGGCAAGCCTTGGAAACAGGCTTTGGAACTACGTTCTGAGCAATATTCAAAAAACTTTATAAACAATTTAAAAAAGTTGTTGACATACTATTGTCACTATGATATTCTAAGTAAGCTGTCGCTGAGGACAGCAAGAACAAAGCACCTTGACAAATAAACAGTAATGCAACCCTGAAAAATTCCAAAAAGCATT
>CAMNEA010000016.1 GCA_946536145.1 uncultured Butyrivibrio sp.
TTATATACGATTGTAGGAAGATCATTTCCTGCAGGAGCAGAAATAACAACCTTCTTAGCGCCGGCATCGATGTGTGCCTGTGCCTTAGCCTTAGATGTGTAGAAACCTGTACACTCAAGAACTACATCAACTCCGATCTCTCCCCAAGGAAGGTTCTTAGCGTCAGCCTCCTTGTAGATTGTGATCTTCTTGCCGTTTACTGTGATAGAATCATCACCGTAAGAAACAGAGTCAGCATATTTGTACTTACCCTGTGAAGAGTCATACTTGAGAAGGTGTGCAAGCATCTTAGGATCTGTAAGATCGTTGATTGCTACGATCTCTGTTCCCTCATGCTCAAACATCTGTCTGAAAGCAAGACGTCCGATACGACCAAAACCATTGATTGCTACTTTAACTGCCATTTTAAGTCCTCCTAAAATGAAATTTGTGATTGTTGCCTTCTTACCAAAAATGTATTGATAATTTTTTATCAGCACATACAATTTTAATAGAATTCATGCTATAAATCAAGCAGATTATAAAATTTTAATGACTTGAGTTTTTCTTTATACCAGGCTCTTTATTAATGTCATGTCACAGAAGGGTTGTTGTCACTCCCATGTTCAATTGCAACTCATAAAAACCCATCACCTGAGCTCTTAGAAACAGGCTGATCAAAAGAGCTTTTGAGGCTTAGTATTTGATATTCTCACAACAGATATCTTTTTATATTGTCATAAACACTCTTTATGTCGAGAGGACTCTTATCGGATTCCATAGTTATGATAAGGTTATCTCCCGGAATGAATCCGCTTTTCTCATACAGAAACAGTTTATTGAAATTCTCAAAACAATATCCGCTATCCGACAGGCGTCAGACAGAAATGCGCACTGTGCTGCGCATTTCGTGAGAATATGATCAGTAGTGAGCGTATTTCTTCGACGAAGTCGAACTCTAATGAATGCGCGATTACGTTACTGAAGCGAGCTGTATGCGAGTGAACAGTAACTATTTTATTATTCATATCAAGATTTGCTTTTTAAAACAAATAATGTAACATAATAACTGCAGTCAGCTGCGTCTGTTTTACACGGATATTACAAAGTTCAATACCGATGCGCCGGATTATGAATACCCGGACGCTGCTTAAATATTAAGATATTTAGGTCAAAACCGGTGTCACGGATTGTTTCGCTCCGGCGATCACAATCCTGTATCATATTACTGATCTGATAAAGAAAGGATACTCAAATGATAACTGCAGACTATCACATGCACACACACCATTCCGGCGACAGCACTGCCGCGATGGAGGATATGATACAAAGCTCTATAGACAGAGGCCTCACAGACATATGCTTTACCGAGCATGTGGACTTTGACTATCCGGAGTGCTACGAGGGTGTGGGAAAAGACACATTCACCGTCGATACACATGACTACCGGAATGAAGTTATGAAATACCGTGATAAATATAAGGAAAAGATCCACGTCGGATTCGGCATTGAGATAGGAATGCAGGAATATCTTGTAAAAGAGAATTCTGCATATATAAAAGAAAACAATTTCGATTTTGTCATCGCATCCCAGCACCTCGTAAGCAGGGCTGACCCTTATTACAAGTCCTTCTGGGATTCTGACTCGATTGAAAATCTCTACAACAGATATTTTGACCAGGTCTATGACAATATCAGTCTCTTCGACGACTTTGATGTCCTGGGTCACCTTGACTATCTGACCAGATATGCACCTGAGGGCGATAATACCTATTCATATGAGCGCTTCTCATACCGCATAGACAAGATACTTATATACCTCATAGAGCACGGAAAGGGCCTGGATTTCAATTCAAAAGTATTCGTAGGAGACAGGGTTCTTCCTCCCAATCCCTGCCCACAGGTGCTCTCCCGCTATAAAGAGCTTGGAGGCAGGATCATAACTATAGGGTCTGATGCACACAACCCCAAGGCTGTTGCGGCAGGATTTGACCGTATGAGAGATATAGCCCTTGAGTGTGGCTTTTCAGAATATTACACATTTAAAAACAGAATTCCCACCGCTCACTCATTATAACTTTAGCTTGGCGCAAAGCCGCCTTAAGATGGCTTTCCTCTTACACTTTTGAATGTTAATTCAGACCCCCGCATTTTCAGCGGGGTTGACGAAATAAAATTTAGGTGCCAACCTACTCCTTAAACAAAGTTGTTATCAATTGGCTTAGTTAATACTTCTAAATATGCCAGACACCTATGAAAAGTGATAGTTTTGGCTATATAATTCAATCGCATCAATCATCAGGCAATGCCTATCGCAGGTGTGCGACAGCACCTTACGGCGTCCCGTAATCAGCTTTTTGATTTCTGGGACGACGCATTCAACTCTATTTCCATCAAATTTGTCTTCAAAGTGCACTTTACGGCGTCCTGTAATCAACTTTTTGATTTCTGGGACGACGCACTCAACTCTATTTCCATCAAACTTGTCTTCAAAGTGCACTTTACGGCGTCCTGTAATCAACTTTTTGATTTCTGGGACGACGCACTCAACTCTATTTCCATCAAACTTGTCTTCAAAGTGCACTTTACGGCGTCCTGTAATCAACTTTTGCTTTTTGGGACGACGGCAAGTCCAAAATTCTCTATTTTGGCAGAAAGAATCCCGTTATAAAGATTCAAATGAAATTCACTGCAAGTGGCCCTTTATAGCCAGACCCATTCTAACAACAGGAGTGACCTAACTGAACGAAAGTTGGGCTGGCAACGATCAAAACATTGACCAGAATAACAATTATGCTGATGAAGAATGACTTTTCTTGCCCTGGAGCAGCAGAAACTGATGGCCGCATAACAGTTGCTCAAAGATCAGGATCCCGAGGTAATAAAGCAGCCACCCTGCCCCGTCAGGGCTTGTTTGCGGGCATCTTGAATCTCTGATTCAATATGTCATGTATTCTTAGATGAAATCACAGAAACCTGCACCTGCTGCGGGTTTCGTGAGAACATGATTCGAGAGGCAAACAAGCCCTGCGACGCAGTCGCTTTAGGATGGCTTGTTTGCGGGCATCTTGAATCTCTGATTCAAGATGTCATAGATTATTGAATTTCCTCAGAAATTCAATAATCGTAGTGGACCAGCTCCTCGCAAAGCGAGGAGCGTGTCCTGCTAAAGGCAGGATTCTTGAACGCATTTTCATCTTTGCGTTCAAGAAGTCATGACTTCTTGAATTTCTAATTCAAGAATGTATAATAATATCAATGTTGCGTTTATATGCATGACGTAAAATTAACAACTAACATTCAGGCAATACTTACTCTCAAATTCTTCATATCCTGGAGGATCTCAATGAAACCTGAATTCTATGACAGGAGCAAAAGAGTCAACATATACAATTCAATCTATATCTATAAAGTCATCTCTCTTGTCTGTCTTGTAATACTTACTGTAATACTGACAATTCTTTTCCTGAAAGACAGGGCTTACTTTGACGAAGTACCCGGAGGCCGCCAACATGCTTTCATGATCGTTGTGGCTGTCTGTATTATATTGTTCGTGATTTCCATTTTACTTGATTTCTACATACTAACACGCACGGCCTCCATAGGAAGAAGGCTGAATAAGATGGCTTTTATTGATCACCTTACAGGTCTTCCCAACAGATACAGCTGTGACCTTCTGATCAGCAGCTTCAATTCCCCTGATCGCCTTGAAAAGGCAGGCTTCGTGCTCATGCAGATAGCAAACCTGGGAAATGTCAACCAGGACAACGGCCACGACAACGGCAACTGGCTGATAACCGAGTTCAGTTCCATCCTCGAGGATGTCAGCGAAAACTACGGCTACGCGGGGCGCAACAGCGGCAATGAATTTATACTCCTCATTGAGAACTGTGATTCAACCGCTGTCGAGATGTTCCTTCTGAATCTCACAAAAAGGATTCATGGCTACAACGAGATGAATCTGGGATCTCCCATGGAAGTATCCTACTCCAAAGTTCTGAACTGCGATGAGCACAAAGACAGTATTTCCGACCTGGTATCACTTGGCTATCGCAAGATAAGAGAAATGCCCCAGACACTTTTATAAATTCCAGTGCGACTTCACTTTTACCTTTACACTAAGAATATGAACATAAAAAATCATTTTCTGACAAAAACTAAATATGGTCTTTCTTTATTGATGGCAACGGGAATTGTCGCACTGTCTGTTACTGCGTGCAGCACAACTCCCTCAGGCCAGGGGGCCGGAGGAGGCAATCAGAGCGAAAGAAGTGCCCATGTTTCAGAGGAGCCTCCCAAGGAGCGTGTAAAGGGAAGCCGCGACAATACCCCTGTTTGTCTTGTCCCCGAGGCTCCCGGCGAAGTCATTTATGAGAATGAGTACGCTCATGTAGATGCCTCCAATATCTCGGAGGGATATGTCGTAGTCAGATACACCGGATCAAGTCCCAAGGTTAAACTCCAGATCACCGGTCCCAATTCACTTACATATACCTACAATCTCTCGACCACAGAGCAAAAGGACGAGGTGTTCCCGCTTCAGTCGGGAAACGGCGACTACATGGTAAATGTCTTTGAAAACATAGAAGGCACCCAGTACTCTCAGGCTTTCTCGCAGCTGATCACGGTCAATATAGAAAATGAGTTCTCTCCTTTTTTGTATCCCAATCAGAACTGCAACTTCACCTCCTCAAATGAGGCGATTAAAAAGGGCGAAGAGATTGCATATGTATGTAACAACGACCTTGAAGTCGTTTCGGAAGTTTATAACTATATCATTTCAAATATTGTATATGACCACGAGGAAGCAGAGACTGTGGCATCAGGTTACATTCCCGATATAGATGAGATCCTTGAGACCAAAAAAGGTATATGCCTTGATTACTCGGCGCTCATGACCTCGATGCTTCGAAGCCAGAGGATCCCTACAAGGATGGAGATAGGATATGCGGGAACTGCCTACCACGCATGGCTGTCCACATATATCGAGGACGTCGGGTGGGTAAATGGCATGATTGAATTTGACGGCACCGAGTGGTCACTTATGGATCCGACTTTTGCATCCAACAACTCAGACGATACGCTCAAGGAATTCATAGGCGACGGCGACAATTACAGAGTCAAGTATATATACTAATCACGATATTTCAGGGAGGCACCATGAGCAGCAAACCCAATTTCGGAAAATTAAGCAGCAGCGATATTTCAAATTTCTGCAGACAGATGGCTCTGCTCCTTAAAGCCGGCATCGCACCCGCAGATGGTATAGACATTCTCGCAGCAGACACCAAGGATGCCTCGGCAAAAAAGATCTACTCCTCCATTGCCCAGGTTCTCCACAGCGGAGAGAAATTCCATGTAGCACTTGAGATGAGCGAAGTCTTCCCGGACTATGTGATACACATGGTCATAATCGGTGAGGAATCCGGCAATATAGACACGGTTATGGAATCCCTCGCTGACTACTACGACAGGGAGGAGAACATAGAGTCCAATATCAAGAGCGCAGTCAGCTACCCTCTCATCATGGTCTTCATGATGATGATCGTGGTGCTTATCCTCATTGTAAAGGTCCTGCCGATCTTCCAGCAGGTGTTTGAGCAGCTCGGCACAAGCATGAGCGGCTTTGCTCAGTCCCTGCTCGACATGGGAAGCGTAATGAGCAGATATTCGATAGTATTTGTTGTCATTCTTTTCATAATTGCCCTTCTGTTTTTGTATTTCTCAGGAACCGGGATAGGAAAGGCGAGATTCAAGGCTCTTCTGCGCTCCTTCGGTCCCACCAAAAGACTCATGCAGGATATTGATACCGAGCGCTTTGCCAGCGGAATGGTACTGACTCTGTCAAGCGGCATGGACACCTATGAAGGTCTGACCCTTGTAAAAAAACTTGCTTCAAACGACGATATGAAGGACAAGATTGAGAACTGCAAAAATCTTCTTCTCGACGGCGACTCTTTTCCGGAAGCGCTGGAAAAATCAAATCTCTTTAACTCCTTCTACTCTCAGATGATATCTGTCGGCTTCAAATCAGGATCCATGGATCAGGCCATGAAGCAGGTCTCAGAGAGAATTGAAAAGAGCACCGAAAAGCGCATCTACTCGCTCATATCGATACTTGAGCCCACACTGGTCATCATACTTTCAATAATCGTCGGAATGATACTTTTGTCAGTCATCCTTCCGCTGATGGGAATCATGTCAACTATAGGTTAAAGAGGTAAAAAATGGGAAAAAGATTCGACATCTACCCTATAATCTCAGTAATAATATTCGCCTCTATCGTGTTCGTCTTCGTCATGGCGGTCGAGTACTCCGGGCGCAGCTCCATTGAGAAGCAGCAGGAATCTCTGGAGAATGCCATCTCAAGGGACATTGTGCAGTGCTACTCCATTGAAGGTATGTATCCTCCGGATCTTGAGTACCTTGAACAGCACTACGGGCTTACCTATGACAAGAGCATTTTTTTCGTGGATTATCAGCCAATCGCAGGTAACCTGTATCCGGATTACACCGTGATTCTGAGGTAGTTTATGGATAATTCGAATTTCAAAACAAAACATATAATAGACAGCGTCTTTGTAATCTGCCTCATGCTGCTCTTTGTGCTGTCTGCTCTGTCCGTCATTGCGATAGGCGCAACTATCTACAAGAAAAACGTAAGCGGCATGACCTCCAACAACTCTCACCGAGTCGCATCTTCCTATGTTACAGAGAAGGTTCGCCAGGCAGATAACAACGGACAGGTTTATGTAAAAGAGATCTTTGGCGAGAACGCGCTTGTACTGACATCCGAAGTAGGCGGTTCTTTGTACAACACATACATTTATGACTACGATGGCTATCTCATGGAACTTTTTGCAAGGGATGATCTGACTACGTTCTATCCACAGTCGGGCCAGAAGATCCTTGAGATCTCTTCCTTTGATATTGAACAGGTCTCCGACAACCTGATGAACGTCACCATAGTGTTAAAAGACGGAACCAAAGACTTTTTATACATCGCTAAAAGGAGCAAAGAACAGGGCTGATGGGAAGTCATAACAGATCCAAATTAAGTCTGTTCCTTATGGAACTAATAGTGGCAATACTCTTTTTCTCCCTTTCTGCAGCTGTCTGCGTAAGGCTCTTTACCAATGCCCATCTGATGGCAGAGCGCACCGAGAACCTGAGCAATGCTGTGATCTGGTCCCAGAATCTGTCTGAGAGCTTCACTGCCAAAGAGGGAAATCTTACAAAGATCGCGGATCTGTACCCGGATTCATACTTCTCGGAGGATACTCTGATACTATTTTTCAACGACAACTGGGAGGAAGTGGATAAATCTCTTTCTCAGGTCTCTTATGAGGTAGTCCTCAAGATAAGAAAAGACCTTGCGTCAAATGTATATGCTGACGTAACCGATTATAACACTGCCCTTGAGGGAGATGCGCTGGTCGGAAACATCGCTGTTATGGATATAAGAGGCGGCAATGATGTCATTATGGATATACCGGCTGATGATTCCAAGATACTGTTTAAAACAGACGTAGACGTTTATATCGGAAAGGGGGTGAGCTGAATTGAGCAGGAACAGTTTTGGCGGTTCCCACGTTGGAAGCGCATCAATTCTCCTCATATTTACAGTCCTGAGTCTTGTTTCCTTTGCCACCCTTACCATGACCAGTTCCAAAGCAGACTATAATCTCACATCCAAACTGATCGAGAGGCAGAAAGAATACAAGGAGGCCTGTCACCGGGGGAATGCATTTGTAGCAGCCGTAAATTCAGGCTATGAAACAGGAATAAGTGATGGTATAATTAAAGAAAGTATACCAATAAATGATAATCAAACACTCGATATTGCGATTAAAATAAATAGTGCAGAAAATTCAGAATTTTCAGAAAACAGTTCAAAAATAATTCAATGGCAAATTGTCAACATCAGTGACTTTGAGTATAACAACACTCTTCCGGTCATGAAATAATGAATTAAATTTTAAGACAATTTACACAATACTTTATCAAATTTTAATTTTTTGCATCACGATTTAGCGCACACAAACCAAATGATGTGGTACAATAGATTATGTACCAAATACAAATTCAAAAAAAGAACTTGTTTTTTAGTTTCTCAAAATAATACTTTTGGAGGTTCAATATGGGAAAAAGAATACTCATTACTGATGACGCCGCTTTTATGCGCATGATGCTCAAAGATATCCTTTCAAAGAACGGATATGAGATTGCCGGCGAAGCAGAGAACGGTAAAGTCGCTATCGAGAAGTATAATGAGTTGAAGCCCGACCTTGTTACTCTTGATATCACTATGCCTGAGCTTGATGGTATCGGAGCCTTGAAGGGAATCAAGGCAGCGGATCCGAATGCAGTTTGTATCATGTGCTCTGCCATGGGTCAGCAGGCAATGGTTATTGAATCCATTCAGGCCGGCGCCAAGGACTTTATCGTTAAGCCTTTCCAGGCTGACCGTGTTCTTGAGGCGGTTAAGAAAGCCATTGGCTAAATAATCATTAATAGCTTAGATATCTACAGGGAGTGGACTTATGTCCTCTCCCTGTTTTCATGGATAAGTCATGGGTTGGTCATGGGGGCGCATCTTTTGACCCAAATGACTTATTTCTGTCTCTGATCATCTTAAGAGTCTCAAAGATTGCATCTATCATAAGCAGGAACCCGCAGGAGAGCATATACCAGCTGTTTGCAACTTCAGGCACATTCAGTATATAAACTCCCAGCAAAAGACATACTATCCCTTCGAAAGTATATCTGAAACGCTCAAAAAACTTATTGTTGTATATTCTGAAATTGATGACGTTCTGGTAGGCAAGAGCAAGAAGAACGCACCCTACTATCATGCTTGATACCACAAAAAGCGCATCCCTTTTCACAATGACAGCAGAAGTGATAACGATAAGCACTATGCAGAGCAGGACCCTTGTCCTCTCTTTTGTAAAGTTCCACTCAGACTCCCGCAGATGTCTGAAGGTAAGTATTACCTCATAAATACATGCGATCACAAGCACAAGGAATACTACAGACTCCATAGCAAAGTCAGGAAAAGTGAAACAGAGCACGCTAAGTAAGATCGAGAGTACGATCCTTACAAACTGTTTTCTGTTTATAAGCCCCCAGAGTCTTACAAACAGCCCCTTGCTGTCATCATCTCTTCTCTTTATATTTCTTGACTTTTCCTTGAGGTTGAGGGCATCATTGCCTGCCATTTTGATGAGCAGTTCCTCAAAGACCGCAGGACCCTGCTGTGCAAACTCCTTTATCGTCCTTGCGCCGGTCGCTGACATGGAGCCAAACAGTGTTCCGATAAAGTTCTCTCTTGCGTCAAGATCCATCCCTTCAACAAATCTGTGAATAAGATCCGTGATCAGATGGCTCTCCGGTGAGTGGTCTTCAACGGTGCTAAGTCCGTCCCCATCCATGAGCCAGCTCTGAATGTTGTGCTGCATGAGAGCCATCCCCGAGCTCCTGACAATTATGCTCTCCCCCACCTTCGGCTCAAAGATCCTTCCTATGATCGAATACTCAGGAGTAATCCTCACCAGCTTGCCTGATATCCTCTCAACAAGAGAGC
This sequence comes from uncultured Butyrivibrio sp., assembly GCA_946536145.1. Classification (GTDB taxonomy): domain Bacteria; phylum Bacillota; class Clostridia; order Lachnospirales; family Lachnospiraceae; genus Butyrivibrio. The sequence continues at coordinate 9,566 of CAMNEA010000016.1, forward strand.
TGTTAAGAACATCCTCGCAAAAGCCCGGCCCGTCGTTGAGATACACTCTGCATAACTTATCCTGAAGCTCTCTGTCAAGATGTGCCGCACTGTAAAGAGAAAGATGCGCCCCCTTGGAATGCCCGAGGATTATCACCCTTCCATCCGCACTTTTTGTATGCTTCATGGCATATTCAAGTGCTAAGTCCTGTGAAGGCACATTTGTGTAGCTTATCATGAAGTCCTCTTTCCACCCGGTGATCGTGGCATCAGTTCCCCTGAAGCCGATAACTGTAGTCCCATCATCAAGTGTATAGGTCAGCGCAGCAAACTGTCTGTCAGAGCTGTCATAGATATCTTCAAAATCCGAGAGAATCACGTCTCCAAAGCGCTTCGACATTCCGCAATATCTTGCAAAATCCTCATCCTCTTTTCCCGAAACCGCCCTGGTATTCTTAAGAAGTCCCTTGGCATCAAGCTGTCCGACAGCCTCCCTTAAAGACAAAGAAACCCCGTCTCCCAGAACAGGCTTATAATCAATATAAACCAGTTCAGAAAAGACAAGGTTATCTTCTGTTCGAAATTCCCGCTCTCTAAAGCTCAGATCGCCTCTCCAGAGAACATAATCAGGTAAATGGGCCATCCTGTGCCCCTTTCTTTACGCCGTCTCAGCCTTCATACCGGTGTAGAGCTGATAGTACTTCTGCTTTTTGGCAATAAGTTCATCGTGAGTGCCCTGCTCTATTATCCTTCCCTGCTCGAGTACTATGATGCAGTCACTGTTCCTTACAGTGGATAATCTGTGAGCGATAACGAAGGTCGTTCTGCCCTTCATGAGCCTGTCCATTCCGTCCTGTACTATCTTCTCTGTTCTGGTATCTATGGAACTCGTCGCCTCGTCAAGGATGAGCACGGGCGGATCCGCGATAGCTGCCCTCGCAATTGCAAGGAGCTGTCTCTGCCCCTGTGAAAGATTGGCGCCGTCGCCTGTGAGCATGGTGTCATAGCCTTCAGGAAGTCTTTTTATAAAGCTGTGGGCATTGGCGAGTTTGGCTGCTGCAATGACCTCGTCATCGGATGCGTCAAGCTTGCCGTATCTGATATTATCACGAACCGTGCCGGTGAAAAGATGTGTATCCTGAAGAACTATTCCAAGAGAGCGTCTAAGATCTTTCTTCTTGATCTTATTGATGTTGATATTGTCATACCTGATCTTGCCGTCCTGTATGTCATAGAACCTGTTTATCAGATTGGTGATGGTAGTCTTTCCGGCGCCGGTAGATCCGACAAAAGCAATCTTCTGTCCCGGCTTTGCGTGAAGCACTATATCATGTAGCACCATTTTCTCATCAGTGTATCCAAAATCAACTCCGTTGAAGGTGACATCACCCTCCATTGGCTGATAGGTAGTTGTGCCATCTGCCTTATGATAATGCTTCCATGCCCAGTGACCTGTGTGATGGTCTGCCTCTACGATCTTGCCGTCAACCTCCTTGCTGTTCACGAGCATAACATAGCCGTCATCAGTCTCAGGTTTTTCATCGAGGAGCTTGAATATTCTGTCTGCTCCGGCGAGAGCCATGATGATCGAATTAAACTGCATGCTGACCTGATTTATCGGCATCGAAAAGCTCTTGTTAAAGGTAAGAAAGCTTGCGAGCATACCTACAGTAAATCCCGCAGCGATATTGTCAGAGAGAGCTATTGCAGCACCGACCATGGCACAGAGAACATAGCTGGTATTGCCAAGCTGTGAATTGATCGGGCCGAGGGCACCCGAATAAGCATTTGCCTTAAATGCGCTCTGATACAGCGCCTCATTCAGTTCATCAAACTTCTCGATTGCCTCGTCTTCATGATTAAAGACCTTGACAACCTTCTGCCCGGTCATCATCTCCTCGATAAATCCGTTGAGCTCACCGAGGTTCTTCTGCTGAGCCACAAAGTTTTTACCTGAGGACTTTGTGGCCTTGCCGGAACAGAACAGCATGATGGCTACCATAAAAAGTGTCACAGCTGTCAGTGGGATACTCAGGAAAATCATCGATCCCAGAACGCTGACTATCGTTATGGCACTGGATAACATCTGAGGTATGCTCTGGCTGATCATCTGTCTGAGAGTATCTATATCATTGGTGTAGATCGACATGATGTCGCCGTGCGCATGTGTATCAAAATACTTGATTGGAAGGCTCTCCATATGCTCAAAGAGTTCCTCACGAAGTCTTCGAAGCGTTCCCTGGTTTATGAACACCATAACCCTCTGCTGCAGAAACGCGGCAAAAACACCGAGCGCATAGAACACCGCTACCCTTCCCATCGCCCCAAGTAAAGGCGTATAGTCAGTGCTGCCGCTGTCCAGCATCGGCTGTATATACGAGTCTATCAAAGTCCTCGTAAAAAGAGTTCCCTGAACACTAGAAAATACAGTCAGCAGTATGCACACCAATACAGTGATCATGTGTACCGGATAATATTTAAAAACATAACCCATTATTCTCTTAAAGAGTTTTCCCGGGTTTTCAATCCTGGGTCTTGGCATTCCGCGCCTGGCACCGCCCGGTCCCCCTTTTATCGTCTTGGTCTCAGCCATAGTACACCTCCTGAAAATATCTTAAGGACGATCAAAGTCAGCATCCCCGCTGGCTCCTGTCTGTGATTCATAAACTTCCCTGTAGATCGCGTTGTCTTTTAGAAGCTCCTCATGTGTTCCAAATCCGTTGACCTGTCCATCATCCATAACAATGATCCTGTCGCAGTTCTGGACAGAGCTGATCCTCTGGGCAATGATAAGCTTGGTCGTGCCCGGGATCTCCTCGGCAAATGCCTTCCTTATCCTGGCATCTGTCGCGGTATCAACAGCACTTGTGGAGTCGTCAAGGATGAGTATTTTAGGCTTTTTAAGAAGAGCTCTCGCGATGCAGAGTCTCTGCCTCTGTCCGCCGGATACATTGGTTCCGCCCTGTTCTATGATCGTGTCGTACTTATCTGGCATTTTCTCGATAAATTCATCGGCACATGCCATTTGGCATGCCCTTTTGCACTCCTGCTCCGTCGCGTTTTTGTTGCCCCATCTGAGGTTGTCAAGGATGGTCCCGGAGAAGAGAACGTTCTTTTGAAGAACAACAGAAACCTGATCCCTTAAGGTCTCCATATCATAGTCTCTGACGTCCACGCCGCCAACTCTTACAGTTCCCTTTGTGACGTCGTAGAGTCTGCTTATGAGATTTACAAGCGATGACTTGGCGGAACCTGTTCCGCCGATGATCCCTATCGTCTCACCCGATCTTATCTCAAGATTTATGTCTTTAAGCACCGATTCATCCGAGTCTTTGTTGTATGCAAAATCCACATGGTCAAACATGATGCTTCCATCACAAACTTCCATAACAGGATTATCGCAGTTTGTAAGATCAGCCTTCTCCTCGAGAACCTCGGCAATACGCTTGCCGCTTGCCTGCGCCATGGTGAGCATGACAAAGATTACGGCAAGGAACATAAGACTCATGAGGATATTCATGCAATAGGTCAGAAGACTCATGAGATTGCCTGTTGTAAGCTCACTTCCAACTATCATATGGGCACCGAACCAGCTTATCAGCAGTATGCAGGCATATACCGTTCCCGTCATTATAGGCATCATGTAGACCACATTCATCTCTGCCTTCACAAACATATTGTAGATATTCAGGGCTGCCTTTTTGAACTTGTCATTCTCATAGTCTTCCCTGACATAGGCCTTCACAACTCTTATCGCAGATACGTTTTCCTGAACACTCTCATTGAGGGCATCATATTTTTCGAAAACTTCCTTGAAATATTTCGACGCTCTCCCCATTACAAAGAAAATGATGATACCCAGGAAAAGAACCGCAACAAAATATATACTTGCCAGCCTTGGGCTGATGATAAAGCTCATCACCATGGCAACTATCATGGATGACGGCGCTCTCATTGCCATCCTCAGGGTCATCATGTACGCGTTCTGAATATTGGTGACATCCGTGGTCAGCCTTGTGACCAGACCGGATGTAGAGAACTTGTCGATGTTGGAAAATGAAAAGGTCTGAATGTTATCAAACATAGCCTTTCTGAGATTCCTCGCAAGTCCTGTCGATGCCCTGGACCCAAAGTAGGCTCCCCCGATACCGGAAACAAGCCCGAAAATAGCAATGACCAGCATCATTGCGCCGGTCCTGAAGATATATCCCATATCATTGCCATATATACCCAGATCAACAATCCTGGCCATCAGTACCGGGATGATCATCTCGCATATTACCTCTCCAAGCATACACACCGGGGTGAGTATGCTTGGCAGTTTAAATTCCTTAACCTGTGACATTAACGTTTTTAACATATATTCTCTCCCGTCAGACCTTTGCCAGCTCTGATATTATCTTCTTATATTCATGCGACGACTCATTTTTATATAATACCGCATCTGCGCCCAATTTGTAAGCACTTTCTTTTTCCTCGGGTTTTTCCACAATAACCAGGACCGGTATATCCTTGAATCTCTCCCTTGTCTTGATGTATCTGGGAGCAAAGGTGCCGGTGTTACTGCCGGTGTCAAATTCTGTCACCACAAGACTTATCTTGTCCCTGTACTGGCTTATATACTGAATAGCCTCATCATCTGTCTCAATACACAGAATATCGAATCTGTCCTCAATCTTTCTGATCTGTTTTCTGACATCCTCTTTTGACCGGGTTATCATTATCATAAATGCCTTCTTAAAGTCTTCCTCATCATGAGTAGTCCAGGTGGTGCAGCAGTTCTTTCCCACCATTTTGGACTTGTACAGAGCATCATCTGCCAATGTAAAGAGCTCATCCCGGCTATGACTGCCATAATCTATGATCGTGCCTATACTGAGCGAAAAAGGATCACTGTTTCCGATCTGATAATCAGTGAGCTGCATCTGCAGGCTTCTGCACCTCAGTTCAATAAGTCCCGGATCCTGAATATTCGGAATAAAGACAACAAACTCATCACCGCCAAATCTGCCAATGATATCAGTCGCCCTGAAGTTCTTAAGCAGAAGATCTCCGATATGCTCAAGAACCATATCGCCACCGCTGTGTCCAAGGTTGTCATTGACCTGTTTGAAATTGTCCATATCAATGATGCTCATGGAGCAGGGTATACCCTGCTGCCTGGTAAAAAGACTGGTATCTATTTCCTGAAGAAGCGCAGACTTGTTGTAGACCCTGGTCAGTTTATCAAGGGAGCTGTACCTTCGAAGTTCTACCATCGAAAGTCCCTGTTTGCTCCTTAGCACCAACATCATTCTGGAAACAACAAGTGAAAGTATACAGGCTGTAAACACCTTATAAAAATCCGCGACAATGTTAGCAGTATCATGAAATGCATACTTCATGCAGACGTAAACGATAAGTATGGCCAACTCCTCAAGCTGATATTTGAAGAATCTGTCTATAAACAGGATTGGGAATGCCATTATCACTGTTATAAGCCAGTGTGTGTGAAATTCTCCCCTTCCGAAGATCTCCATCAGAATGAAGGAAACAGACAGCCAGAAATAAAAAGACAGACAGGTAACGCTTACCCAGAACTTTGAAATGTAGTTGCGCCTTCGGCAATACAGGTTCACACAGAAATAAAACGCAATAACCCCCGTCAGCAGATAGTGACCCGAAGTCACCATCAAGCTGGATGTAAGGACTAAAAGAAAGATAAGCATGCAAACCAAAACGATAGCTGCATACATGCACACCTTTCTAAGAATATACATGTTTGCCCTGTCGATATCGTAAGCACACTTATCAAAGTATGACCGTATCTCAGCGGATTCAGATTTAGTTCTCTTATAGTACTTTTTCAGCCCATCCAGCATATCACTTATTCATGAAAGTCCTGACGTTGATACCGTTCACCTCAATGTGATCATCCACAGCTATGACAAGGCACTGCCTTCCGTCAACAATCCTCGTCTCAACAAGGTCAGTCCTGTCGGGATTAACTTTGATCACCACATCCGGCGTCTCGATATCGAATTTTTTGGTGTGAGCAATATTGCTTGCAAGGAGCGGATAGTCCTCATCTCCTGCACAGCTCTTGTAGTTCTCTTCAAAATAGTCCAGTCTCTCGTCGGAAACGCCGCTGCTTGAGAGCAAAGCCTTGACATCATTTTTCGACAGTTCAAGAGGCTCCGGGTCATTCTCATGATTTTCTATCATCTCATTGAGATTGTCATGGATATTCTTCATGATGTCATAATCAGCTTCTTCACCTATCGTATTCTGCACCAGAGCATCAAAGATGTCCTTTTGCTCAGGAGCTGAGAAAGGTGCCCTGCCTCCAAACATGGCCTCAATAAATTCAGGCTGCAGATCATCGGGCTTTTTGGTGAAGTAGAGCATGTTGTGAATATCCGTATTTCTGTCAATGAATGCAGGGAAAAGAAATCCCTTCACAGGACCTTCTACTACCCAGTCCCTGAACCTGCACTCAATATCATTGTTCTTCTCATTGTAGCCAAGTCCGGCCTTGGAGAGCTTCACAGGACAGATACTGCAGAGTACGTAGTCGTAGATATTGTCCGAAGAATCCTCCATCTCAATTCCGTCACTGGTTATACCGGGGATATCATATACTGCATGCACAAGAATGATGTAGTAGTTCTCTCCATTGATATAATTGGCGATGATACGGTCATAGAACTCATCCACCAGCTCATCATCTTCCAGTTTGGAATTTCTTAAAGTTAAAAGAAAGTCCTGAGTGCCGCCAGGCTGTTCCTGGTCAGTCGGAAACTCAAGACTTATAAGGTTCTTGCCAAAGGTCCCGGCCAGCGTATGCTGGAATATATCCAGATACTTGTGCATCTCTTCATCAGGTAAAGAGCCAAAGGCCTTCCTGAAGGTAAGCCTCTTGTTCTTTTCGTGATCCACATAGCATCCGCAGATGTGGTCAATAGTACACCGATCCGGAGTAAACTGCTTTTTGATCTCTAATGTTTCTGCCTTATTCATTTGACGAATTACTTTCCTTTACTGATAAATTTGTCGCACATATCAACTGCAAAGTCGACAGGATATAATTGTACCATAATTGAATCAATAAGGTTACCTATGGTCATCCTGAAAGCAATTTTTACAAACTTATCCAGTGTAGTGTCAAACATCTTCTCAAAGACCTTGATGCTCTCAACATCTATCTGATTAACAATAGGCGTACTTATATCTGTAGCAATACCAAGAAGAGATGACAGCGAAGTTGCGCTGGTTCCCATCATCTGGTTCATAGCTTCCGAAGCAGCAGAGAGATGAAGGTCTGTGATCTCCCCTGAAGTATTGGTTCCGTCACCACCCATCATCAGATCAGTCATTACTTTCACATCATGTTCCTTGAGAACAAGTACATTGTTCCCCTGAAGGCCTTTTACATAATGTATCTGAACAAAAATACAGGTTTTCTCATAATCATCAAGCGCCTCACTTCTCTTTATTACTCTGACGTTGGGCGTTGTGATATCAACCTTTTTATTAACCATCATGCTTAATGTTGTAGCTGAATTGCCCATACTGATATTGGCAATTTCTCCAATTATATCTATCTGTTCATTAGTAAGAGCAAACTCTTCCAAATCAGTCACCTCCATCGTCAGATTATAAGAACCCATATAAATATTTTAGTGTATTTTTACAGCCTTTGTAAAGCGTGATTTACGGTTATTAGAAAAGCTTTATTCTTTTTTTAGGAAATATATATTCTTGAAGCAAAGTTTGCTAAAAATATATATTTGAGATTATTTTTGTCGCTTTGTGATTATTTAATAAAAACTCATGTGATTATTTGTGATTTATTTTGATTGTTTTTGATTTAATTCGGTGGTAAAGTGATGTTATCAGATCGAAACAGGAGGAGTGATGCGCATGCTTACGCAGGAGAGACGTGATCTGATCGTCCAGTACATAAACGAAAAGAATGCAGTGACAGTCGCTGAACTCATGGAGGAATTTGACGCCTCCGCAGCTACGATAAGGCGAGATCTGTCAGTACTTCACGACGAACACAAGATACTCAAGGTGTTCGGAGGTGCCACTTCTTTTACTGCCTCTGACGTAAACACTTCAGAGCCAACAGTCTCTGCCAAGAAGACTCTCAATGTCGAGGAAAAGGACATCATCAGCAAGTACGCCGCATCACTTATCAATGATGACGACTTTGTCTACATTGATTCCGGGACCACTACTCTTGAGATGATCAAGTACATTGATAACACCAGGGCCAAGTACATCACAAACGGCATTGTGCATGCCAAGATGCTCCTTGAGAAGAGCCTTCCCACAATGATCATAGGCGGCAGATGCAAGGCATCCACAGAGGCTATAGTTGGTCCGGAATGTATCGAGGGGATAAGGAAGTATCACTTTACCAAGGCTTTCATGGGAACCAACGGCATCTCAACTTCAGCAGGTTTCACCACTCCCGATGTTGATGAAGCTCTGGTCAAGGAAGAGGCCGTAAGGCACGCTTATATTTCCTACATTCTCGCTGACCACACCAAATTCGGCCAGATAAGTTCAGTAACATTTGCAGACATCACAAGCTGCTGCATCATTACAGATCAGGAAGTAAGTAAAAATTATTTGGGAAAAACGATCATAAAGGTCGTCAGATAAGATGGTCAAGGCTCTTTATATAAGACCATCAGGATCAGAAACGGAGGTAAAAAATGATCTATACCGTCACATTTAATCCCGCCATTGATTATGTTGTAAGGATGAGCGACGAGCTCCTTCCCGGCATGACCAACCGCTCCGATTCAGAGGAGTGCTACTTTGGCGGCAAGGGCATAAATGTCTCTACAATCCTCAAGAATCTTGGGATTGAGAATACTGCCCTCGGCTTTATTGCAGGTTTTACAGGAAAGGCAATTGTTGAAAGTGTAAAGGCCAAAGGCATTCAGGCAAATTTCGTGGAGCTGCCGGAAGGTATTTCCAGGATAAATGTCAAGATAAAGGGTGCCGCTGAAACCGAGATAAACGCACAGGGCCCAAAGATTCCCGAGGATGCTCAGAAAAAGCTCTTCGACATTATCAACACTCTTGTTGACGGAGATATGCTGATTCTTGCAGGAAGTATACCCAACTCTCTTCCGAGCGATGTATACGAGAAGATACTTGCGCTTGTCAGCGACAGGAAAATTGACGTCGTAGTGGATGCGACCAAGGATCTTTTAAAGAACGTCCTTAAGTATCATCCATTTTTGATAAAGCCCAACAATCATGAACTTGGCGAGATGTTCGGAACAGTTCTGAAAACTGATGACGAACTTGAAGAACACGCCAAAAAGCTTCAGGAAATGGGTGCCAGAAATGTACTCATATCCATGGCAGGCGACGGAGCGATGCTGATATCGGAAGATGGGCAGAAATTCAGGATCGGCGTTCCCAAGGGAACCGTCAGAAACTCCGTTGGAGCCGGCGACTCAATGGTTGCAGGCTTTATAGCCGGATACTTCAGGAATAAGAGTTATGAGGAAGCTCTTAAGATGGGTACCGCAGCCGGAAGCGCAACAGCTTTTTCGGATGATCTCGCCACAGGCGAATCAATAATGCAGCTTTATGAAAAACTTTAAAGAGGGAAGTTTTTATAAAGGATAAATTCACAGGCAAGAGCCAAAAAAGGAGGGACTATGAAAATCACAGATTTACTTATCCGGGACGGTATCACTCTGAATGCAGATGTAGCCGACCAAAACGCAGCTATTGACAAACTGATCGAGCTTCACACAAAGGTTGGCAATTTAAATGACGCCAAGGCATTTAAGGAAGCTATCCTTGCAAGAGAGGCAAAGGGATCAACTGCCATAGGAATGGGGATTGCAGTACCACATGGCAAGTCATCTTCCGTTTCAAAGGCAGGTGTTACAGCCATGACAGTACCGGCAGGAATAGACTACAAGTCACTTGACGGCAAGCCCAGCAATCTGTTCTTTATGATTGCCGCACCCGACACAGCTGCAGATACACATCTCGAAGTTCTGTCCAAGCTGATGACGCTTTTAATGGATCCGAATTTTTCCAGGAAACTTGTTGAGGCAAAGACTGCTGACGAATTTCTTGCTATAATTGATGATAAGGAAAAAGAGAAAGACAAGGAAGCAAATGCCAAGAAAGCTGCTACTGCTGCTGTTGCCAAGGCAGAGCCAACAGGTAACACCAAACTGGTAGGTGTTACAGCATGTCCTACAGGTATCGCTCACACCTTCATGGCAGCCGAAGCACTTGAGCTCAAGGCCAAAGAGCTCGGAATTGCTATCAAAGTAGAGAAAGACGGATCAGGCGGAGCAAAGGATGTTCTTACTTCTGCCGAGATCGCAGAAGCAGATGCTGTTATAGTAGCCTGCGACAAGAACATAGATATGGGAAGATTCGATGGCAAGAAGGTTCTTATCACATCAACAAAAGAAGCCATCCACAATCCCAAGGATCTTATTGATAAGGCAACAACCGGCCAGGTAAGCGTTTACCACCATACAGGTACCGTTGCAAAGTCAGATGATTCAGCTAACGAGAGTGCAGGAAGAAAGGCATACAAGCACCTGATGAATGGTGTTTCACATATGCTTCCGTTCGTTATCGGAGGCGGTATCCTGATCGCCATTGCATTCCTTCTCGATGACTATTCGATCGATCCTTCGAACTTCGGTAGCAACACACCTGTTGCTGCATGGCTTAAGTCAATCGGAGGCGCAGCATTCGGATTCATGCTTCCTATACTCGCAGGTTTCATTGCCCAGAGTATTGCTGACCGTCCCGGTCTCGCAGTTGGTTTTGTAGGCGGATATCTCGCTTCTACCGGTGCAACATTTGCAGCTCCCGGCGGAGATGTTCCTTCGGCTTTCCTTGGTGCTCTTGTAGCAGGTTTTGTCGGCGGTTACATCGTTCTCGGACTCAGAAAGGTATGCGACAAGCTCCCTGCAGCACTTGAGGGAATCAAGCCGGTACTCATCTATCCTCTTGCAGGAACACTTCTCATCGGTATTGTAATGTGCCTCATCAATCCTATCGTAGGCGCGCTCAATGCATGGATCGCAGGTGTACTTACCGGAATGTCAAGCGGATCGATCATCATACTCGGAGCACTTCTCGGAGCAATGATGGCAACAGATATGGGCGGCCCTCTCAACAAGGCAGCTTACGCATTTGGTCTTGCAAGCCTTGCAAATCAGAACGAGACAGGTTATATGATCATGGCAGCTATCATGGTTGGTGGTATGGTTCCTCCTATCGCAATAGCGCTTGCCACAATCTTCTTTAAGAATAAATTCACAGAAGCTGAGAGAAAATCAGGTCCTGTAAACTTCATCATGGGTCTCAGCTTTATAACAGAGGGTGCTATCCCGTTCGCTGCTGCTGATCCTATTCACGTAATTCCTTCACTTCTTGTTGGATCAGGTGTTGCAGGTGCTCTCTCAATGGCCTTCAAGTGCACACTTATGGCTCCTCACGGCGGAATCTTTGTATTCCCTGTAGTTGGAAATGTTGCAATGTATCTTGTTGCACTTCTTGCAGGTTCAGTTGTTGGATGTCTTCTTCTTGGTATTCTTAAAAAGAACGCCACAGAAGCTTAAACAATATCAAACCGGAACAGGGTGGTCTGTGTTGGCCGCCCCTGTTCCATTAAAAGAAAGGATGACAAATTATGGTATCACAGAAAATCACAATTACTAACGAACAGGGCATGCACATGCGTCCCGCCAGCGTATTCAGCCAGGCAATGACTCCTTTTGCCAGCGACGTCAAGGTTGTTTTCAACGGAACAGCTTATGACGCAAAGAGCGTTATGATGCTCATGAGCGCATGCATCAAATGCGGCGCCGAGATCGAAGTACAGTGTGACGGAGCAGACGAAGCAGATGCACTTAAAAAGGCTATTGAGCTCATTGAAAGCGGCCTGGGAGATTGACCATTATCACTTAACGAGGTTCTATCGAGTTTAGTGAGAATGGTCGTTCTGGCGAGGGCTCTGCCCGAGAGCAGAACTTCCTTATAATGGATCACCAAAAAACAGTCTAATTCAGGAGAATAGGTATGATTAACGGAATCGCCGCATCGCGCGGAATTGGTATTGGCAGTATCTGCGTCATCAAAGAGCATGAGCTCAAGTATGAGGCAGTTAAGGTGGAAGATGTCGAAAGCGAAAAGAAGCGCTTTGACGACGCCATCGAACAGTTTAAAGCAGAAACTATGGAAATGGCAGAGGACATCAGAAAGAGAATTGGCCCCAAGGAAGCTGAGATACTGGAGGGTCATCTTGTGATGATAACCGACCCGTCCATGTCCGGTGAGATGGGCAAGATGATAGCCGCCGGCCAGTGTGCCGAATCTGCTGTTGAGGCTGTCTGTGATATGTTCATAGGTATGTTCTCCAAGATGGATGATGAGATGATGCGCCAGAGGGCGTCTGATATCAGTGATGTCAAGGTAAGTCTCCTCAAGATCCTTCTCGGAATTGAGGATGTTGATATCAGCAAGGTTGCTCCCGGAACAATACTGGTTGCAAGGGATCTGACACCATCCATGACGTCTCAGATCGTAAAAGAAAACGTTGCCGGAATAATAACAGAGGTGGGCGGCAAAACCTCTCACTCTGCTATCCTCGCAAGGGCTCTTGAGATTCCTGCCGTTCTCTCTGTTCCCGATATCACCTCTACCGTCAAGGACAAGGATACTGCTATCGTAGACGGAACTGAAGGCGTGGTCTATATCAATCCTGAGGGAGATGTTCTTTCCCAGTACATAATAAAGCGCGAGGAGTACATCAAAAAGCAGGCTGAGCTTCAGGGCTTTATGGGAAAAGAAACTGTTACCGCTGACGGTAAGTCCGTAGAACTTTTCTGCAACATCGGAACGCCCAAGGATGCCAAAAAGGCGATGGAATGTGACGGCGAAGGAATAGGTCTTTTCCGCTCGGAGTTCCTTTTCATGGATACCAACCACCTTCCTACGGAAGATGAGCAGTTTGCTGCCTACAAGGAAGCTGCCGAGATCATGCAGGGAAGAGCCGTTATCATAAGGACGCTTGATGTGGGCGGTGACAAGGATATTCCTTATCTCAATATCAAGAAAGAGGAGAATCCATTCCTTGGCTACAGAGCTGTGCGCTACTGTCTTGGCAACAAGGACAGCTACATGGTTCAGCTGCGTGCCATTGTCAGAGCCAGCGCCTTTGGAAAGGTTAAGATCATGATTCCTCTCGTTACCTGCGTTGAAGAGATCCGTGCAGTAAAAGAGATGGTCGCAGAAATCAAGAAGGACTTTGATGAAAAGAATATCGCCTATGACAAGGACATAGAAGTAGGATGCATGATTGAAACACCGGCTGCCTCTCTCATTGCTGATATCATGGCAAAAGAAGCCGATTTCTTCTCTATCGGAACCAATGACCTCACTCAGTATACGATGAGCGTTGACAGAGGAAATGCAGATGTAGCATACCTCTACTCCACTTTCCAGCCATCAGTGCTCCGCTCGATCAAGCATATAATAGAGTGCGGAACAGCTGCAGGAATCCCTGTAGGAATGTGCGGAGAAGCTGCTGCCGATCCTCTGATGATACCACTTCTGATTTCTTTCGGACTTACGGAATTTTCAGTAAATCCTGTGCTGGTACTGACCGCAAGATGCATAATCTCCAAGTGGAGCAAGGCTGATGCCGACGCACTTGCAGCAAAGGTACTCTCCCTCGATACAGAGGCCGAGATTGTAGCGCTTTTAAAGGAATCAGCAAAAGAATAAACGTATTAATGTAAAAAGCGCCCGCGGCTTAAATGCCCGGGCGCTTTTGGTTTATAAGCGCAAATGCTTTGTTTTATACAATTCCCTGAGCCTTCATTGCTTCAGCAACCTTAAGGAAGCCTGCAATATTGGCACCTGCTACATAGTTGCCCTCAAGGCCGTACTTTCTTGCAGCATCATCAATATTGTGGTAAATGTTGACCATGATCTGCTGAAGCTTGGAATCAACCTCCTCGAAGCTCCATGAAAGTCTCTCACTGTTCTGGCTCATCTCGAGTGCTGATGTAGCTACGCCGCCGGCATTAGATGCCTTACCGCAGATGAAGAGAACCTTGTTGTTCTGAAGGTACTCAGTAGCCTCGATTGATGTAGGCATGTTGGCACCCTCGCAGACAGCCTGAACGCCGTTGGCAACAAGCTGCTTGGCATCATCGATGAGAAGCTCGTTCTGGGTAGCGCATGGAAGTGCAACATCGCACTTAACTGACCATACTCCCTTGCCCTCGTGATATTCAGCAGACTTTCTTGCTGCTGCGTACTCTGTAAGACGTGCTCTCTTAACTTCCTTGACCTCTTTGAGGAGTTCTACATCAATTCCCTCCGGATCATAGATCCAGCCTGTGGAATCAGAGCAGGTAACAACCTTGGCACCGAGCTGCTGAGCCTTCTCGATTGCATAGATAGCAACATTTCCTGCTCCGGAAACTGCTACTGTCTTGCCCTTGATATCTGATCCGTTGCACTTAAGGAGTTCTTCTGTGATATAGAGAAGACCATATCCTGTAGCTTGTGTACGTGCAAGTGAACCGCCGTAGGTAAGTCCCTTACCTGTGAGAACTCCTTCATAGGAATCCCTGATCCTCTTGTACTGTCCGAACATGAATCCGATTTCACGACCGCCTACACCGATATCACCGGCAGGTACATCGGTATCAGCTCCGATATGTCTGTAGAGCTCTGTCATAAAGCTCTGGCAGAAAGCCATAACCTCCCGGTCAGATTTGCCCTTGGGGTCGAAATCAGAACCACCCTTACCACCTCCGATAGGAAGGCTTGTAAGTGAGTTCTTGAAAATCTGCTCAAATCCAAGGAACTTGATAATTCCGAGATTAACTGAAGGATGGAAACGAAGTCCTCCCTTGTAAGGTCCGATTGCTGAATTGAACTGTACACGGAAACCATTGTTTACCTGAACCTGACCCTTGTCATCTACCCATGGAACTCTGAAGAGGATCTGTCTCTCAGGAGTTACAAGTCTCTCTAAAAGAGCATCCTTCCTGTATTCATCCTCGTTTGCCTCAATGACAACGCGAAGAGACTCAAGTACTTCTTTAACTGCCTGATGAAACTCAGGCTGTGCGGGATTCTTCTCTACAACATAATTGTAGACTTCATCTACATAAGACATTTTTCATTTCTCCTTCCTGGTGCTTTAATCCGGGTTTCAATTTTGTATACAATTATACACTTTGGCAGTTTAAAGCGCAAGAGTTTTTTATCATCATATTTACTGCGCAAAATTGTACTCCGAGAGGTCTGAAACAATCACAATCTCTGATATTTCAGTAACCTTTTTTTCCTCTATTACATATTTCACAACACCGTAGGACTCAGTCACTTCTTCTTCGGAATCATATTGGCCTACAACAGCATATCCGATACCGCTCTCACTATCCGGATCCACATAGAAATGATAGCCGTCAAAGTCAGCCTCATCATAGCTTAAAGGTTCTGTGCTGGCATCCACAAAATAGTACCACTGATATTCTCCGGGATCGGTAATATTGACTGAAAGTGTACCGTCTTCCTCTATATAGCAGAATATTGAATTATCTTCAGAGTAGTAATTTGTAGATATCGAAGTCTGTTCTTCTTCATATTCGCCACCGCCGACTATCTGATAATAAATAAAGAAAATAAGCGTAAGTACGAACATCCCGATGAACATTATGCTCATCAGTTTAAAGAAGGATCTTTTCATCTTGCGTCCGTCCTCTTCAAACTGTTTTCTGGCTTGTCGTCTCTCAGCCCTGCTCTCCTTCATCTGCTCTCCCGCAAAATCAAGAACAGATTTTACCGCCCCTGTCATATCAATGTTGACATTGTCAGCATGCTCTATTGTCGCGTGCTGAACATTATAATTGTTGATTGCTTTCTCAATAATAAATGATGTTCCGCAAAAAGGGCATACAGCCTTATCCGCTCCCGGATCAACCTCTACAGTTCCGCCGCACTGCGTGCACGAGGCAGGTACAATCTTAATATTTTCCGCCATTTCTCTTACACTCCTTTTATCATCCTTATAAGCAGCTTAGCCGCCCATGTCTATTTCTACTTCCTCGTATTCACCATCTTCGCTGTCCTGGCTTTCCTCATCGGTTTCGCTTTCCGGGTCATCCCCGCCGCCATCATCCGTTTCATTATCGCTGTCCTCTTCCTCATCGGTAATTGTAACCTCTTCAAGGTCAGCATCCTCCTGTTGTTCCTCTTCTATATTTTCATCTGTGTTTTCATCTTCATTGTCGCCATCATTCTCATCTTCATCATCGTCTTCATCATCATGCCTTGCTTTTTTATCGTCTTCTTCATTCTCTTCATGCAGGTCTTTAGCCTCATCAGCATCCTCATCGTCATCGTCGTCATCCTCAGATTCAGGTTTGGGAGCTGTCTGCCATCTGTAAAAGAACGCGTGATTACCTATCATGGTATATGAAGTTATTCCGTAATAATCGGCCCAGTACTTGGTCATGAAAAAGAGGTAGTCGCCCACACGGGCACCATCAAGAACTTCCTGTGCCGCCCTTACACAGGTGGAATTGGGACCGTTCTCTATAATAAGCTCAACTTTGCCCGATCTGTAAGAGGCAAACTGCATATTCTGGGTAATAACGCCTATAACCGTCCCCGGAAAAGCAGAGCTTTTGACGCGGTTCATAATAACAGAGCCCACGCCGAGTTTGCCGGTATAGGACTCCCCGTCAGCCTCCGCCTGTATGGTCGCAGCCAGCCAGGTAAGCTCGTCGGCAGTAGCGCTGTAGGATCCCGATGTATCCTCCTTTACCATTGCCAGCCTCTCAGCTATCTGTTTAGCCAGTTCAGCCTGCGCTGCCGCTGTCTTGGCTTCAAGCGACTTCATTGTCTCATCAAGACTCTTAAGTCTCTCTTCATAGTCAGCAATCTTATTTCTCTCAGAAGAAAGACTGCTGTTTGTCGCATCAAGCTGTCCCCTGACTGTATCGGTCAGTTGCGCCAACTCATCATGCTTCTCATCAAGCTCATCCTGATACTTGTTAAGCTCTTCTTCTCGCTTTTCGACCTCTTTCTTCTTGGCCTCGATCTCAGCCTGAAGCTGCCGGTACTCGGCTATCTTGTTCCGGTCATATTTAACTATTGCATTAAGATATTCAAATTTGGTCAGAAATTCACCGAATGATCCCGATTGTATCAGAACCCGGACAAGACCTGAGGTTCCACCACTCTCGTAGGTTGATTTAAGACGTTTCTTAAGAAGCTCATACCTCTCTTTTTCAAGAGTCTGAGCCTTAAAAAGCTCATCGTTGAGCTCAACTATTTCAGATGATACTTCTGCGAGGGCATCCTCTGCCTCGGATATTTCCACATTAAGCGAAGAAAGCTTGTTTGAGTAACTGTTTATGGTACTCTGAAGCGAACTGCTCTGGTTCTGCAGCTCACTGACATTGCTCTCGGCCTCCTCTTTTTGTCCCTGAAGGGCACTTATGGCATTCTTGGTCTCCCGGGTCTGCTTCTCAAGATTGGATATTGTGGCCTGTGTCTGTGCCTCTCTCTCCTGCATCTGCGATATTGTATCATCAAACTCATCAGCCCGGCTCACAAAAGAAAACCTGCCTGCAACGAGCGAAAGGAGCAAAATCCCCAACAACAACTTCCTTCGCATACTTTCCTCACAAACTATTTATTTCGGGAGCAATGTCCCCATTTTCATTACGGCAATCTTCACCCGCAGTTTCGGGGGTCTGCCCATTATCATCAGAACTTACTAAAGACTGATCTTCGCCGGCGGCAGGAATACTGTCTTCAGCAGCCGTTAGCGTCTGAAGCTGAAATTTCCTCTGAGTGTGTTCCTGCACTTCTAAAGCATCAGGGCTGTACTCAAAAGAGCTGTTATGAGCAGCGCCTGTCTCCTCATCCTCTCCGGGGAATACGATATGATTGTTCCTGCGTATAAAGTCCATCATGTTCAGCATCTTAAGAGTCTCGCTGTGCGGCATCTGTGGGCACTCGATCCAGCCCTGTGAGAGCGCCTTCACGCAGGCTTCTATCTCGTACTCATATCCGGTCTTCTGCTTGGGCCTTTTGTAATATGCAATCTTTCTGTATTCATTGTCATAGACAGATATTCCGTCAGGATTGGTCACATTGTCAACTACAATATAGCCCTTGCTGCCATATATGATGCCGCTTCTGTCACTGTTTGACAGAGTCGTGGCATTAAGAACAGCCATCCTGCCATCCGTGTACCTCAAGGTGATGCTGTCCTGCATATCCATTCCAAGATTGTTAAAGGTGCATATAGAAGCAATATCAGCAACATCATTGCCAAATACCATGGAAGCAAAATTAAGGACATAAACGCCAAGATCAAGCAGTGCTCCTCCTCCGAGAGAAGGCTGGTTGATCCTGTCTTTATAGACGATGTTATAGCCAAGATTTGCGGTGAGCATGGTTGTCTCGCCGATGACGTTGCTTGCAAGAACCTCTTTTAGCTTGTCAATCATCGGCATATATCTTGTCCACATCGCCTCGGTAACGAGAAGTTTCTTTTCCTGGGCGAAGTCAAATACTTTCCTCGCCTGATCCTCGTTGAGCATAAAAGTCTTTTCGCAGATAACATTTTTGCCTGCCATGAGAGCAAGCATCACATTATCATAGTGTTCAGAATGCGGAGTTGCCACGTATATAAGATCCACTTTAGGGTCATTTACAAGTTCCTGATAAGATCCGTAGGACTTCTTAACGCCATAGCTCTGAGCAAATCTGGTGGCATTTTCCGAAGATCTTGATCCGACGGCATAGCAAGTTACGCCCTTAGTTTCCCTGAGCGTCTCTGCCATCTTGCAGGCAATCCTGCCTGTGCCCATAATACCTACTCGTAGACGTCCAAACACCTGTCATACCTCCTCATCCCGACTTACTGTCTATTACTGTCTAAGATACTCAGACTTGATATATCCGGTCTTATTCTTGAACTCGACCTTGGCCCATCCGTTTGCGTACTGCTCAACCACATTAACGCTCTCACCGGCATATATGGTAGTGACTGCTTCAGTGTCAGTTCCCTGACCTTTCCTGAGTTTGACAGAATCTGTCACAACCATCTTGCCCTTAGCAAGAGATGAAACCTTTGCTGCTGTCTCTTCGGAAGAAGATGCCTCAGATGCTGCTGATGATGCTTCTGAAGATGTCTCATCTGCCTGATCTGACGCCGTCGAAGCGCTGCTTGCTGCTTCTGATGAAGTCTCCTCGCCATTTTGGTCTTCACCTTCGGCATTCTCCTCAGCGTTCGAAGAAACATCAGAAGCAGCTACTCTCTCCTCTGATACAACATCAAAGAATTCTGTCTTGACATAGGCCTCGGTGTCCTTGAACTGAATCTTGCTCCAGCCGTTGGCAAGAGCTTCAATTTCTGTAAACTCCTGTCCCTTGGTAGTTCTGTCAAGAATGTCAGCAGTCTCAGAATCCGAACTTCTTATATTTATGACATCAGTTGCCTTTATCACGCGGGAAACTACAACCGTGTCATCGTCTGCCTCATCATCGGATGAGCCTTCCGAGGACTCATTAGGAGCAGCCGCCTCGGATGTAGCAAGTGCCTCTCCTACTGAAACCTGAAGTCCTGAGCGCATCTTGGTGAGAAGCTCAGCCAGTTTCTCATCTGCGTTCACCATCTCGTTGTAGCTCGTAGCAACCTTATTGTTGAGATCGATAACGTCTGCCTGGACGTTGATCTGCTTAAGGTAATCAAGCTCATTAGTGTCGGCTATATCGCCATTGATATACAGATTGCCGCTGTCATCAGTGCAGATATAAAGAGTCTCAAGCCCGGGAACATCGCCGTCATATTCATAAAGTTTCACCTCGTTATAGACATAGGCTACATAGCTTCCCGGAACCGGACCCGGCTTGGTATAAACATCGATATTCTCAAATTTCTCGATGTACTCGGATGCCGCAACCGCCTTGAGTATCTCGGTATCATCCAGACCCTTGTATATGCTTGAAAGAGTATCCGAATCACCGTTTGCAGAAGCCTCATAATACTTCTCAACAAGCGCATTCACTTCAGGATAAGCATTGAGTTCCATCTCCTGCTGCGGTATCTCAAATACTGATGCCTCAGTCTCTGCCGTGTTTGTCTGAACATTAACAGCCGTCCGCTTATTTGCGCTAAGCGCGATTACTATTGTAACGGCAACCGCAACGACCAGTATCGCCGGCATCAGGATCTTCTTGTTGTCTCCCAAAAAGCCAAATATATCTTTTTTATCATTTCTCCAATTTGTCACATCTTTATTTTTTTTAGCCATAAAAACCTCCAGCAAAAAAGAATATGCACCCGACAGGATTCGAACCTGCATTAAAGGCGTCGGAGGCCTACGTTCTATCCATTAGACTACGGGTGCACATACATGGTATATATTACCACATATTTTATTCTTTTATCAAGCCTGCTTCACCCCAAAATCATTCTTTAACAATAAAAACTCTGTCCGATTCACGGTCGTACATATACAGATTGTCACTAAGTATATCTTCCTCACCCACTGCAGTAGAATTGACCTCATGTATCATGCTGCGAAGACTTGAAACATCCATCTGCATATTGGTATCCGGGATGATCAGCACCTCGTGGATCGATGACGGGATTATAAAAAGATCGCTCTCGTGATATTCGGCAAGTCCTTTAAGAATATCAGGGTAGAAAATGACCCCCGCCCCAAGGTTTTTATCGGTATTTGTCGCAACATAGATTCCGCAGGCGTCGTCCAGCCCTTCATGTCGTCCTGTCAGCTCTTCCACAACATCAAGAAGTCCCGAAATAGAAACCGGACTTACTGATGCAGCTGACTCTAATGTATTCTCCCACAGCTCATCCTCGGAGATCTCCCACATTTTCAGATGGTCTTTACGGATTGTAATGCATCCGTCTCCGAAGCTTTCGCTCATCACCCTGCAAACAGGAACCAGTGCCAGATCCAGGATCTTCTTTATGGGAATATCCTTAAGTTTTCTCCTGTTTTTCCCATAATTGACCACCTTAAAGAAAAGCTTTGGGGCCACCATTGAAAAATCGCTGAAAAACTCCACATCAGGTCCGCATCCGGTGGTGGTGCTTTTATACATCCTTACCAGATCGTCGACCAGCATCATGAGCATTGCGCCGCGCTCATACTGCCTGTGATAGTCATCGATGTAAATTGTCGGTGCCACGTTGCTCATCTGCTCCTTTATCACGAGGGCATGACGGATTATTCCGTTATTCTTTTCAATATCTTTTAAGGAAATATCATATCCTTCCCCAAGAATATCTCCTACCTCTCTTATCATCATCTGTCCAAATTCTTTTATATCCATATCTGTTTTTCTCCTTTTTTCTTTTTCCAGTACATTTTTGCGCATAAAAAAGGCAATAGAATCCCTTTAAGAAATCTATTGCCTTACTGTTTTAATTATGATTATTAATCTACTGCGTCAGATATGGTTACGTATAAATCAGACTCTTGAAAGATATTCACCTGTTCTGGTGTCAATCTTAATAACATCACCTTCGTTTACAAAGAGAGGAACTGCCACATTGGCACCTGTCTCAACAGTTGCGGGCTTGGTAGCACCAGTAGCTGTATCACCCTTGAAGCCGGGCTCAGTCTCTGTAATTGCAAGCTCTACGAACATAGGCGGCTCAACTGCAAATACATTGCCGTTGTATGAGCTTACCTTGCAGGTCTCGTTCTCCTTGACGAATTTAAGGGAATCACCAACCTGCTCGGATGTAAGACCAATCTGCTCGTAGGTCTCTGTATCCATAAAGTTGTAAATATCTCCATCCTGATAGAGATACTGCATATCCTTCTTGTCAACTCTTGCTGCAGGGAACTTCTCAGTGGGACGGAAGGTTGTCTCCTTAACACCGCCATTGATGATATCCTTGAGCTTGGTTCTTACGAAAGCAGCACCTTTACCGGGCTTAACATGCTGAAATTCAATGATCTGACATACGTTGCCATCGATCTCGATGGTAATACCATTTCTGAAATCACTTGCAGAAATCATAAAATATCCTCCTAAAATAAATACATCAAACAACTATAGTAGTTTAAACTATCTGCAGGAATATTTCAACTGTTTTTTATCAAGAATCGGAGTTGACATAGCTTCCATATATCGAAGGCCTCCCTTTCACATTAGGAAGACAATAGGCTGACAAGCAAAGGCTTGCCTTATCATGCCTTGGAATTATGACCTTCGTATCTGCCGGATACAGCTCAAAGCCCTTCCTGATCGCATACTTCATCCTTTGAAGAAGTATTTTTATCTCCGCTATGGGTGCCTGATATCCTCCAGATCATTGCTGCCAGGGTTAAGTGTTGCTTAATTTTTTATCTCATGAATACTGTCCATGGCCTCGAGGTATCCGTCGAGTCCGTGGCCGTATATCTGCCTGTCGCAGGCGGGAGCCGTCACGGATATCTTGCGAAACTCCTCCCTGGACTGTATGTCGGAAATATGTACCTCCACCTTGACAATATTCTCAAGGCTCTTTAGGGCATCGTGAATTGCATAGCTGTAATGTGTATAAGCTCCCGGATTTATGACAATCCCCTGCGTGCCGTCGCTGTATGCCTCCTGAAGTCTGTCAATTATTGCTCCTTCGTGATTGGACTGGAAAATAGTGATCTCATCTCCATCTTCCTTTGCCTTATTTCTGATCATATCGCAGAGGAAATCATAGTCGCGGTTTCCGTAAACCGCCTTTTCTCTTATCCCCAGGAAGTTAAGATTCGGTCCGTTAATAACAAGTATCTTCATATTGCTTCAAACCTTTCATAAAGAAATCAGACCGGGTAACCCTGTCAGATCCCGGTGATATCAACCAGTTCGAGGCCGTCCTCGCTGCTGGCGCTCTCAAGGCTTGTGACAAGAGCCCTTGCCGTATCGAGAGCAGTGATGACATTGACGCCGGTCTCAATAGCAGTTCTTCTTATGAGGAACCCATCTCTTGACTTGTCTCTTCCCTGAGTAGGTGTATCTATTACAAGATCGATCCTGTGACCAAGGATCAGATCTATGACTGTAGGAGCCTCCTGGCTTATGCGGTTGATCTTTCTAGCCTTTACACCATTTTCGTTCAGTGTGTTGGCTGTTGACCTCGTTGCATAGATGATATATCCGAGCTTCTCATAGCGCCTTGCGATATCTATGACTTCTCCCTTGTCCGAATCTTTGACAGTGATGATCATCTGCTTGTGCTTTGGCAGGTTGACACCCGCTCCGAGGAATGCCTTATAAAGAGCCTCATCAAAGCTCCTGCTTATTCCGAGGCATTCACCGGTACTCTTCATCTCGGGTCCAAGACTTATCTCTGCTCCACGTATCTTTTCAAAGGAGAACACAGGCATCTTGATCGCGATGTAACCGGCTTCAGGCTGAAGTCCAGGTGTATATCCCATGTCCCTTAGCTTCTTGCCAAGCATGACCTTCGCTGCCAGGTCAACGATAGGGATTCCCGTAACTTTGCTTATATAAGGAACAGTCCTTGATGACCTCGGATTGGCCTCAATGATATATACCTCATCTCCCACGGCAATAAACTGTATGTTGATAAGTCCTATGACATGGAGGGCTGAAGCAAGTCTCTTTGTATACTCAGCGATCGTGTCCTTGACCTTCTGGGAAAGAGACTGCGCGGGATAAACAGATATTGAGTCGCCTGAATGGATACCGGATCTCTCAATATGCTCCATAATACCCGGTATAACAATGTCTTCTCCGTCACAGACCGCATCCACCTCCGTCTCTATTCCCTGCAGGTACTTGTCAACGAGTATCGGGTGATCCTGGGCATATCTGTTTATTATGTTCATGAACTCCTCGATCTCGCTGTCAGAAAGCGCGATCTGCATTCCCTGGCCGCCAAGTACATAGGAGGGACGGACAAGTACGGGATACCCCAGGCGGTTTGCAACCTCTTTTGCCTCCTCGGCTGTATAGACCGTCGCGCCGGCAGCTCTTTTGATGCCGGTCTCTTCGAGGATCCTGTCAAAGATCTCACGGTCCTCCGCAGCATCGACATCAGCAGCATCGGTTCCGTATATCTTAACTCCCATCTTCATGAGATCCTGTGTCAACTTGATGGCGGTCTGTCCGCCAAACTGAACTACAGCTCCGTCAGGCTTCTCAAGCCTTACAATGTTCTCAACATCCTCTGCCGTGAGCGGCTCAAAATACAGCTTGTCAGCTATATCGAAGTCCGTGCTGACTGTCTCGGGGTTGTTGTTGACAATGATAGTCTCGTATCCTTCCTTTTTAAACGCCCAGGTGGCGTGGACTGAGCAGTAGTCAAATTCGATTCCCTGACCTATCCTTATAGGGCCTGATCCAAGCACAAGTATCTTCTTTTTGCCATCGCTCTCAGAAAATACCGCTTCATCTTCAGAGTCAGGTCCGTTATAAACCGAGTAGTAATACGGAGTCTGCGCAGCGAATTCGGCAGCGCAGGTATCAACTATCTTGTATGTCGCCCTTATTTTATACGAATCACGGAGCTCTTTGAGCACAGAAATATTAAATCTTGTAAATCTGCTGATGACCTCATCCGGAAACTCAAGGCGCTTAGCCTCAAGCAGTGTCTCATAACTGATGATCTTTTTGGCGTCTTCAAGCGTAGCAGATCTTCCTTCGCTGTTTTTCTCGCCGGCGCGCAAAAGACGCAGCTCCATCTTGACAAGAGTATGCAGTTTGTCGATAAACCACAGATCGATCATGGTGATCTCATGGATCTTCTCATGGCTTATTCCGCGGCGGAGAGCTTCCGCTATCACCCATATTCTCTGATCATCAACGACCTTTAATCTCTCCATGAGTTCATCTTCATCAAGCTCTGAAAAGTCATAGCTGGTGAGGCAGTCCACGTGCTGCTCAAGAGAGCGAATGGCCTTCATCATGGCACCTTCAAAGTTTGTGCAGATACTCATGACTTCACCCGTGGCCTTCATCTGGGTCGTAAGTGTCCTCTTGGCCGTGATGAACTTGTCAAAAGGAAGTCTCGGGAACTTCACAACGCAGTAATCGAGCGCAGGTTCAAAACTCGCGTAGGTCTTGCCTGTAATGGCATTTTTAATCTCATCAAGGGTATATCCCAGAGCAATCTTGGCTGCGACCTTTGCTATAGGATATCCGGTTGCCTTACTTGCGAGAGCTGAGGATCTGCTCACACGGGGATTGACCTCGATCACACAGTACTCAAAGCTTGTAGGATGCAGCGCAAACTGCACATTGCAGCCTCCTGTGATCCCAAGCTCATCTATAATATTCAGCGCCGAGCTCCTTAGCATCTGATATTCCTTGTCAGAGAGCGTCTGTGAAGGAGCGACAACTATGGAGTCTCCGGTGTGAACTCCAACCGGGTCGATATTTTCCATATTGCAGACAGTTATGCAGTTGCCTGCACTGTCTCTCATTACCTCGTACTCTATTTCCTTCCAGCCCGAAATGCATCTCTCAACCAGAACCTCCGAAGCCCTCGAGAGTCTCAGACCATTTTTTAATATCTCCTCGCACTCCTGTCTGTTGTGCGCAATTCCGCCGCCGGATCCTCCGAGGGTAAATGCCGGGCGAAGCACCACAGGATAGCCTATCTTTCCGGCAAAGGCGACTCCGTCTTCCACGTTGTGTACCACAAGGGAAGCTGCGCAGGGCTCGCCTATCCTCTCCATCGTATCCTTGAATTCCTGACGGTCCTCGGCCTTTCTTATAGTCTCAGCTGTGGTTCCAAGGAGCTTTACCCCGTGCTCCTTCAAAAATCCCGACTCAGCAAGTTCCATTCCAAGGTTAAGCCCCGCCTGACCTCCAAGGGTCGGCAGAATTGAGTCAGGTTTTTCTTTTTCAATAATCTGTTCAAGGACCCTTACTGTCAGCGGCTCAATATAGACCGCATCCGCAATATCCTTATCTGTCATAATGGTGGCGGGATTGGAGTTTACAAGTACAACCTCCACTCCCTCTTCCTTAAGGGATCTGCAGGCCTGAGTACCTGCGTAGTCAAACTCGGCAGCCTGTCCTATTACTATAGGTCCGGAACCGATGACAAGCACTTTGTTTACGTCTTTATTTTTGGGCATCAGTCCCTTCCTCCTTTCCTGCTGCTCTTTATGCCGTCAATGAATCTGTCAAAAAGATATCCCGTATCCTGCGGCCCCGGGCATGCCTCAGGGTGAAACTGAACAGTAAAGATGTTCTTGCCCACATAGCTAAGCCCCTCATTGGTTCCGTCGTTTACATTTATAAAAGCAGGTTTCGCGATGCTCTTATCAAGCTTTTCCACATCGACCACATAGCCGTGGTTCTGAGAGGATATGAACACACGTCCCGTCTCAAGATCTTTTACCGGGTGGTTTCCTCCCCTGTGGCCATATTTCATCTTGTAGGTGTCAGCTCCCGTTGCAAGAGCCATAAGCTGATGCCCCAGGCAGATCGCGAAGATTGGCACATCGCTCTCATAGAGCTTCTTTATCTGGGCTATCACTCCCTGACAGTCCTTGGGATCGCCGGGTCCGTTTGAGAGCATAATGCCATCCGGGTTTGCCTGAAGTATCTCCTGTGCTGTTGTATTGTAGGGATACACCGTCACATTACAGCCTCTTGCAGCAAGTGACGATGCGATATTTCTCTTGGCTCCGACATCAAGGAGGGCTATGTTAAGTCCACTGCCATTGAGTTTCTTAACTATGGAAGGTCTCTTTTCCCTCCTGGACAGATCCCCGGCAAGGCTCGCCTCGTAGTCCTCTTTGTTAAAGGACGCGCTGCCCGATACAGGTCCGTTCTGCGCAAGATCATCTACGCCTTTTATAAAATACTTCTCTTTACAGGACACCTTCGATACCACATCGCCGGTTGTGTATGCTTCAAGTCTTGCCTTCACATCCTCATATTTAATGTTCGGATTGGTGGTGAGAAAACCGTTCATGGTTCCTTTTTCACGAAGTATCCTTACAAGTGCCCTCGTATCAATTCCCTCAATTCCCGGAATTTCAAATTTTTCCAAAAACTCCTGAATAGACATATCGCATCTGAAATTCGACGGTATCCTTGAAAGTTCCCTGACGATCACAGCGTCAGGCCATATTCTCTCCGATTCCATATCATCTATGCAGACACCGTAGTTGCCGATAAGCGGATATGTCATGCACACAGCCTGTCCGGCGTAGGACGGATCTGTGAACACCTCGGTATATCCGGCCATGGAAGTGTTAAAAACCACCTCACTGACAACATCTTTGTCTGCCCCTATGTGTTTCCCTTCAAAGACAGTGCCGTCTTCCAGGATCAAAAATGCTTTCATAAATCTCCTCCGTAAATATTAAACGATCACTTGAAGTATGCTACGCCCGACTCAAATATCTTAAGGTCCTGTTCGCCGTAGATGTTTACCGCTACTCCGTCTCCCCTTCTCTCAGAGTGAGCCATCTTGCCCAGGCACCTTCCATCCGGTGAGAGGATTCCTTCCACAGCCATGTAGGAGCCGTTGATATTCCACTCATCGTCCATGGTCACATTGCCGTCAAGGTCGCAGTACTGGGTTGCGATCTGTCCCTTTGCAAACAGGTCGTCCAGAACTTCTTTCGGCGCAACAAATCTTCCTTCACCGTGGGATGCGGGGTTGGTGTAGACCGCTCCGGGCTCAGCTCCCAAAAGCCATGGTGAATTATTGGATACCACCTTAATATATGCCATCTTGGAGATGTGTCTGTTTATTGTGTTGAAAGTCAGCGTAGGAGAATTCTCATCCTGTCCTGTCACATGTCCGTTTGGAACAAGACCAAGCTTGATCATGGCCTGGAAGCCGTTGCAGATACCAAGAGCAAGTCCGTCCCTGTTTTCCAGAAGGTCATCTACTGCTGCCTTTATCTCCTCATTCTGAAATGCGGTAGCAAAGAACTTGGCGCTTCCGTCAGGCTCGTCGCCCGCTGAGAATCCGCCGGGGAACATGATGATCTGGGCACCTTCAATCGCCTTCTTAAAGTCTGCAACAGACTCCTCTATATCTTTGGCATCCCTGTTCCTGAAGATCCTTATATCCACATCAGCGCCTGCCCTCTCAAAGGCCGCTGCTGAATCGTACTCACAGTTGCTGCCTGGGAATACAGGTATGAACACTCTCGGCTTTGCAACCTTGTGCCTGCAGACATACACGCTGTCCGCTCTGTAAATCTCTGATCTGACAGCCTCTTTATCCTCTGAGGCAGTTGTCGGGAATACCTTCTCAAGTGTTCCCTTCCAGCTAGAAAGAGCCTCGCCTGTAGTAACTGTCACGCCGCAGAAGGTAAATGCGCCGTCGTCCGTAACTTCTCCGATAAGCCTTGCACCATCGATTTTAAGAACATCGTCAAGGGCAGTGCCATCTGTCTCTGCAATGATGTCTCCGATATCATTGGTAAAGAGCTCTCTTGCCTCAAGATCCTGCGCAAATTTAACTCCGAGGCCGTTACCGAAGGCCATTCTCGATACTGCCGCACAGATACCGTAGCAGTCTTCTGCGTAGGCTGCCTTTATGACACCCTTATTCATCAGATCTTTGATGCTGCCATACAGCTCTTTAACGCTGTCGTAATCCGGAAGGTCGTACTCATCTCTCTTTATGCTGAACCTGACAAGTCTGTCACCGGCAGACTTGAGCTCAGGTGTTATAACATCTTTAAGCTTTGCCACATCAACAGCAAACGACACCAGTGTCGGAGGAACATTTATCTCGTTGAAGGATCCTGACATGGAATCCTTTCCGCCGATCGATGCGATACCAAATTTCATCTGTGCCTCGTATGCGCCAAGAAGTGCCGTAAAGGGCTGGCTCCATCTCTTCGGATCCTGAGTCATTCTCTTGAAGTACTCCTGGAAGGTGAAATGCAGATTCCTGAAGTCTCCGCCTGATGCCACAATCCTTGCCACCGACTCGGTTACAGCATAGGCAGCTCCGTGATAGGGGCTCCAGCTTGAGAGGAACGGATCAAAGCCGTAGCTCATCATCGTAACAGTATCGGTCTTTCCGCCGAGCACCGGAAGTTTGGCTATCATGGTCTGGGTCTCAGAGAGCTGGTATTTTCCGCCGTAAGGCATCATAACAGAACCGGCGCCGATCGATGAGTCGAACATCTCAACAAGGCCCTTTTGTGAGCACACATTGAGATCAGCAAGCTCTGCAAGCCATGCAGCCTTGGCATCATTATTCAAAAGAGCTTTTTCCGCGCCCTTTGACGCGATCTTATTAAGATAGTTGTCCTCTTTTGCCGGCATCTCAACGCTCACCTTTGTCTCCTGGTGCGCGCCGTTTGTGTCAAGGAAGGATCTCTTGATATCGACGATCTTCTTGCCTCTCCATTTCAGAACAAGTCTCGGATCGCTGGTCACAACCGCAACCTTGACCGCCTCAAGATTCTCCTGCGCAGCAAATTCAAGGAATTTTTCAGCATTTGCAGGATCAACCACAACTGCCATTCTCTCCTGGGACTCCGAGATTGCAAGCTCTGTTCCGTCAAGTCCCGCATACTTCTTGGGAACCAGGTCAAGATTTATATCAAGCCCCGGCGCAAGCTCGCCTATAGCAACGGATACGCCGCCCGCACCGAAATCGTTGCACTTCTTGATTATCTCGCTGACTTCAGGTCTTCTGAAGAGTCTCTGAAGTTTTCTCTCAGTTGGAGCATTTCCCTTCTGAACCTCAGCGCCGCAGCTTGTCAGCGACTTGGAGTCATGCGCCTTGGAGGATCCTGTTGCTCCGCCGCAGCCATCTCTTCCTGTGCGTCCGCCAAGGAGGATTATGATATCTCCCGGATCGGCGCTCTGCCTGATGACATGCTCCTGAGGAGCCGCACCCATAACCGCGCCTATCTCCATCCTCTTAGCAACGTAGCCGGGATGGTAGATCTCTTTTACATATCCGGTTGCAAGTCCGATCTGATTGCCATAGGATGAATAGCCGGAAGCTGCGCCTCTTACGAGTTTTTTCTGTGAGAGCTTGTCCTTTAAGGTCTCAGACACGGGAACTGTAGGATCTGCAGCGCCGGTTACGCGCATCGCCTGATAAACGTAGCCTCTTCCGGAAAGAGGATCTCTTATGGCACCGCCAAGACAGGTAGCGGCACCACCAAAGGGCTCAATCTCCGTGGGATGGTTGTGTGTCTCATTTTTAAAGAACACAAGCCAGTTCTCGGTTTCCGGACCCTTTCCATAGTCAACTTCAACGGGCACAACAACTGTGCAGGCATTGTTCTCCTCAGACTCTTCCATATCTGTGAGTTTCCCGTCCGCCTTTAATTTCTTCATCCCCATCAGGGCTATATCCATAAGGGATATGAACTTCTCTTTCTTTTTATCCTCACTCTTATAAAGGTCATCCCTTGCGGCGAGATAATCGCTGTAGGCGCCCTCAATAGGAGCCCTGTAGAAGCCATCCTCAAAGGATACTTCCGTCAGCTCGGTACCGAAGGTTGTATGTCTGCAGTGGTCTGACCAGTATGTGTCAAGAACCCTTATCTCTGTCATAGTGGGGTCGCGATGCTCATCCCCTGCGAAATACTGTTGTATCCACTTAAAGTCATTGAAGGTCATAGCAAGTCCAAGGGATTCATAGAGCTCTTTCAGCTGCTCCCCGGACATATCCTTAAAGCCGTCAAAAACCTCTACGTCCTGTGGCTCCTCATAATCAGTCAGAAGAGTCTTGGGCTTATCGTCATCCGCAATCCTTGAATCCACCGGGTTCATGGTGTAGCCCTGGATCCTTGACAGCTCCTCGTCTGTGACATCACCGATCAGCATATATGTAACTGCAGTCTTGATGACAGGGTTTTCATCTCCCTTTATGAAACGCACACACTGCTCAGCTGAATCCGCCCTCTGGTCAAACTGTCCGGGCAGAGCTTCTATACTGAACACTCTCGCGCCATCAGGTACCTTTAGCGTTTCTCTGTAAAGTATGTCAACGGGAGGCTCGGAAAAGACTGTGGTCAGCGCCTTTTCAAACACCTCATCAGATACGTTTTCCACATCATACCTTATGAACATGCGAACCTCTTTTACGCTGCTGATCCCAAGGTAACCTGCGATCTCGGACTTAAGCTCCCCGGCCTTTACAGCAAAGGGCTTCTTCTTTTCTACATAGACTCTTCTTACTGTGCTCATATTCTCTCCTCTTTATTTTTATTTTTGAAAAAAGTGCTTAGGTAAAAACTTAAGCACTTTTGTAATCAATTAATTATTTAATTCATCGGGCACTAATCCCTCTAATACATACATCAGTTCCCGGTCTATTGCCTCTTCGGTAACGCCGATAGTCCTTGACGCAACCTTGAGCCCTTCCACCACGTACATAAGATTGCGAGCACATCCAAGTGGATCCTCACAATAAAACTCGCCGCCGGAAACGCCGTTCTCTATAAGCTTCTCAATGATCCGCACCGCAGTATCAAACTCAACCTTGAGCGGATTGTCATTGCCGGTCACCTTATACATTGAAAAATACTCATAGGTGGCAACAGTGAGATTGTTCTTCATGCGAAGGATATTCTTTTTCTGCTCCTTGAGGAAAAGAGCAAGCATATCCCCGGCGGAAGCATCGCCCGAGAGAGCCGCCACCACCGCTTCTTCATCGTCCTCATCGATCTCCTCTTTGAGAACCGCAAGAAACAGCTCCTGTGTGCTGGCGAAATAGAGATAAAGACCCCCGCGGCTTATATCGCAGGCGTCAACCACATCCTTCATTGTCACATCCTTGAAGCCCTTCTCAGCAAAGACCTCCCTGGCTTTTTTTAGAATGTACTTTCTCTTTTGGACCGATTTTTCTCCCATTTATCCCCCGTTGTTATCACTTATCAGAATACTTTAGTCAGAAACACTCCCTGTCACATTCTTGCTTCGCTTCCCCAGAATTTCACAAGATCATCCATCTTCTTGACCACACTGTAGAGGACACCGCTGTACACGCCCTCGGCCCACACAGAGCCCTTGGTCATACCTGATAGAATATACTTGGAAAGAATCCCCGCAAGGTCATCCATATCAGTGATCTGAGCATCTGATATAAAGAGAAGCTCGTCCTTGAAATTCGCGATCCTGTTCCTTGAGTATACATATACATAGTTGCGATCCAGAAGATTGGTTGTCTGACATGCCTTTACAAAAGCAAGCAGATTGGAATTGTAAACAGGAAAAGGAATGGACTTAAGATCGCTGTTGGAATACTTCGTCGACACATCAGTCTTGACATTTTCCTTAAGCCACCCAAGATAAGGTGTTATCTTATCGAGCTCCGGGCGATATCTTGCAACAATATCCTCAACACTGTTCTCATTGATATTTCCGTCATTGTCATCAAATCCCATTGAAGAGGCACTCCTTCCCTTTAGTCAAAAATTACAGGAAATCAAAGTTACAAAACATTATAGCAATTACAGCAAATGATGTCTAGGGAAACGCCACAGGTTTAATACTGCTGATAATTATACATGTCGTCATTAAGCGCCAGCATCATGATGCCGGGAATAATGCCTACAAAAAGAAGTGTACAAATCTTAAAAGCAAGTCCCAGCGGCTGCCTCTGATCCATCTTTTTCCACGATACAACAGTCATGGGGATCATCCAAAAAAGAGGCACTATCAAAAATAATGAAAAAACGCATGCCAGGATCATAAATACCTTTATACCGGTGATCAGTCCCTGCTGAGGATGCGGGGCTGTATTATAAGGCTGCTGATACATATGCTGCGGTGCAAAAGCAGGTACGCCCTGTTGATACTGCATCTGCGCAGGATCCTGATACTGCATCTGCTGTACGTTATTAGTGCGCAGAGGCTGTGTATTATCAGCCTGCATAAGCGGCACGGTTCCCTGCGCCTGGTCGGGATTGAATCCCTTTATCGGATCCCGGAAGGTCACATTTTCCGAGACTTCCACTTTTGTTCCGCAGTTTCCGCAAAAGGAATTGTTATCTGCTATAGGTGCTCCGCAATTTGGACAATTTTTCATAGCTTACTCTCCTCCAAAATCCTGTTGATCATACCGGGCATCACATTTGCCCCATCCTTACTGCTTCAATATCTTACATTAAGATCATGCAGTTCCTTTTCTACCTGCTCATAACTCTTAAAGACAATGCCATGCCAGCCGAGTTCTATGGCAACATCGATGTTCCTTGGCGTGTCATCTATGAATACCGTCTTCTTTGGGGCAAGGTCATACCTCTCCATAAGAAGCCTGTATATTGCATGATCCGGCTTTATGACATGATCCCTGTAACTGAGTATACCACCATCAACGTAATCAAGAAAGCTCATGGCGTCGCTGCATCCCTCAACTGCCTGCCTGCTGAAGTTTGACAGCACAAGAACCTTATAGCCGCTGCGCTTGAGCGCATTTATCCAGGGAATTGTCCTCTCTCTCCTGGTAACGATATCCTTAAGATCAGAAAACGCATTCCTTAGCTCTTTTTCAATACCGGGATCATTTTCTACAAACCTGTCAACAATCTCATCATTTGTAAGATTGCCTATATCATACTCGTTCCAGTCCTCACTAAAGACTGTAGCCTTGGCCATCCGCTCTCTCATAGGCTTGTCATAGCCCTTGTCCTCAAGAAATTTATCCCAAGCAAAATCCACAAGGACATTTCCTATATCAAATACCACTGTATCGATCTCTGAATCAGGTATCACGTTCCCGTATTTATCATGTCTTTTATTGCTGCTCATGGCATCAAGCGATGCAACCGTATGCCTTCCTGTAAGTGCCCCAATAGACCAGATGAGAAGCCATAACAAGATCGGCACGGCAATCGTAGCCGTCACACATCCTATAAACACATTGTAGGTGTCAGGCGAACCTGTCAGCGCCTCAAACAGAAGCACAATGTACATGCCCACAAGAATGACAATTCCTATTATCGCAAGAACTCTCTTATACACAGGCGTTTTTATTTCTTCATGATTCATTTTAATCCGCTCCATTTATATTCGCTACTACTGTTTTTAACAACACTACATAATACACTACACACCTGTTTCATGCAATAATGGTGTATGATTTGCGGAGGAATTTCCTATTAAATAAAAAAGCATGTTGCTCGCAACATGCTCGCGCCGAGCGCGGTTGCATTTATGCAACTTATACCATACGCGCGAGTGCGCATCTATAGCGGAGCGTTTTTTGTTTCATAGGAAATTCAGAGGAATTTCCTATGAAATAAAAAAGCCCCCTGCGCAGGAGCATGCCGTACGCGGAAGGCTTTAGGTAAGCATTATTTATCCATTTATCGTAAACTGACTGATAAGCTGGTTCAGACTCTCTGACTGTTCTGACAGTTCTACAGATACAGCGCTCGACTCCTGCGCAGTTGCGGAGTTGCTCTGAACAACGTTGGAGATCATCTCAATTCCCTTGTCGATCTCCTCCATGCTCTGAGCCTGCTGACCTGCAAGGTCGCCGGTCTCGATTATCATCTCGGTTATCTCCTCAACGCTGGCTCTCATCGCATCGAGTGCCTCTGTGGTCTCTGCAACAACCGAGTTGCCGTTTTTAATCTCATCCATTGTGTCAGCTATGAGCTGATGAGTATTCTTGGCAGCTTCAGAACTCTGATCGGCGAGCTTACCGATCTGGTCAGCTACAACCGCAAATCCCTTGCCGGTCTCACCTGCTCTTGCAGCCTCAATTGAAGCATTGAGAGCCAGCAGCGATGTCTGCTTGGCGATAGCCTCGATGGAATTGGTAACCTGCTCAATTTCAGCCGATGCCTCGGTTATCCTGGTCATCGCATCTGTCACAAGATGCATCTTCCTTGCTGACGTCTCTGCGTTGTCCCTTACTGAGGTTGCCATTCCTTTGCTCCTCTCAGCCACTTCAGCAAGCTGTCTTGTCTGATCCGTAATGGAGTTCACAGATGCCGTCAGTTCCTGTACAGCTGCTGCCTGATCGGTAGCACCCTCTGCCAGATCCGTTGCTCCCTGAGACATATTGCTTGCTCCCTGGGATACCTGTGACGAAGAATTTCTGACTTCAAGAAGAGTGCTGGAGAGGTTTTCTGAAATATCTGTAAGCGCATTGCTGATAGCTTCGTAATCTCCTATATAAATATCAGGATTTGACGAACCGGAAGAGAAATCGCCGGCAGACATTTTCTTAAGAGTCTCATCAATGTCTTTTACAATATTCCCAATCACATTGGTTGACTTCCGCAGATCCTCTGCCAGCTGTCCAAGCTCATCCTCGGAATCGGTCTCGATCGATACTTCGAGCTTACCCTTTGCCATATCTCCGGCAGCACCTGAAATTGCTTCGATGGGACCGAGTATGCTGTCTGTCAGCGCCTTTCTGGCCTTCTGCAGATAGATCAGCGCGTAAATTACGATAAGAAGCGCGATTGCCGTTATGGCGATAACCGTTATCATTGAGATCGTATAGGCTCTCTTGGCTTCGCTCTTTGCCTGGATTCCTATCTCTTTAAAATCCTTTACAACAACCTTTATAGCCTCATTAACGTTTCCTACATAATAGGCATATATCTCTTCATGTGATGCTCCGGAATCAAACATGGATACGAGGGTATCATCAGCTTTGTCAATGTCTTTTACATGAGCATAGGCAGTTGAGAGATCGCCACTGTATACCTTGCTGAGAGTTCCGAGTCCGTCATTCATCTCCTGTATCTTCTCATAGGCACCGTTTAGCTGCTCCTGCCTGTCTGCCGGATCATCGGCATTCATCGCCCACAGATAATACTTCGCAAGAGCCTGGATCGTGATCCTGATCTCGCCCTGCTGGGTATTCTGCTCATAGAATCTTGCATAAATGCTATACAGATTGAAAAGAGCAATCACATCGATCAGGATAATAACCACAAAGATTACGATGAGATTAAACCTGAACTTTCCAAAAACATTTTTAAACTTATCATTCACAGACATTTTTTTGAAACTGCCCTGGGCAAATTCATTTGATCCAGTTCCTGCCATAGAGACCTCCTCGACTTGTCCTCAAGTCTGAATAAAAGAACAAACAACAATACCTGTATCTTATATTTTATTAGATATTCGGACTAAAATGTCAAAAAGTTGTATAAATTTATATAAAATTTCGATAAATTATCATTTTTTTGAGTTACTTATAAAAATAAAGCTTTTACTTATGATAATCATTATTGTATATTACCTATGTAAAGATTGTATTTTCACAGGAGGGTAATATGGTAAAAGCTGTTGTAGGCGCCAACTGGGGCGACGAGGGAAAAGGAAAGATCACAGACACTCTTGCGGATCAGGCAGATGTTGTCATCAGGTTCCAGGGAGGTGCTAATGCAGGACACACTATAGTTAATCAATACGGAAAATTTGCGTTACACACAATGCCATCGGGGGGTTTCCACCAGAACATCATGAACATCATCGGAAACGGTGTGGCATTTGATATAACCAAATTCATGAACGAGCTTAATGAAGTTACGTCCAAGGGAGTTCCCGCTCCGCAGATCATGATATCCGACAGGGTACAGGTCATGATGCCCTATCATGTTCTCTTTGACACACTTGAGGAGGCAAGACTTGCAGGAAAGAGCTTTGGCTCAACCAAGTCGGGAATAGCGCCCTTCTACTCAGACAAGTTCGCCAAAATAGGCTGGCAGATAAACGAATTCTACCAGGACGATGAGATCATAAAAGAAAAGATAGACAGGATTGCCGATATAAAGGATGTTCTTCTCGTCAATCTCTATCACGCAGATCCGATTGACAGAGCAGCGCTCTTTGACCAGATCGTGGAGTGGAGAGAGCAGGTAAGGGACTATATCGGAAACGTATCGCTGTATCTCGACAATGCTATTAAGGAGGGCAAGACAATCCTTCTTGAGGGTCAGCTCGGAACCATGAAGGATCCCGATCACGGCATCTACCCGATGGTCACAAGTTCATCTCCTCTTGCCGCTTACGGCGCAATTGGAGCAGGTATCCCGCCTTATGAGATCAAGCAGATCGTAACCGTCTCCAAGGCATACTCTTCTGCAGTAGGAGCAGGAGCATTTGTATCAGAGCTCTTCGGTGATGAAGCAGAGGAACTCAGAAGACGCGGAGGTGACGGCGGCGAGTACGGAGCAACAACAGGTCGTCCGAGGAGAGTTGGCTGGTATGACTGCGTGGCAAGCAAATACGGATGCAGACTCCAGGGTACAACCGACGTAGCCTTCACCGTTCTTGACGTACTCGGCTACCTGGATGAGATACCTGTTTGCGTCGGCTATGACATAGACGGCGAAGTTACTACAGAATTTCCTGTGACACACCTTCTTGATAAGGCGAAACCGGTATTTGAGACACTTCCGGGATGGAAATGCGATATCAGGGGCATCAAGAACTACGACGAGCTCCCTGAGAACTGCAGGAAGTATATCGAGTTTATAGAAGAAAAGATAGGTTATCCTATAACAATGGTCAGCAACGGTCCTGCAAGGACGGACATCATTTATAGAGAGAGTAAGCTGAGCAGATAATAAAGAAATGAGTCAATGGGGACGTTACCAATGTCATTTAGATAAGGTGACTCCCCTGTCCCCGATTTTTAAAACTTAATAA
>CAMNEA010000017.1 GCA_946536145.1 uncultured Butyrivibrio sp.
AGAGAGAGTATGACTTCCCTGAGGTTGGACAGAAGGATATGTACCTTCTTCACCATGAGGAGATAGAGGCCCTTGGAAGGAACTTCCCTGAGGTTAAGAGGATCAGATTCTTTATGACCTTTGGACAGAGCTACCTTGACCACATGAGATGTCTTGAAGATGTGGGAATGCTCTCAACAACACCTGTTAAATTCGAGGGTAAAGACATTGTTCCCATCCAGTTCCTCAAGGCACTTCTTCCCGATCCTGCAAGCCTTGGACCCAGAACTGTAGGTAAGACCAACATCGGATGTATTTTCCGTGGTGTTAAGGACGGCAAGGAGAGAGTGATCTATATCTACAATGTCTGCGATCACCAGGAGTGCTACAAAGAGCTTGGAAGCCAGGCCATAAGCTATACTACAGGTGTTCCTGCAATGATCGGAACCGCGCTTGTGCTTAAGGGCGACT
This sequence comes from uncultured Butyrivibrio sp., assembly GCA_946536145.1. Lineage (GTDB taxonomy): Bacteria > Bacillota > Clostridia > Lachnospirales > Lachnospiraceae > Butyrivibrio. Next base: position 451 of record CAMNEA010000017.1, read on the forward strand.
GGAAAAAGCCCGGTGTCTACACCACTGATGAGTTTGATCCGGATCCGTATATGGAGATGCTAAGCGAATACGGCCTTCCATGGGTTGTAAAAGAGAACCCTGCTGAAGTTGAGTAAACCGTTGCAGCGCAAAAACAGACCGGTGATCCGGAAAAAATAATTCAAGGGGATTTTTATGAGATTTAATGAGATACCGACGCCTGCATACGTCATAGATGAGAAAAAACTGATTGAGAACCTTGAGATACTTAAGGAAATCGAGGACAGATCGGGTGGTAAGATACTTCTGGCCCAGAAGGCATATTCGACTTATCAGACTTACCCGCTTATAGCAAGGTATCTGACCGGCACCGCTGCGTCAGGGATTTACGAGGCCAAACTTGCTCACGAAGAGTTCAGGTTTAACGGAGAGGGCAGGGAAAACCATGTGTTTGAACCGGCTTTCAAGGATGACGAGATGGAAGAGATCTGCAGCATCTGCGACCATATCGTATTTAATTCACTATCGCAGCTTGAGCATCACAGACCGGTGTGGGAAAAATATGTAGCAGAGGGCAGGACTTCTGTAGGTATCAGGGTAAACCCTGATTTCAGCACAGAGGACGCTCACGAGATCTATGATCCCTGCGCTCCGGGATCAAGGCTCGGTATCAGAAATGAAAATATGCCGGATACGCTTCCTGAAGGCGTTGTGGGAATTCACTTTCACAACCTCTGCGAGCAGGGATTTGAACCTCTTGAAGATACTTTCCTTAAAGTTGAGAAGGACTTTCACAGGTTTTTCCCTAAGCCGAGGATAATGGATGACTATGACAGCTATGTATTCAGGGGCTTTGGATTTGAGGACATGGACAACGACGAACATGATGAGAATGTCGCCCTTGACAATATGCCCGTTGAGACTGAAGACCTTGATGCCGAGTTAGGGATTGACAGCATAAGAGGAACCATAAAATGGATAAACCTCGGAGGCGGACATCACATAACCAGGGCTGATTATGACAGGGAGGCTCTGATCAAGCTCATTTGCTATATAAGGGACAAGTACGCAATCGATGTTTACCTTGAGCCCGGTGAGGCGATCGCACTTGATGCGGGATATCTTGTCGCATCCGTGATGGATGTGGTTGAGACGGACAGGATGCCCGTGCTTGTGCTTGATACTTCGGCTTCCTGCCATATGCCGGACGTAATAGAGATGCCCTACAGACCACCTCTTAAGGACTCGGATGAGCCCGGAGAGATGAACTACACCTACAGGCTCTCCTCCAGGACCTGTCTTGCGGGCGACATCATTGGAGACTACAGCTTCGAGGAAGAGAAGAAGATAGGTGACAGGCTTGTCTTTGAGGACATGGCGATATACAGCATGGTCAAGAACAATACCTTTAATGGAATGCAGCTCCCCGATATCGACATCCTTCACCCCGATGGAGAGGTGGAGATACTTAAGAGATTCGGCTACGGGGACTTCAAATCGAGATTGTAATTATGGAGATGATCACTACAACAAGACCGGCGGATGATGGTTTTTATATGCCGGCTGAGTACTCCCCGCACGACGGGACGATAATGTTATATCCCACGAGGCCGGGGAGCTGGGGCAAAGACAGATCGTCAGCCCTTGAAGCTTTTGGAGAAATATATAAAGAAATACTTAAGAGAGAGAAGCTCTTTTTACTTGTTGACAGAGAGTACCTTCTTGAGGCAAGGACTTTTACCGATGAACTTCTTTTTGGGATGTCTGACTGCGTGGTAGAAAGACAGAGAGCCCGCAACAGGCTAAGGATCATAGAGATGGGATCTGATGATGCCTGGGCCAGGGATGTGGGACCAACCTTCGTCACTGATGGTAAGGGCAGTATAAGGGGGATCAACTGGAGCTTTAATGCCTGGGGAGGAGACTTCGACGGACTATATGCAAACTGGGAGAGGGATGACAGGGTTGCCTCACTATTCTGCAGGGCTGCCGGGTATGATTTCTATGACGCCGCACCTTTTGTACTTGAGGGTGGATCCATCCACAGCGACGGCGAGGGAACAGTTCTTGTCACACAGAGCTGCCTTCTTAGTAAGGGAAGAAATCCTGATCTTGATAAGAACCAGATAGAGCAGATGCTCCTTGATTACCTTGGAGCCAGGAAGGTTCTCTGGCTCCCGAGAGGGATCTACAACGATGAGACCAATGAGCACGTGGACAACGTGTGTGCCTTTATAAGACCCGGTGAAGTCGTTCTTGCCTGGACTGATGATGAATCGGATCCGCAGTATGAGATGAGCATGGCAGACCTTGAGTATCTTGAAGGCGAGACCGACGCAAAGGGAAGGAAGCTTATCGTGCATAAGCTCCCGATACCTTCGCACCCTGTTCTTGTGACCGGCAAGGATCTTGCAAACTACGAATTTGAAGAGGGAGAGGACACAAGAGAGGAAGGCGAAAGGCTCGCTGCCAGCTATGTGAATTTTTATTTTGTAAACGGAGCAGCGCTGGTTCCGCAGTTTGGAGGAGACAATGCAGAAAGTGATAAGAGGGCGCTCAGTATACTAAAAGAGCTTTGCCCTGACAGGCAGATAATAGGGATCGATGCTGGGGCAATACTGCTTGGTGGAGGCAATATCCACTGCGTAACACAGCAGATTCCGGGGTGAATCCGCTAAAGATAAGACATTGACAGGTGAAACTATGGGAAATACGGTTAAGGTTGCATGCATTCAGTTTGCCTGCGGAGAGTATGCAGCAACTGATGAAGAGCAGGTAAAAAGAAATATCGCTAAGGCAGAGAAACTCGTAAGGGACGCGGATTTTAAGGGCGCAAATATAGTTCTTTTGTCTGAGCTGTTCGAGAGAAAGTATTTCTGCCAGGAGAGAAGATACGACTACTATGATCTGGCGCTTCCTGCAAGGGAGAACCCTGCGGTAAGGCATTTTCAGAAGATCTGCAACGAGCTTGACATAGTCATGCCGATCAGCATATTTGAAAGGGACGGCAATGTCCTGTACAACTCGGTTGTTGTGATAGATGCCGACGGTGAGATACTGGGCATCTACAGGAAAACCCATATACCAGACGATCATTTTTATCAGGAGAAGTTCTACTTTACACCGGGGAATACCGGGTTTAAGGTGTTCAAGACCAAATACGGCAATGTCGGAGTGGGAATCTGCTGGGATCAGTGGTTTCCTGAGACTGCAAGGAGCCTGGCGCTTCTTGGCGCAGACATAATTCTTTATCCGACAGCAATTGGTTCTGAACCGATCCTTGAGGTGGACAGCCAGGGGCACTGGATGCGCACTATGCAGGGACATGCAGCTGCCAATATTGTTCCCGTGGCCGCGGCGAACCGCATCGGTACCGAGAAAACAGAACCCTGTAAGGAGAATGGTTTCCAGAAATCATCACTCAGGTTCTATGGGACAAGCTTTTTGACAGATGAGACGGGAGAAGTTCTCTCGAGGGCGTCAGAGGATCTCGAGGAAATCATCTGCGCAGAGTATGACTTTGAAGCGATAAGACAAAACCGGCTGTCCTGGGGATTGTTCCGTGACAGACGGCCTGAGTGCTACAAGGATATTACTTCTTAAGAAGGCAGGCTCCTTAGCTCTTAAGGTGGACCGTTGGAAGATTCCATTTAAAGTGCATGGCGAGGAACCTTAAGATCACAATTGTAAGAAAACCCGTAATTGAACTTAGAACCTCATTCCCTGTATATTTCCAGAGATTGACGTAAACTATCGAACCTGCGATACATGCGATGGCATATACATGCTTGATAAGTACCGCAGGTATTTTGTCTGCAAGGACATCTCTTATCATTCCGCCGCCGATTCCGGTGACTATCCCGAGAAATGCAACAAGGAACAGATTGTCGGAGTATCCTGCCTGTATACCCGTGAAAGCTCCATCGACAGTAAAGGCTGCAAGACCGAGCGTATCAAGCCAGAAGAGAAGAGTGTCATAAAAAGGCGTCACCGATTTGGGCATCGGCTTCTTGAGATACATTATGACAAAGGCGATGTTGGCAGTGATCAGGGATATTATCGTGTAGGCGGGATTTACAAACATGGCGGGAGGAATCTTGTTGATGATTATATCCCTTATAAGTCCGCCTCCCGTAGCGGTGACCAGGGCGAGAAGGTTTATCCCGAATATGTCCATATCCTTCCTGCCGGCAACAACCGCGCCTGATATGGCAAATGCAATAATACCGATATTCTCAATAAATATCATAAGAGTTGAATTCATATTAGCTTTGTAGCCTCGCAAGAGTGTTTTAGAACCTAACCATCATAGGGCATTTTGAGTAAAAAGTAAATCCCGAAGGTTATAAATTATATCACGAGTTATTTTTATCAAAAATTTATAAATAATAAATAATTACTTGACGATATATTGGGTATAATTGTGTATAGAAATGGCGTCAATTTGTTGGCTTTTGACTGCCGGAACACTCATGGAGGGGTAAATATGGAAACAAAAGAAAAAAACGGAAAACTTGTCCAGAAACTGATCATTGCATCGGTTGCGGCTATTATTGGTATATCAGCCGTACTCACTGTCATCAGCGCTGTAGAGATCAACAACACCTACAACGATATGGTCAATGAGGAGCTGAAGGTGGCTGTTGAACAGCTTGCCAGTGAGATGAGCTCTGTATGGGATGGTGACTGGTCTTATGATGGCACTGACCTCTACAAGGGCGAAGAGAACATCATGGCAGAATATGAGGAGATCATGGATGAGCTCAAATCCAAGACCGGCATAGAGTACTCGCTATTTTATGGCAGGAAGCGGGTGATCACTACGCTTCGCGATTCCTCGGGCAATAAGGCTGTCGGATATGATATATCGGACAAAGTTGCCAACGCCGTAATCCAGAACAAGCAGGAATACAATGTCAAAACAATTCCCGCAGGTGTTGTCGAGTCATATTACTGCTACTATGCGCCTATGTATAATTCTGACGGATCAGTTGTAGGAATGGTCTTTTCAGGAAGAGAGTCAGATTCGGTAGCGGCAGCGATCAGAAGAATAGTTCTTGGAATGGTGCTGATCTCAGTTGTGCTGGCGGCAATACTTTCTGTTGTCGGAGTAGTTGTAGCGAATAAGACATCTATTAAGATGAGAGCGATCGCCGATGAACTTGCGCAGCTCTCCAAGGGCGAGCTCAAACTCAATATTGATCAGAGCTCGGTTGCAAGAAACGATGAGATAGGTCTTCTTGCAGACGGCGCGCAAAAACTTAGCAACAAGCTGGGTGAAGTAATAAAAACAACAATGGATATGTCCAGCGAACTCAAGCGATCAGGGTCTGAGCTTTCTGAATCCGCAAGCCAGGCATCTACTGCATCAAGCCAGGTTAGCGAAGCCGTTGATGAGATCTCAAAGGGCGCTGTTACCCAGGCTGAGAGTGTTGAAAGCGCCGCAGGAAATACCCAGAGCATCGGACGTGACATCGAGGAAGTATCGGATAACGTAGAGGAGCTCAATGCATTTGCGAATGAGATGAAGACCTCCTGTGAAGCAGCAATGGAAGCCCTTAACAAGCTGATCGAACAGAGCAGCGAGGTTCAGTCATCTGTGCGTGAGATCGGTCAGACAATAGATTCTACCAATGAGTCGGCAAAAGAGATATCGAAGTTCTCACAGGCAATCACGGAAATCGCGTCACAGACGAACCTGCTCTCACTTAACGCAAGCATTGAGGCGGCAAGAGCAGGAGATGCCGGCAAGGGCTTTGCGGTTGTTGCTACAGAGATCGGACAGCTTGCAGTTCAGAGCAGCAACTCTGCTGAAGAGATCAAAAAGATTGTTGAGAAACTGGTTGCTGACTCAGAGGCCTCCGTTGAGGTAATGCAGAAGCTCAACGCCAACTTTGACCAGCAGGCTGAGCAGCTTGATGATACCAAGAGCAACATGCAGAACATGGCTGATAATGTGGTCAACGTATCCAGCAGTACCGACAACATCGCGGCACATATCGGTCAGCTCAACAACGCCAAGGACAAGCTGGTTGAGATCATATCGGATCTGTCAGCCATTTCTGAGGAGAATGCGGCGTCGACACAGGAGACCAATGCTTCCATGCAGGAGCTTAACGCAACATTTGCCATGATAACTGAGTCAGCGGACAAGCTGCAGGAGCTGGCTACGAACATGCAGGATGCGATCAGCTATTTCAGAACATGACCCGGATTTTTAATGGAAAAGATACTGTTTTTTATGCTGAGTAACGATGCTGAAAATAGCGTGCCCCTAGCCTGAAACCCGCATGGTTAGGGGCACTTTTGGGACTATCGGGTTCATTGACATTTATTTAACGTACAATTATAATTATTGTAATGCGCTCCTGGATTTTCTTGGGACAGGCGCTGGAAGGTAAACAGCATCTACATAATTTATGCGGAGATTTAGTATGTCAGATAAGGATATTTCTCAGGCGGTAATCAGCAGACTTCCAAGATATTTCAGATATCTCGGAGATCTAAAAGAGCGGGGAGTGGAGAGGATTTCTTCACAGGAACTCAGCGATATCATGAAGGTCACTGCTTCTCAGATCAGGCAGGACTTCAACAACTTCGGTGGATTCGGGCAGCAGGGTTATGGATACAATGTCAATTATCTCTATGATGAGATAGGCAAGATACTTGGACTTGACAAGACTCACAGCCTTGTGATCATCGGAGCAGGACACCTGGGGCAGGCAATCGCCGGCTACACCAATTTTACCAGAAGAGGCTTTGTTTTTAAGGGGGCCTTTGACAAGAATCCGGCTCTTTTCGGAACCAGGATCAGGGACGTGGAAGTAAGACCCGTGGATGAGGTTGTGGACTTCATCAGACAGAACAACATTGAGATCGCGGTCCTGACCATACCCAAGGAGCAGGCGGTGCCGATGAGCCAGAAGCTGATTGACTCGGGCATCAAGGCAATATGGAATTTTGCCCATGTGGATCTTGATGTTCCTGACAATATTCAGGTAGAAAATGTACATTTATCTGACAGTTTGATGAAACTGTCGTATAATATAGACAGGTATGAAAAAACACTGAAATCATAAAGAGAGAATCTGATGGCTAAAGATACGCAAGTGTATATGTCTGCGCTCGAGGGAAAGAGTATACCGATCCTGACGCTTGATGACAAATGGCATCAGCTGTTTACGCAGACAGAGATGACGCCGGAGATAGAAGCTCTGGCGGAAGAACTAAATGCACTGGTTGAGAGGGATGGCAGGATCCGCACGGAGACCAAGAAGATCAAGAAGCTCAAGAAGACGCTTCTTTCAGAAATTGTGCCTCTGAGGGACAAGGCCAACAAGCTTGGTAATGCTCCCGGTATCGAGAAAGAGATTTCTGAGAGAACAAGGCTGATCGGTGAGTGCAATGACAAGCTCGCAGGAAGTGAGGATGAGCTCCTCGATCTCTCAAGACAGATATATGATGTCGACTACAAACTCATGGTTGAGACCATGAATGCCTGTTATGAAGTACTTCATGAGAATACGGCCTATATCAAGGGGCTCGATGAGTGGATTAGCCAGGTAAGGGTAGAGCTTAAAAAGAATGTGATACGCCTTCAGGAGGCAGAGATGGAGAACTACAATCTCTATTCCTACATGCATCAGATATTCGGGCCGGAGGTCATCGATATTTTTGACATGAAATATGATCCTGACAGAAGGCATCCCATCAGACGTCCCCTTGAGGGTGATGAGGACGAATATGTGGAATAACCGATAAATATTGTAAGTCACAGGCTGCTTTAGGGCAGCCTTTTCCATATCAGGAAATACACTGGATGGGAAGAGAGGTGTCAGGTGAATTATGATGATGGGAGGATTGTTATGAAATACGCGGTAAGCAGCAGGGAAATGAAGTTGTATGACAGGAATACCTCTGAACACTTCGGAGTTGATACGGCAGTTCTTATGGAAAGGGCGTCCCTTGCGGTGGCAGACACCGTGGACGAGTGGACAGCAGGTAGAGGGGTAGAACGCAAATACAGGGTACTTGTCATGTCCGGAGTTGGCAACAACGGAGGCGATGCGGTATGCACCGGGAGACTTCTTGCGCAGAGGGGCTATATTGTCAGTGTATGTGTCGTCGGGGATATGACAAGATGCAGTGACCTTTTGCTGAAACAGCTGGCTATATCAGAAAAATACGGGATTGTTGAGAATACTTTTCCGGGGGCGTGCAGCTCTGACAGAGCCTATGAATATGATATTATCGTTGACGGTCTATTTGGCATAGGTCTTTCAAGGAATGTTATGGGAGACTGCCAGAGTGCCATCAGGTTTATTAATGAAAGCAAACAGCTTCGCAAGGAGGACCTTTTTGTAGTATCAATAGACATGCCATCAGGAGTGAACACAGACACCGGCGCGATTATGGGTGATGCTGTGAGCGCTGACGTGACGGTGACCTTTAATCAGGTCAAGCTCGGTCATATCTTATACCCGGGGTGCGAATACTGCGGGAAGCTTCTGGTTAAGGATGCGGGGATCACCAGTGAGAGCTTCCTGGGACGGGAGCCCGGGGCGATATTCTATGATGGAGATGCCACTGACCTTCTGACACCCAGAAAAAGAGACTCCAATAAGGGGAGCAACGGCAAAGTGCTCATAATTGCAGGATCTATGAACATCAGCGGAGCGGCAGTTCTTGCCGCGTCGGCGTGTCTGAGGTCAGGAGCCGGGATGGTCAGGGTGTTTACTGCCTGCGAGAACGCTGAGGTGGTGAAAGCTCTTTTGCCTGAGGCTCTGATCGATGTATACGAGGACTACGAACCTGTTCTGGATAAACTTGAGATGGCGATGAAGTGGTCGACGCAGGCTGTCATCGGACCGGGAATAGGAACCGATGGCAAGGGAAAAGAGCTCCTTGGCACAGTGCTTTCATACTGTGACAAGAGTCTTGTCATGGACGCCGATGCTCTTAATCTGATCGCGCAGGACGAGGAGCTTATGAAGCTGGCCGCAAACTATGGCGCCCTGGGCAAAAAGCTCATACTTACGCCGCATATGGGAGAATTTGCAAGGCTCCTTAAACGCAGCGTGCGCGAGTGCAAGGAAAATGTCATAAGCTATGCGAAAGACCTCGCTGACAGGCTTCATGCCACGGTTGTATGCAAGGACGCCAGGACTATAGTAGCTGACAGCAACGAGAAAAAGATTTATATTAATATAAGCGGCAATGACGGAATGGCAACCGCGGGCTCGGGTGATGTGCTCTCGGGAGTTTTGGGAGCTCTTTTGCACATGGATATGACGGGCTTTCAGATAGCATGTGCCGGAGTCTATATACACGGCAAGGCAGGAGACTATGCCGCAAGTGCTCACAGCCGCTATTCGATGGTGGCATCGGATATTGTTGAGGCACTGCCTGAGGTTTTGGAATGAACAGGCGCAAAATAAAACAGAAGGACATTTTGACATGAACAGTAATACAGATATGTACTCAAGAGTAGTCGCAAGGATTGACCTGGCGGCAATAGAATACAATTTGGACTCCATGAGAGCCAATATCCCGGAGGGCACGAAGATAATGGCTGTCATCAAGACCGATGCCTACGGACACGGCGCGGCCATGATAGGAAGATTTCTTGAGAATAAGGACTATATATGGGGCTATGCCACGGCAACGGCAGAGGAGGCCTTTGAGCTTAGGGACGCCGGAATAGATAAACCTATACTTATCCTTGGCTATACCTTCCCCTATGCCTATGAGAGGATGCTAAAAGAGGGCATAAGGCCCGCTGTTTTCAGGCTGGACATGGCAAAAGAGCTTGATGAGTGCGCCAGGGGACTGCTCGCAAGGGGTGAAATATCAGGCCCTGCCCCCATTCATCTCGCAGTCGACACCGGAATGAGCAGGATAGGACTTCCTGCGGATAGAAACGGCGTTGAACTTGCAACTCAGATAAGGCTTATGAATTCTCTTCATATAGAGGGTATATTTACCCATTTTGCAAGGGCTGATGAGAGGGATCTTGGCAATGCCAGAAAGAGCGAAGAAGTCTTTAGAAGCTTCCTTTCGGATTTCGAGAACGAGACCGGATACCGCATTCCGATAAAGCACTGCGCAAACAGCGCAAGCATCATTTCCATTCCGGAGTCATCCATGGATATGGTAAGAGCCGGTGTGACCATGTACGGAATGTGGCCGTCGGATGAAGTGCCAAGGGATATTATTGACCTAAAGCCTGCGATGGAGCTCATAAGCCACGTGGTCATGGTCAAGAAAGTTCCCGCGGGAACGCCTGTAAGCTACGGAGGAACCTTTGTCACTGACAAGGAGACAGTGATCGCCACAATACCTGTCGGATATGGAGACGGCTATCCAAGGAGCCTTTCCAACAAGGGCTATGTTCTTATAGACGGACACAGGGCACCTATTATCGGCAGAGTCTGCATGGATCAGTTCATGGTGGATGCAACCGATATCCCTGAGATCAGAGAGGGAGATGAGGTAATACTCATGGGAAGGGATGAGAGCTCCGGTGAGGAGATCACTGCTGAGTTCCTCGGAGAACTGAGCGGAAGATTTAATTATGAACTTACCTGTGATATTAGTAAGAGAGTGCCAAGGGTATATTGATGCGAGTGAGTTAATGGGGACGTTATGAGTCAATGGGGACGTTACAGTTTGACTCATTTTGGGAACCAAAACGAGTCAAACTGTAACGTCCCCATTGACTCATAACGTCCCCAATGACTCACTGCACTGACTTACTTGTTAAGTATTTTCTTCACCTCGGCATACTGTGCATTTATTTCCTGCAGAGCAGCAGTGTCGCCGTCCATATTGTCAGGATGGTACAGTTTTACCAGTGATTTATACTTCTTGTCGGCACTCTCAAGAGAATTGCAGCCGGCAAAGAAATTGAAGGAACCGGAACCCTGCGAAGAGGTGTTGCTGTGTGAGCGATATTTCGCATTGCGGTCATCACCGCTGTCGCTGCTGTCATAATCTTCACCGAAGTCTTCATCAAAGTCTTCATCATCCTCATAGTCTTCAGGATACTCATCTTCATCCTCGTACCCCTCGTCCTCATATTCATCGGGAAGGTCTTCATCATCCTCGTAGTCTTCGGGATATTCCTCGTCTTCTTCATAATCTGCGTCTTCATATTCTTCATCGAATTCATCATCAGGATAGTCATCCGAATCATCTTCATAGAAGGACCTCTGCCTTTTTTCCTTAGAGCGGCGAAGCTCATCTTCAAGCTCCTTGTTACGTTTTTTAAGAAGCCTGTCATGATACTTCTCATCATGCCTTCTGCCGGCATCAGGGAAAAGCCTGTAATATCTGCCCATCGCCTGAGCGACAAAGCTTTTTCCGAGAACGGCACCTACAAGGTAGAGCGCGACGTCAAGGATGACACCGATAAAGAGCGCATGGCCGTATGACATAAATACGCAGATACATAAAAGCACCGTTATAACAGGGATAAACATAAGGATCGTAAGAAAGAAAAGAACAATATAACCTGCGCTGTCTTTAAGGGAATAGACTTCCTGAAGCCACCAGGTGCGCAGATCTGCGTACATGGAGACGATCAGTGCGCCGCTTCCTTTGACCATCTCATCAGCTTCCTGCTCGATCGCGGCGCTGCCTGTGAAGTCTTCCGGCAGGTCTATGACACTGATATCCGAGACAGCCAAATCAGGAGCAGCATCAGATGAGAGGTCAATATTTCCTGTGCAGAGCAGGAATATGCTCACAGCGATAAGAGCAGCAAAAACAACAGTCGTGACAGGGAGCACAACAAATAAAAGTCTGCCTGCCTTAAGAAGTGCTCTGAAGAACCACGCAAACAGAGAAAAAAACGCTTTTAATATGTAGACAACCGCGCTTCCAAGTATGTGCGCAGACATTGACAAAAGTGAAATCATAATAACGACCTGTCCCGTAACTAATTATGTACTGAATTATTTTATATGAAAAAATGTAGTACCTCAACCTAAAATGTGCTATAGTGTAATTTGATATTTTGCGTGCATTTTGACTACATGTTTAATATTTATTATTTTCCGGGAGGGATGACTATGGACGAAGGCTTGCCTTCTGTCAGTATTTTTGCTTTTTTTATCATTCTTTTGATCGATGTTTTTATCTATGGTTTTGACATGGCTCTTGGCCATGCAAGCAAGGAGGAGATTGATAAAAAGAGCGCAGACAATAAGGACTCGGTCAGCTGCGGACTCCTTAAGATCCTTGAGAGTCAGGAGAAGTTCTCTGAATCCGTGATGGCTCTTGGGATCGTACTTAATATGGTACTCGGGATTCTGACGGTTTTGGGCTTTGGAGGCTTTTTCTCTGATATTGCAGGGATAGGAGAGGGACCGGCGAGAGTTTTGATCTATCTGCTGACAGGTCTTTTGACCACGGTTCTTGTAATGAGCCTTGGGATTGTAATACCAAGGAGACTTGCGGCAAGAAAGCCTGAGAACTGGCTGTATGCCTGCTATTATCCGGTGAGTATGCTGCGCGCGGTGATGGCACCTGTTGTTATTTCTGCGAGGGGACTTGCGTCCGGGATTCTCTATATTTTCGGTGTAAGGGGAGATGACAGACTGCTCGACGTCACTGAGGAAGAGATCAAGTCGATGGTCAGTGAAGGCCAGGAGCAGGGCGTCATACAGGAATCCGAGGCAGATATGATAACCAATATCTTCGAGTTTTCCGACAAGGAGGCTCAGGATATCATGACCAACAGAAATGCAATGGTCGCCATAGATGCCAACTCCAGCCTGAAAGAAGCAGTTAATTTCATGATGGATACCAACAATTCAAGATTCCCTGTGTACCTTGAAGACATTGATCACATCATCGGGATCATGCATATAAGAGACGCGATGAAAAAGCTCTCGGACAACACCGATGAAGACCTCCCTATCAGGAAGATAAAAGGACTTTTAAGACAGCCCAAGTTTGTTCCGGAGACGAGGAACATCGACTCGCTCTTTCACAGCATGCAGTCCACCAAGACCCAGATGGTCATTGTCATTGACGAGTACGGCCAGACTGCCGGACTTGTTACAATGGAGGACATCCTTGAGGAGATCGTGGGCAACATCATGGATGAGTACGATGAGGATGAGAACTTCGTGAGACCCACCAGGAATCCATCCGAGTTCATTGTCGATGGCAGGACTCCGATCGAAGTCCTTGAGAAGAAATACGGGATCTCTTTTGAAGAGACGGGATTTGAAACTCTCAACGGATATCTCATAGCCAAACTGGACAGGATACCCGAGAGCGATGAGAAATTTGATGTAACTGTAGACGGCTATAATTTCAAGATCCTCACTGTTTCCAACCACATGGTGCAGAGTGCTCTTATGACGCGCCTGCCGCAGGAGACGGAATCGGAAGAGGACAAGAAATTAGAATAGTAAAAAGATTTTTATGTATGAAAGGAAAGTTTTATGTCAGGACATTCAAAATTTGCAAACATCAAACACAAAAAAGAAAAAAATGATGCAGCTAAGGGAAAAATCTTTACCATAATCGGAAGAGAGATTGCTGTCGCTGTTAAGGAGGGCGGACCTGATCCTGCCAATAACTTTAAGCTGGCAACCGTAATAGCCAAGGCTAAGGCCAACAACATGCCCAACGATACAATTGAGAGAGGTATCAAGAAGGCGTCCGGAGCAGAGGGCAACGTAGATTACAAGAGCATTACTTACGAAGGATACGGCCCCGGCGGAACAGCCATCATCGTTGAGGCACTTACTGACAACCAGAACAGAACAGCATCCAATGTCAAGGCTGCATTTTCAAAGGGAAATGGAAATGTTGGTACACCCGGATGCGTATCCTATATGTTTGACAACAAGGGTCAGATACTCATCGACAAGGAAGAGTGCGATATGGCATCAGACGATCTTATGATGCTTGCTCTCGATGCGGGAGCTGATGACTTTAATGAAGAGGAAGACAGCTATGAGATCCTCACGACACCTGATAATTTCCAGGCTGTTGTGGAAGCTCTGAACAAGGAGAACATAGTGACTGCTTCCGCAGAGGTTACAATGATTCCTCAGAATTATGTTGCGGTTACAGATCCTGAAAACGTTAAGTATCTTCAGAGGATACTTGATCTTCTCGATGAGGACGATGACGTTCAGGCTGTATATCACAACTGGGATGAGCCAGAAGAATAATACCAAATAAAGACTACGGGGGTCCTGAAAATGAAACTAAAACGTGCTTGGCCAGCTATTTTAATATGGGTGGTATTCGTGATATTTGATATCGTGATGGTGGTGAGTTACAGTTTCTTTTCGGGACTTTTTCCATCTTACAGCAATCTCAAATATTCGATTGCGTTTACCGCGATCGCAATACTTGTCATGTCAATAATCACGTTCCTTCTGTGCCGTCTGTCTGACAGTATTCAGACATTAAGGTTTGAGAAGAGGACGCCGTTTAAAATACTGTATGGTATCCTTGCGTCGCTTATAGTGATCGGGGGCTTCTGGTACCGCGTTGAGATACTGTCGAATTACGAAGGCACTGTAACGGGCAAGATGAGCCTGTACGAGAACGCGATGATCGGCGGTGGCAACGTTACCCCTGAAAGCGATCTGCTTTCGATTATTTATACAGCTCTTTTAAGAGCAGTTCTGTTTTTCACCGGCAATATCATATCTGTCCCATTATTTTTTCAGATCGTATGCTTTACCATTTTCATGATATGCGGCTTTGTGACTGTGTATAAGCTGCTCGGAATGCTCTCGGCACTGGTGTTTTCAGCATATGTGGCTTTTATGCCTGTGTTTACGCCTTTGTTTACCGGGCTCCAGATCAGCACCGATCCGCTGTTTATGGCGATGTTTGGCATTGAACTGCTGCTTGTGGCAATATATTTAAGCGGTGCCTACAAAGGTATCTACAAATCGCGGCTCTGGGTCATCTGGTATATTTTCGTTGGCGCATCGGTTGGCTATATGGCTTATGTTGATGCCGGAACCATAATCATGATCCTTCCGTTCCTTCTTGCCAATCTGATGCTCTACGGCAGGCAGTTTTTGAAGGAGATAAAGAGATTTTCTTTTGTCATCCTGGGAGCGGTCATCACCTTTCTGGCGATGATCATGCAGGAAGCAGGTATAGGACTCTTTGACCGCACGCTCTACAACTGGGGGACATACTATTTCCACAATCTCAATACCTTCAGCACTTTCTGGACTTATACGGATTACAAGATGATATATCTTGTGACAGTGGTTGCCATGAGCGGAGTTATAGTGGGCTTTTGGAAAAACAGAAAAGTGGAGAAGATCTCACCGTGGCTTCTTTCCATGTTGCTTATTTTTGCGACTGTGCCGTTCATGGGTCCTACAAGGATGAATACCCAGGTGTTTGTGACGGTTTACTACGCATTTATCCTGGCATGCGTCGCTTCGCTGATAACTCTTCCGGAGAATGAGGCGGTCGATCCTGAAATTGAAAATGACGAGCTGCCGGCAGATGAAGCGCTTTTGGAAGAACCTGCTGAGGAAGAAGATGCGGCCGGGGAAGAGACCTCTGCAGAGTTAAATGAAGAGTCTGATGAGGCCAAAGAGGAGTCTGAAGAGTCCGAAAAAGAACCTGAAGAACAATCCGGGGAAGGCGAACAGGAGACAGACGGATCTGAAGGACCTGAAGAAGAATCTGAGGAATTTGAAGAAGAACCCGAAGAGGTCTTCGAATTGATCTTGGAAGAAGTTGAAGAAAAAGACGAAGAAGGCGAAAATGAATCCTTAGAAGCAGGCAACGAGTCAGCAGGTTCCCCCGATAAGAATGAGGCAGAAGATAAGCTTGTTATATGGCCGATAGAGGAAGAGAAGACCACAGAGCCAAAAGAGAAACAGAGCGCCGAAGAGAAAGTAGAAACTGATAATGCGTGGGAAGCTGATGCGCAGAAAGAAAGCGCCGGCGCCAAGGCACCTCAGAAGGAGCGCTTCGTTCCTGAAGGAATGGTGCTTCCTGAAGATGATGAGGATGCGGATATGACACCTCATATGAACATACCGGCATTTAAGGGAAGAGTATCTGCGTATGGAACGGTGGAGAAACTCAAAGTAGGAAGACCGGTTGGACGCACTTTTGAAGAGATAATCGGAAAGGGCAAGGACGACTTCGATCTGCCGAGCAAACCGGGAGATGACTTTGATATTTAATCCATTTGTCCTGTCATTAGTAATTGCGGAGGAAAATAAT
The DNA here is from genome assembly GCA_946536145.1 of uncultured Butyrivibrio sp. Taxonomy (GTDB): domain Bacteria; phylum Bacillota; class Clostridia; order Lachnospirales; family Lachnospiraceae; genus Butyrivibrio. Next base: position 16,663 of record CAMNEA010000017.1, read on the forward strand.
GCGATTAGAAGATTTAAAAGCTTATGAAATAATAGAAAAAAGAAGAATTGATGACCTTAATTCCGAGTCCTATCTGATGAGACACAAAAAGACAGGCGCCAGGGTGGCAATTCTGTCCAATGATGACGAGAACAAAGTATTCGCCATTGGATTCAGGACACCTCCCAAGGATTCAACGGGAGTTGCGCACATTATTGAGCATACGGTCCTGTGCGGATCTAAGGATTTTCCTGTCAAGGATCCCTTTGTGGAACTCGTTAAGGGGTCTCTGAACACTTTTTTAAATGCGATGACATATCCGGATAAGACCGTTTACCCGGTAGCCAGCTGCAACGACGCGGATTTCCAGAACCTTATGCATGTCTATCTGGATGCTGTTTTTTACCCGAATATCTACAAGACTGACAAGATATTCCGCCAGGAGGGCTGGCACTACGAGATGGAGGATGAATCCTCGGATCTCACCATTAACGGTGTTGTTTACAACGAGATGAAGGGAGCTTTTTCATCAGCCGACGATGTGCTTGCAAGAGAGATACAGAGTTCTCTTTACCCTGACATAACTTACGGGATTGAGTCAGGGGGTGACCCGGATGTGATACCGGATCTCACCTATGAGGACTATCTTGATTTCCACAGAAGATACTACCATCCGACCAACAGCTATATCTATCTGTACGGCAACGCTGATATGGCAGAGAAGCTGGACTTTATCGACAAAAATTACCTCAGCGGCTTTGAGCGTATTGAGATTGATTCTGCAGTTGGAATCCAGAAGCCTTTCGATGAGCCCAGGGAGATAAAAAAGACATTCCCTGCGCTGTCCGATGAGGACCTCAAAAAGAACACTTATCTTTCATATAACTGCAGCGTGGGTTCTACGCTTGATAAAAAACTGTACATAGCATTCGATATTCTGGACTATGCCCTCTGCTCCGCACCCGGCGCTCCTATCAAAAAGGCCCTCATCGACAGGGGAATAGGTCAGGACGTCTACAGCGACTACGACAATGGCATACAGCAGCCTGTTTTTTCCATCGTTGCTAAAAATGCCGACTACTCGCAGAAGGATGAGTTTGTTGAGATCATAAGGAATACTTTGAGGGATGCTGTTACAAACGGCATTGACAAGAAATCTCTTTTGGCAGGGCTGTCCTACGATGAGTTCAAATACAGGGAAGCCGACTTTGGAAGATATCCCAAGGGACTCTTATATGGACTGCAGGTGCTTGACAGCTGGCTTTATGATGACAGCAAGCCATGGATAAACGTTGAGGCCAACGATACATTCTCAGAGCTCAAGAAAGAGGCCGAGGGCCACTACTTCGAGGATCTCGTAGAGAAGTATCTGCTTGACAACAATCACAGAACAGTTGTCTGCCTCGAGCCTGAAAAAGGCCTCACCGAGAGGAAGGATGAGGAGCTTAGAAATAAGCTCAGGACTTACAGAGATTCTCTTTCAGAAGATGAGATCAAAAACATAGTAGAAGAGACAAGGCAGCTCAAAGAGTACCAGGACGCTCCCGATGCGCTTGAGGATCTTGCGAAGATACCGCTTCTTACCCTTGAAGATATGAAGAAGGAGTCGGAGAAGTTCGTATACGAGCTAAGACAGGTGGATGGGACTAAGATTCTTTTTCACAATATCTTTACAAACGGCATCGTGTACCTGAACTTTGTCTTTGACATGAAGGATGTGGACGCTGAGCTTCTTCCGTATGTCTCATCCCTCAAGAAGGTTCTTGGCATGATGAACACCGAGAACTATGAGTACGGCGACCTTTACAATGAGATCAACATAAGGACCGGTGGCATCAGCGGCGCGATCAGCACCTACACGGATGCCGACGATGTCACCAGGTTTGCGACCAAGTTTGAGGTGAGCGTCAAGGTGCTTCATGAGAACCTGCACTATGCCTTTGAGCTGGTAAAAGAGACTCTGATCAGATCCAAACTGGATGATGTAAAAAGACTGCGTGAGATCTTTAGTGAGCAGTACGCAAGGCTGCAGACGGATATTTCCTCCGCAGGACATCACAGCGCGGCACTTAGGGCAATGTCATATATATCGCCTGCTGCGATGGTTTCTGACAGCTGCAGCGGAATAGCATATTTCAGGCATCTGGAGAAGATCATAAAGGAAATTGAGACAGATGAGGGCGCTGCTGCTCTTATGAAGAAACTCACTGACCTTGGAAGGCTTATTTTCAGACCTGAGAACCTCCTTGTGGATGTGACATGCACCGAGGCGCAGTATGAGGGAATCGCTGAAAACGCATCTGCATTTGCAAAAGATCTTTATACCGAAGATGTGGTAAAGGGTAGTCTCGCACTCAGCCCTGTCAGGAAAAATGAGGGATTTAAGACCGCCGGACAGGTGCAGTATGTCTGCAGGGCAGGCAATTTCGCGTCCAAGGGTCTTAAGTACAACGGCGCTCTGAGGGTACTTAAGGTGATGATGGGGTATGATTACCTCTGGAAGAATATAAGGGTGCTCGGCGGTGCCTACGGCTGTATGAGCAGCTTTGCCAAGAACGGAGATGCGGCCTTTGTGACCTACAGGGATCCCAATCTTGAGAACAGCGTGAAGGTTTTTGAGGGAGCTGCTCAGTATCTGAGAAATTTTGATGCTGATGACAGGACAATACTTCAGTATATTATCGGGGCAATATCGGATCTCGATACGCCCAAGACACCATCAGCTAAAGGTTCATACGGACTGACCGCGTACCTGTGCAATGCCAGAATGGAGAACATTCAGAGGAACAGGGATGAGCTCCTTGGGACAACGAGGGATACGATCAGGAGCCTTGCAGATTATGTCGATGCATTCATGTCGGATGACTGCATCTGTGTAATAGGATCCGCCGAGAAGATAGAGGAGAGCAGTGAGCTCTTTGATACTGTTGGACAGCTTGTAAACAGATAGTCAAAAGATGATCATAAGGGGGACATTATGAAAAAGAAGAATGTGTTTGGCGTTTTGTTTCTTTCAGGCGTAGTTGCGTTTTCGCTTCTTACAGGTTGCGGAAGCTCCAATAAATCAGCATCCAGGGAGGACTATGCAGCGGAATCTGCATACGAAGCCGATTACGGCGTTTACGAAGAGGCTGAGGCACCGGCCGCTTATGAGGACGGCAGTTCCTCAGGAACAGATTCCGTCGGACAGGTTCAGAACAACGAAAACCGCAAGCTCATCACTACCGTCAATATCTCCGCTGAGACCGATGACATGGACAAGAGCCTTGGTGCCATTGAAAACAAGGTCAAGGCGCTTGGCGGCTACATTGAAAAGAGTGATATCTATAACGGCAGTTATTCCTCCCATGTTTCGAGAAATGCAAGCCTTACTGTGAGAATCCCGAAAGAGCGTCTCGATGAGTTCATCGAGGTTATCGAGGGCGGCAACAACATCACGAACAAATCGGTCAATGTTGATGACGTGACTCTTTCATACGTTGATACCGAGAGCAGGAAGAACTCGCTTCGCACTGAGGAAAAGAGACTTCTTGATATCATGGAAAAGGCTGAGACAGTTGAGGATATCATCATCATCGAGGATAAGCTTGCAAGCGTCAGATACGAGCTTGAGAGCATTGAGTCCCAGCTTAGAAGCTACGACAACAAGATTGACTACAGCACGGTTTACATCGATCTGAGCGAAGTGAGGGTGTTCACCCCTGTTGAGGAAGAAAGCGCGCTGACAAGGATGGGCAACGGATTTAAGGAGAGCATGTCGGATGTCATAGACGGCATAGTGGAGTTCTTTATCTGGGTGGTTGTACACATCCCTCAGCTTATATTCCTCCTTATAATAGCGGTCCTGATCTTTGTGATCTGCAGGATTGTCCTTGCTGCATCCAAAAAGAGCAGGGCCAGGAAGATGGCAAAGATGCAGATGGCATATCAGGCTCAGAATATGCAGCAGGTAATCATGCCTCAGATGAATATGCAGCAGATGAATATGCAGCAGCAAGGTCCCGTTCAGGGCAATGTTCAGAACCCTGCTACACCAACCGCAGCACCGGGGACAGGAGCACTTGTCAATACAGAGAGTAATGCCAATGGAAATAAAGAATGATTTTAAAACAGGTTTTGTAACTCTTATAGGGCGACCGAATGTGGGAAAATCCACACTGATGAATCATCTGATAGGTCAGAAGATCGCTATCACCTCAAACAGGCCTCAGACCACAAGGAACAGGATACTGACTGTTTACACAGATGACAGATGTCAGATGATATTTCTCGATACACCGGGCATCAACGAGACAAGGAACCGACTTGGGGAGTACATGTCCAAAGTGGCAAAGAGCGCCATACAGGAAGTCGATATAGTTCTGTGGCTAGTGGAACCCAGTACCTACATCGGAGAGATCGAGAGGTCGATCATAGAGGAACTTAAGGGGCTCAAAAAGCCCGTTATACTGGTCATCAACAAGATAGATACCGTCTCGGAGAGCGGCCTAAAGCAGTTTGAAGACGCCTATACCAAAGAGATGGATTTTGCCAGGGTAGTACACGTCTCAGCTCTCAAGGAGCAGCACATAGACGATGTGATGGAAGCGATCAGGGAGTTTCTGCCCTACGGACCGCCCTTCTATGATGAGGATACCATTACGGATCAGCCGGAGAGGCAGATCGTTGCAGAGATAATCAGAGAAAAGGCGCTTCGGCTCTTAAAAGATGAGGTGCCTCACGGCATTGCGGTAACGCTTGAGACCATGAGGATGAGGCAGGCCAAAAAAGAGCCCCCTAAGAAAAAGAGACATCAGCATCCGCCCAAAAACAGGAGCGAGGAAGATGCGCCCGTGATACTTACGCAGGACCCGGCAGAGAGTGATGACGGGTTCTGCGATCCCTCGGGGCTTATGGATATAAATGCCACAATAATATGTGAGAGGGATTCCCACAAGGGAATCGTGATCGGAAAGGGCGGCGCCATGCTCCGCAAGATTGGAGAGGCGGCGAGAAAAGATATAGAAGAACTGGTCGGTTGTCAGGTTAATCTGCAGCTCTTTGTCAAGGTGAGGAAGGACTGGCGCGATGACAGAAGTCAGCTAAAGAGCTTTGGCTACGATATAAACAGCTTCAAGGGATGATTTTATTTTATGGAAGACCTTAAGTTAGTAAGAGGAATAGTGATAAAACACATCCCTGTTGGGGAGTACGACTATGCGGTGACTGTTTTTACCGCTGAGAACGGCAGGATCTCTGCCTTTGCCAAAGGAGCCAAAAAGCCCGGCAGCAAGCTCTGCGGAAGCGTCGAACCATTTTGCTTTGGAACCTTCAAGCTCTTTGTGGGCAAAAACTCTTATACCATAATCGAGGCTGATATTGAGAACTACTTTGAAGGGTTCAGACAGGACTTTGAAGCATCGCTTTACGGCAGCGTCCTTCTGGAGATAGCCGACTACTACACGAGAGAAAACGCAGAGGATAAGGAGCTTTTGAATCTTTTGTATATCTCGCTTAAAGCTCTTTTGAACAGTAATATACCGAACAGGCTGGTCAAATGCGTGTACATCATAAGAGCCCTCGTAACAGAGGGTGAGTACCCGGGAGTGCCGCAAAAGCAGATGCTGATGGGATCCACCAAACATACTCTTGAGTACATTGCATCCAGTGATCTCACAAGACTTTACACCTTTAACGTGGCCGGAGATGTCCTTGACGAGCTCGAGAGGGTCACAGCCGATTACGTTAGCAGATTTATTGACAGACCCATTAAAAGTATGGAAATGTTAGAAGTGCTTTGATATAATGTTGCGAGGGTCTAAACCCGGCAGCAAATGAAAGTGGAAACAGATTAGAATGAATAAAGCTATAAACAAAAGCAGTATAAACAAGTGCGCCAAAGGAGCAGCTGCTATCCTTTTGACAGCTCTTTTGACTGCCTGCGGTGAGAAATCGCCGGAGGTGACGAGCGTATCGATAGACAAGGACGGCGCTGTAACCAATGTCATCTATGAAGAGTTTGACAAGGATTACTATGATGTATCCGAGCTTGAGTCGATGGTTGGCTCTGAGATAGATTCCTATAACAGCGAGTTTATATCACCCAGGATAACCCTCGACGGTGTTGAACTTATCGATGACGGCGCTTTTGTAAAGGTCTCAATGACTTTTAAGGACGCATCCGATTTCTCGAGTTTCAATGAAGAAAAGGTCTTTTACGGAACGATAGAGGAGGCCATCGATGCGGGCTACGAAGTCTCAAAGGGGCTTGTCGACAGGGGCGGAGATGCCCTTTCCGAAGATTTTCTTGATGAGCACAAGGACAATCATATAGTGATCACCACGGACAAGGCCAATTTTATAACTCCCTACAAGATAAGATACATGTCCAAGGGAGTGGTTCTTTTAAGCGACAAGGAGGCTGTTCTCGAGGATACTACCGGCGAGAGCGTACAGCTTCTTTTAACAAAATAGTAATATCAGAGAGGAAACAAAAATGGACAAATCAGCAAAGACAATGGACAAAATAGTTGCCCTGGCAAAGGCAAGGGGATTTGTATATCCCGGTTCCGAGATCTACGGAGGTCTGGCGAATACCTGGGACTATGGCAATCTCGGCGTGGAATTCAAGAACAACGTCAAGAAGGCATGGTGGCAGAAGTTCGTGCAGGAATGCCCCTACAACGTGGGTGTTGACTGCGCGATCCTCATGAATCCGCAGACCTGGGTGGCCTCAGGACATCTTGGAGGATTCTCCGATCCCCTTATGGACTGCAAAGAGTGCCATGAGAGATTCAGGGCAGACAAGCTCATTGAAGATTTTGCTGCTGAGAACAATATAGAGCTGGAGTCTTCTGTAGACGGCTGGTCTCATGAGGATATGGAGAACTTTATCAAAGAGCACAGCATTCCCTGTCCTTCCTGCGGCAAGCACAATTTCACAGGCATAAGGGAGTTCAACCTTATGTTCAAGACATTCCAGGGCGTTACTGAGGATGCCAAGGACACAGTATATCTTCGTCCCGAGACAGCCCAGGGTATTTTTGTAAACTTCAAGAATGTACAGCGCACTTCAAGAAAGAAAGTGCCTTTTGGTATCTGCCAGATCGGTAAGAGCTTCAGAAATGAGATCACACCCGGCAACTTCACCTTCCGTACAAGGGAGTTTGAGCAGATGGAACTTGAGTTCTTCTGCAAGCCCGGGACCCAGACAGAGTGGTTTGAGTACTGGAGGAAGTTCTGCTATGAGTGGCTTCTTAGTCTTGGAATCGACAAGGACAACCTGCGCCTTCGCGACCATGATCCCGAGGAGCTTTCCTTCTACAGCGATCACACAACAGATATTGAGTATGCGTTCCCATTTACTGACTGGGGCGAGCTCTGGGGCATCGCTTCAAGAACCAACTATGACCTTACACGTCACCAGGAGACATCAGGCGAGCCTATGGAGTACTTCGATGACGAGTCCAATGAGAAGTACATTCCTTACGTTGTTGAGCCTTCGCTTGGCGCTGACCGCGTAACTCTTGCATTCCTCTGCGAGGCTTACGATGAGGAGAACATAGGAACAGAGGACAAGCCTGATATGCGTACAGTGCTTCATTTCCACCCGGCTCTTGCACCTGTCAAGATCGGAATCCTTCCTCTCTCCAAGAAGCTCAATGAGGGCGCTGAGAAGATTTATCACAAGCTGTCCAGGAAGTACAACTGCGAGTTCGATGACAGGGGTAACATCGGAAAGAGATACCGCCGTCAGGATGAGATAGGAACACCTTTCTGCATTACCTATGACTTTGACTCTGAGACAGACAACAAGGTTACCGTGAGATTCAGAGACAGCATGGAGCAGGAGCGCGTCGCAATAGACGAGCTTGAGCAGTATTTTGCTGATAAGTTTGAGTGGTAATAAAGGGCTATAAATAGGAGGAATTATTGATGAAACAGTATACAGCAGAAGAACTGCGCAAAGCCTGGAAGCAGTTTTATATAGACAGAGGCCACGTTGACTGCGGAGCCGTATCACTGGTATCTGACGGTTCAACCGGCGTTATGTTTAATGTGGCAGGCATGCAGCCTCTGATGCCATATCTTTTGGGCAAAAAACATCCCCTCGGAACAAGGCTCTGCAATGTTCAGGGATGTGTGAGAACCAACGATATTGATTCGGTTGGTGACAAGAGCCATGGAACCTTCTTCGAGATGCTTGGAAGCTGGTCTCTTGGAGACTACTTCAAGAAGGAGAGGTGCCAGTGGAGTTTTGAACTTCTGACACAGCTTTTCGGCTTCGACGCCGACCACCTTGCTGCGACCGTTTTTGCAGGTGATGAGAACGCGCCGAGAGATGAGGAAGGCGCTAAATATCGTATCGAGTCAGGCTTCAAGCCCGAGAACATATTCTATCTTCCTGCAGAGGACAACTGGTGGGGACTTGAGTACGGCCCCTGCGGTCCTGACAGTGAGATGTTCTATGTCAAGGATGTTCCGCCCTGCGGACCCGACTGCAAGCCGGGCTGTCACTGCGGCAAGTATACAGAGGTGGGCAATGACGTTTTTATGCAGTATGAGAAGCACCATGACGGACACCTCACACCACTGTCTCAGAAGAATGTAGATACGGGCTGGGGACTTGAGCGTATCCTCGCATTCCTTAACGGTGTGGACGATGTGTACAAGATCGATGTTCACGCACCTGTAATCGCATATATCGCTAAGGAGAGCAAAATAGCGTACGAGGCAGACGAGAAGTCAACAAGATCGATGAGGATCCTTGCAGATCACACCCGTACATCGGTTATGCTGATCGGAGATGAGAAAAAGCTTCTTCCCTCCAATACAGGAGCCGGATATATCTTAAGAAGACTTATAAGACGAGCTGTAAGACACGCCAGAGCTCTTGGACTTAAGAAGGAGCAGATCCTTGGAGTAGCCAATATATATCTTGATGAGTATCAGGAGAGCTATGAGAACCTTAAAAAGAACCGCGAGTTTGTTCTCACTGAGCTCGGCAGGGAGATTGATCGCTTCGAGTCAACTCTCGAGAATGGAATGAAAGAGTTCAAAAAGATCCAGGACAAGACTTCTTCAGAGGGCAGGAAGGAAATCGACGGAAAAGACGCATTCTTCCTTTATGACACCTTTGGATTCCCTGTGGAGCTCACAATCGAGCTTGCTGAGGAGGAAGGCTTTACTGTTGATGAGAAGGGCTTTGAGACAGCAATGCAGGAGCAGAAGCAGAAGGCCAGGGACAACCAGAACTTCTCAGCCAACCTTGATGCCGGAGCTTCGCTGTTCGATTCACTTGACGAGTCGATCACTACTGAGTTTGTGGGATACCATGATCTTGACTGTGACGCGGCGATCAGTGCCATGGCTGACGATAAGGCCATTGTTGAAGAGCTTTCAACCGGCATGACCGGCACGATCATTACAGACAGGACTACCTTCTACGGAACAATGGGTGGACAGGTAGGCGATATAGGCGTAATAAGGACAGGAGAGGACAGCTATTTTGAAGTCCTTGAGACCATACATGTTGCAGGCGGAAGGATCGCGCATGTGGGAAGAGTTGTAGAGGGAACTTTCAGGACCGGTGATGTTGTCAGTCTGTTTGTTGATCCAGAGAACAGGGCTAAGACCTGCCGCAACCACTCAGCAACTCACCTTCTGCAGAAGGCGCTCAGAGAGGTTCTCGGCGATCACGTCGAGCAGGCCGGCTCATATCAGGATCCCGATAAGACGAGATTTGACTTCAGCCATCACCAGGCTATGACTGCTGAGGAGCTTCAGAAGGTAGAAGATCTCGTAAACGAGAAGATCGCAGAGGCACTTCCTGTTGTAACACAGGAGATGTCAATGGAAGATGCCAAAAAGACCGGAGCTATGGCATTGTTTGGAGAGAAGTACGGGGATGTTGTCCGCGTTGTCAAGATGGGCGACTTCTCAGTCGAACTCTGCGGTGGTACACATGTATCTAACACAAGTCATATCGGTATCTTCAAAATCGTATCAGAGAGCGGTGTGGCAGCAGGTGTGCGCCGTATCGAGGCTCTGACCGGCAGCAATGCGAGAAACTACTACAAGAATGTAGAGGAGAACTTAAACGGCGCTGCAAAGCTCCTTAAGTCCAATCCTGCAGATATCCAGGATCACATCAAAAAGCTCCAGGAGGAGCTGAGGAGCCTTCGCAGTGAGAATGAGTCCCTTAAGAGTAAGGAAGCTCAGGCAGCTCTTGGCGATGTCACAGACCAGGTGAAGGAAGTTAAGGGAGTAAAACTCCTTGCAACTGCTATGAAGGGCGTTGACATGAACGGACTTCGCGACCTCGGAGACCAGATGAAAGCCAAGATCGGAGAGGGTGTAGTTGTCCTGATCTCAGAAGCTGACGGCAAGGTCAACCTGATCACCATGGTAACAGATGCAGCAATGGCAAAGGGCGCCCATGCAGGCAACCTCATAAAGGCAATCGCGCCGAAGATTGGCGGTGGCGGCGGCGGTCGTCCGAATATGGCACAGGCCGGCGGCAAGAACCCTGCAGGAATAGCAGAGTGCCTCTCTGAAGCTGAGAGAGTCCTCGCTGAACAGATTAAAGATTAAATTTCTGCTTGACGTAGTAACTTTTTATGGTATAATTATAAATGCTATGTGAGTAAACGGACTCGAGACATAGTAAATAACCCAATCAGTCATATATCTGAAGGGACTGAAGGGAGGGTAAGAGTAGAGATGTCAACTGTTATTGTAAAAGAAAACGAGACTTTGGATAGCGCACTGCGTCGTTTTAAGAGAAGTTGTGCAAAGGCTGGTATCCAGCAGGAGATTCGTAAGAGAGAACATTACGAGAAGCCTAGCGTTAGACGCAAGAAGAAGTCTGAGGCAGCAAGAAAGCGCAAATACAACTAAATCATTGTAAAAGTCCCTGGAGTTCTTCCGGGGACTTTTTTGTTTAATAGGAAATTCCTCCGAATTTCCTATTAAACAAAAAAGCTCCACTAAGGATGCGCGCTCGGCGCTTTTCAATAGGTAATTGCTTTATGTCACGAATAATCTTTCATGTAGATGTCAATTCAGCTTTTCTTTCATGGACTGCAGTTAAGCGGCTGAAAGAAGATCCGGACTGCGTTGATCTTCGCACGATCCCCTCTGTTGTAGGAGGAGATGTGAAGACAAGGCACGGCATCGTCACGGCCAAATCCATACCTGCCAAAAAGTACGGGATACAGACGGCAGAGCCCATAAACAGTGCGCTGCAAAAGTGCCCGCAGCTTGTGATAGTGCCCTCTGATTTTCAGACGTACAGGGAGTACTCACATGCTTTTATTGAAATACTTCGCGATTTTTCTGAGATTCTGGAACAGGTCTCTATAGATGAGGCCTATCTTGATGTGACAGAACTAAGAAGCGCCTATGATGCTTCGGGTTTCCCTTTGAATGTTGCATCTGACATCAGGAACAGGATCAGAACCGAGCTTGGATTTACAGTCAATGTGGGAATATCGACCAATAAGCTCCTTGCAAAGATGGCAAGTGATTTTTCCAAACCGGACAGGACACACACTCTTTATCCTGATGAGATAAGAGACAAAATGTGGCCGCTTGACATAGGGGATCTGTACGGATGCGGCAGGAAAACTGCGCAGAAGCTAAGATCTGTTGGCATAAGGAAAATCGGTGACGCAGCAGTAAGTGACAGAGAACTTCTCATATCGCTTCTTGGAGAAAAGTCAGGAGAGTACATACTAAGGAGCGCAAACGGCATAGGATCAGATACTGTATCAGTACTAAGAGATGATCCTAAGAGCTATTCCAATGAGACCACAACCAGGAACGATATTACGGCGGACAACTTTACGAATGACCTTCCGCCTATTGTACGACATCTTTCTGATAAGGTATCCGGAAGGCTCAAAAGAGATGGCGTGTTCGGACAGGTCGTTGGCATTCAGGTCAAGACCTCGGAATTTAAACGTTTTTCACGTCAGATAAAACTGGATCAGTCTACAAACGACAGTGAAGTTATCTATAAAAATGCCATGATGCTCCTTCTTGGCCTTCTCGACGGAGCAGAGGGACTCTTTCAGAGTGACACCAGGATACGCCTGGTCGGAGTCGGGGTGGATCACCTCGACAAGGGAGAGTACAGACAGGAGAACCTCTTTGACTGGATGACGACAGGGAAGGAAGAGATACGCATAGAGAAACAGAAAAAAGAGAAAGAAGACAAGCTTAGCAAAATGGAGCAGAACCTTCGAAGCAGGTTTGGAGACGGGATCATACATAAGGGAGTCAATGAGTAAGTTATCGGTTCGTTTAGATTTTTTATTCTAATATTTTGTTTAACTATTTCCCATGTCTGTGTTAAAATATGTCTTGTTTTGTTTGAAAAATAGAAAGTCAGGATTATGTGGATCTATATATGTGCTGCGCTGCTTGTGCTGGTCATTGCTACAGTGGCGGTGATCTACCACGACACCCACAACTTTGTTGTGAGAAACTATGAAGTTAAGACCGATAAGATAAAGGGTGATTATACCTTTGTCCTGTTATCCGACCTCCATGGCTATGTCTATGGCAGGGACAATGACAGGCTCATTAAGGCTGTCGAAGATATAAACCCTGATGCGGTTCTGTGCGCTGGCGATATGTTTGTTGCCCACAGGCAGAACGGGGTACTTCAGATGGGAGCAGGAGAGCATGTTTTAAAAGAACTTGCAGCGAAGTATCCTGTATATGCCGGCAACGGCAACCACGAGAGAAAGATAAAAGAATACACAAAAGAGTATGGAAACACCTTTGACAGATACAGGAGCGGACTTGTAAGAAGCGGTGTGACATATCTGGAGAATGAAACCTGTGATATAGCAGACAGGGGAATAAAGGTGACGGGACTGGACCTTGGTCTCGACTACTTTCAAAAGATAATAAAAAAGCCTATGGAACCGGATCTTATGCAGGAAAAGCTTGGGCAGATAAGCGCAGGTGAGAGAAAGAAGTTCCGGGTACTTATAGCGCATAATCCGCAGTATTTTAAGGAATATGCCGCATGGGGAGCGGATCTTACCGTTGCGGGCCATGTTCACGGGGGTATAATAAGACTGCCATTTCTTGGAGGCGTCATTTCTCCGTCGATAGCTCTTTTCCCAAAATACGACGGCGGTAAGTTTGAGATGGATGGAAGGACCATGATACTCTCCAGGGGACTTGGAACCCACACCATTCATGTCAGGATGTTCAATCCCGGGGAAGTTTCTGTCATAAGAATAAAGGTAGTGTGATATGTCACTAGAGATCAAGCTGCAGGTGTTTGAGGGACCTATGGATCTGCTCATGCACCTTATAGATAAAAACCAGATAGATATATACGATATTCCGATTGTTACCATTACCGAGCAGTACATGGAATACATAAATGCCATGCAGAAGGAAGATATGAATGTTACCAGTGAATTCCTTGTCATGGCTGCGACGCTTCTGGACATCAAGTGCAAGATGCTCCTTCCAAGGGAAGTGAACGAAGAGGGTGAGGAAGAGGACCCGAGGGCTGAACTTGTGGAGAAGCTCCTTGAGTACAAGATGTACAAATACATATCTTATGAACTCAGAGACAGGCAGATGGATGCCGATCTTTCCTGGTTCAGGCAAAAGAACCTTCCGAAGGAAGTCAGGGAATACGAGGCACCGATAGATTTCTCACAGCTCATGGGAGATGCAACGCTCTCAAAGCTTAATGAGATATTCCAGGAGCTTCTTAAGAGACAGGAAGACAAGGTTGACCCGATAAGGAGTAAGTTCGGCAATATCGAAAAAGAAGCGGTTGATATGGATGCCAAGACCCTTTATATCAGGGCATACATCCGTGAACACAAGAGATTCAGCTTCAGGCAGCTTCTTGAGAAGCAGCATTCCAAAACTGAGATTGTGGTCACATTTCTTGTAATGCTTGAGGAAATCAAGCTCGGTGAGATCGAAATTGAGCAGGAGGATACTTTCGGGGATATCATAATAACTTCCAGAAAGGCGAGCTGAGATGACAAAAGAAGAAGGCGCAGCAATTGTAGAAGCAATTCTCTTTACAATGGGTGATTCTGTTGAGATAAGCACTCTGGCTAAGGCTATGGAGACTGACCCAAGGAGAGTAAAGAGCTACATAACATATCTCAAGGAAAAATATGAAAAATCGGACAGCGGGATAGGGCTGATCGAACTGGATAAAGCGGTTCAGCTCTGTACCAAAAAAGAGATGTATGAGTACCTTGTGAAGATCGCGAAGGCTCCGAGAAAAGCGGTGCTTACCGATTCCCTGATGGAGACACTCTCTATCATTGCATACAAACAGCCCATAACAAGGCTCGAAGTTGAGAAGATAAGAGGTGTCAACAGCGATCATGCCGTCAACAGGCTGGTGGAATTCGGACTGGTACAGGAGCTTGGAAGACTCGATGCCCCCGGGCGTCCGCTGCTTTTTGGCACGACAGAAGAGTTCCTTCGCAGCTTCGGAGTCCGCTCACTTGATGAACTCCCGTCGATCGGCAGTGTACAGGTGGAGGAATTCAAAGCGCAGGCAGAAGAGGAAATCAATCTTAAACTCGATATATAAAAACAACATAAAATATGAGGAGAATGCTGAAATTATTTGCATTCTCCCTTTTCTTTGGCGGGTTTTATGGTATACTATAATCTGACTTAAGTTGGGTTTTTATGCAACTAGGATGCAGTGTTTTTATTATTCCGAGTTTCGGCCCAGAATATTTGCAAAATTATTATTACGGAGGTAAAGAAATGAGTAGTTCTTCACAAGCGAGTCAAAGAATCAATGCTTTGCTCGATGAAAACAGTTTCGTTGAAATTGGCGCACTTGTGACAGCAAGGAGCACAGATTTCAATCTGAAACAGGAAGAGACACCATCAGACGGTGTGGTAACCGGATATGGCGTTATCGACGGCAATCTTGTGTATGTTTACAGCCAGGATGCGTCAGTTCTAGGCGGGTCAATTGGTGAGATGCATGCCAAAAAGATAGTTCGCTTATATGAGCTTGCTATCAAGACCGGTTCACCTGTTATAGGCCTGATCGATTCAGCAGGTCTTCGTCTTCAGGAGGCCACAGATGCACTTAATGCATTTGGTGAGATTTATCTTAAGCAGGTGGAGGCTTCCGGTGTAGTTCCTCAGATTACAGCAATCTTTGGCACATGTGGTGGCGGACTTGCACTTATTCCTTCAATCACGGACTTCACCTTCATGGAGTCAGGCAAGGGCAAGCTCTTTGTGAACTCACCCAATGTCCTTGCAGGCAATTATAAAGAAAAACTGGATACTTCAGATGCCAAGTGGCAGAGCACTGAGACCGGCAATGTTGATGTTGTAGCTGATGAGGCTACAATCTACAGCGAGATCAGGGAGCTTGTTTCTCTTCTTCCTTCCAACAACGAGGACGGAGATTCATACCAGGAGTGCACTGATGATCTCAACAGAGCATGTGAGAACCTTGACGGTTACACAGCAGATCCTGCTCTTATCGCAGGTCAGATTTCTGATAACGGGGTATTCTTCGAGACCAAGAGGGATTATGCCAGGGAGATGGTTACAGGTTTCATAAGACTCAACGGCGCTACTGTAGGTCTTGTTGGAAACCGCACAGCCTGCTTTGACGAAAGCGGCAAGGAGGCTGAGAAGTTTGAGGACAAGCTTACAGCCCATGCATGTGAGAAGGCTGCTGAGTTCATAAACTTCTGCGATGCTTTTGATATTCCTGTTCTTACAGTTACCAATGCTACAGGCTTTGGATCTTCAAAGTGCGATGAGAGACATGTGGCAAGAGCCGCTGGCAAGCTCGTTTATGCACTTGGCAATGCGACAGTTCCGAAGGTTAATCTTGTAACAGGCAAGGCTTTTGGAAGTGCTTATGTGATCATGAATTCAAAGGCAATCGGTGCCGATGTTACCATAAGCTGGCCTGATGCTCAGATTGGTACAATGGATGCCGGCATTGCAGCCAAGATCCTTTGCGACGGCAAGGATGCTGATACAATTTCCAAGGCTGCTGCTGATTATGCTGCTCTTCAGAACAATGTTAAGAGCGCTGCAGCAAGAGGATATGTTGATGAGATCGTAGAGCCTGCAGATACAAGAAAGTATGTTGTTGGCGCTTTCGAGATGCTTTTTACAAAGAGAGATGAGCGTCCTGCCAAGAAACATGGCACAGTTTAATGAAGGGAGCACTCAGAATGAAGCATAAATTTTTAGTTTTGGGCGTGATGATGAGCTGCCTTCTTGGGTTATCAGCCTGTGGTCAGGAAGCTGCACCGAAGACTGATGTTTTGGAAGGAAGCCGGTATCACTCCGAACTTTTCAAGGAATCTACAATTGCTGATTACGCTAAATATGTCGAAGACGATGTGTTTGAACGCTGGTACCTTGAGGGAGTTACACCTGAGAATTTTGAGCCGAGAGTATATTTTGATATAGCTATGAACTTTGATTCTCAGACGGGTGCTCTGGATTATGACAATGAGTACTACGAGGTGATGAGGTCAGGATATGACAGCTGGTACAAGGCTCTTGAAGACATGGGCTACAGCTCATTGGATACACTTCAGAATGACCTTAATGTAACAGATGTCAAGTATGATCTGGACGATGACGAGGCCCTTGTGATCGACGCAACTGTTCAGGGAACCAAACATTCAGCACTCTTTAAGATCTATCTTGGCAACGATTTCAAACCCACAGATATGGGTGTTACTGTAAACAGAACGACCGGAGAGAAGCTTGAAAATGCCGGCCTTAATACACTTCTCGGTATGGGAATGGCATTCACCATACTGATCATTATCTCACTTATCATCTCACTCTTCCCGATATTCATCGGCGGTGGCAAAAAGAAGAAAGAGAGTGACAAGGAGATTGCCGAGAAGGCTATTAATTCCGCAGTAACACAGATAGCAGATAAAGAGGAAGAGGATCTTTCTTCAGATATGGAACTTGTAGCAGTAATCTCAGCAGCTATAGCAGCTTATGAGGGAAGCACAAGTACCGAAGGATTCCAGGTAAGATCCATCAGAAGAGTAAACAGTAAATGGAAAGCAAATAAGTAATTGCCGTTGAAAGGAGAAACAATGAAGAACTATACAATAACCGTTAATGGAAACGTGTATGATGTAACAGTAGAGGAAGGCGCAGGATCAGGCGCAGCAGTAGCAGCACCCGCAAGACCTGCAGCTCCCAAGGCAGCTCCTGCAGCTCCCAAGGCTGCAAGTGCAGGCGCAGGTTCAGTTAAGATCGAAGCCGGCGCAGCAGGTAAGGTACTCAGAATTGATTCAGCAGTAGGCGCAGCTGTTAAGAAGGGTGATGCAGTAGTTACTCTTGAGTCTATGAAGATGGAGATCCCTATGGTTGCTCCTCAGGACGGAACAGTTGCCAGCATAGATGTCGCTGCAGGTGATGCAGTTGAGGCAGGAAGAGTTCTTGCAACTCTTAACTAATTAGTCATAGTTTAAAGACAGAAAGAGGATACGAATGGATTACATAGTTAATACATTATCTAATCTCTGGCATCAGACCGCATTTACAACTATGTCGCCCGGCAACTATATAATGGTTGTGGTTGCACTTATTTTCTTGTATCTTGCGATTGCCAAGGGATTCGAGCCTTTGCTCCTTGTACCGATTTCTTTCGGTATGCTTTTGGTAAATATTTATCCCGACATCATGGCAAAACCTGTTGGAGATGCAGCCGGCGGACTTCTGCATTATTTCTACATACTTGACGAATATGCGATCCTGCCTTCACTGATCTTCCTCGGAGTAGGTGCCATGACAGACTTTGGTCCCCTTATTGCCAATCCCATAAGCTTCCTTATGGGTGCAGGAGCCCAGTTTGGTATTTTCGCAGCTTACTTCATGGCTATCTTTTTCGGATTTAATGATCAGCAGGCTGCTGCAGTATCCATCATCGGTGGTGCTGACGGCCCTACATCAATCTTCCTTGCAAGTAAGCTTCATCAGACTTCAATCCTCGGACCTATCGCCGTAGCTGCTTATTCATACATGGCTCTGGTTCCGATGATTCAGCCTCCTATCATGAAGGCTCTTACAACTGAAAAAGAGAGAAAGATCAGAATGCAGCAGCTTAGAGAAGTTTCCAAGCTTGAGAAGATTCTTTTCCCTATCATCGTTACAATAGTTGTAAGCATGATCCTTCCTACAACAGCACCTCTTATCGGTATGCTGATGCTCGGTAACCTCTTCAGAGAGTCAGGTGTTGTTCGTCAGCTTCAGGAGACAGCATCCAATGCACTTATGTACATTGTTGTTATTCTCCTTGGAACTTCAGTTGGAGCTACAACCAGCGCAGAGGCTTTCCTTAACACAACAACACTTATCATCGTTGTTCTCGGACTTATAGCATTTGCGTTTGGTACTGCGGCAGGATGTCTTCTTGGTAAGCTACTGTGCTTTATCACAGGCGGCAAGATCAATCCGCTTATCGGTTCTGCCGGTGTATCAGCCGTTCCTATGGCTGCCCGTGTATCACAGAAGGTCGGTGCAGAATATGATCCGTCCAACTTCCTGCTGATGCATGCTATGGGACCTAACGTTGCCGGTGTTATTGGCACAGCCGTAGTTGCCGGAACATTTATGGCAGTATTCGGGGTTTAATTAATAGAAAAAAGAAAGGAAATTATAGATATGGCAGATATAGTAAAAAAGCCGGTTCGTATCAATGAGACTGTTCTTCGTGATGCTCATCAGTCTCTTATCGCAACAAGAATGCCTACCGAGGTTATGTTGCCGATAATCGATACAATGGATAAGGTTGGATATAACGCAGTAGAGTGCTGGGGCGGTGCTACATTTGATGCCTGCATGAGATTCCTCAAGGAAGATCCCTGGGAGAGACTCCGTCAGCTCAGAAAGGGCTTCAAGAACACCAAGCTGCAGATGCTCCTTCGTGGACAGAATATTCTTGGTTACAAGCACTATCCTGATGATGTTGTAGAATACTTTGTTCAGAAGTCAATCGCCAACGGTATTGACAACATCAGAATTTTCGACTGCCTCAATGACCTCCGTAACCTTGAGGCATCAGTAAAGGCTTGTAAGAAAGAGGGCGGACATGCACAGATAGCTCTTGCATATACACTTGGTGATGCTTACACAGAGGAATACTGGATGAGCGTTGCAAAAGATATTGAGAGCATGGGTGCAGATTCAATCTGTATCAAGGATATGGCAGGACTTCTTCTTCCTTACGAGGCAGAGAAGCTCGTCAAGGCTCTTAAGAGCGCTACCAAGCTTCCTATTGACCTTCACACACATTACACCTCAGGTGTTGCCAGCATGACATACATGAAGGCTGCTGAGGCAGGCGTTGATATCATCGACTGCGCAATTTCTCCATTTGCTCTTGGAACTTCACAGCCTGCTACAGAGGTAATGGTTGAGGCCTTCAAGGGTCAGCCTTTCGAGACTGGTCTTGATCAGAAGCTTCTTGCCAAGATCGCAGATCACTTCAGACCTTACAGAGAAGAGTGCCTTAAGTCAGGACTTATGGATCCTAAGGTACTTGGTGTTAATATCAAGACTCTTATGTATCAGGTTCCCGGCGGAATGCTTTCCAACATGGTTAGCCAGCTCAAGGAGCAGAATGCAAGCGACAAGTACACAGCAGTGCTTGAGGAGATCCCTCGTGTTCGTAAGGACTTCGGTGAGCCACCTCTTGTTACACCTTCATCACAGATCGTTGGTACTCAGGCCGTTATGAACGTGCTTATGGGTGAGAGATATAAGGTTGCAACAGACCAGACCAAGGATCTTCTTGCAGGTGAGTATGGTAAGACAATCAAGCCGTTCAACCCTGAAGTTCAGAAGAAGATCATCGGAGATCGAGAGGTTATTACCTGCAGACCTGCAGACAAGCTTGCGCCCAAGCTTCCTGAGTTCGAGGAGAGCATCAAGGAGTGGAAACAGCAGGATGAGGACGTACTTTCATACGCACTCTTCCCTCAGGTTGCTACTGACTTCTTCAAGTATCGTTTAGCTCAGCAGGAAAAGGTAGACATTTCCGCAGCTGACACCAAAAACGGAGCATACCCGGTGTGAGTGATATAGCAGACAGAAGTCATGAGGTCTTGTGCTTGCACAAGAGACCTCATGACCTCGGGATGCGAACAGACATGAGGAAGTAGCGGGGCAGGGGCCCTGCGGATTCCGAATGTCTGTAGGATTGCGGGAGCGAAGCGGAGCAATCCGTATATCACTCACAAAGTGGATTCATCAATGCGAACAGACATGAGGAAGTAGTGATAATACCCACCGGCTAGATCATATTTTTGATCTATACCGGCCCGACGGAATACATTTTATCAAAACAAAAAGAAACGTCAAGGACAAGCAAAGTTTGCAAAAACACGCAAATCCTTGACGCTTCTTTTAGTTTTGAAATTAGCTGGCTAAGCCGGGCCTGTATCAAAAAGAAATCAGGGGGTAAATTTGAGCTCAGGCAATTTGATACATATATATAAATCATATTCATATGAATTTTTGAATCGAGGATTCAAAAATGTATAGTTTCTTATTTTCGGGGCGATTTCACTGCCTGACTTACAGCTTTGTCAGCAACAATCCTTCTCTAAAGAGTTCTAAAGAATTCACTGCAAGCAGTCCTTACCTTAATGCCTGGAACGTCACTTTACTTGCAATTTGTACCTTGATGATGATTTCTGCTAGTCTAGGTCATGGTTGGTACAAGAATACTGTTCCCAATCAGTATAAATATGGACCCCGATGATGTTTTCTGCTCATCAAGGTCATACTTGGCTTCAGAATACTGCTTCAGATCCATAAAAATATGGCCCAGGATAAAGCTTTCTGCTCTTGCAGGTCATACTTGTCTCCAGAATACTGCTTAGATCAATATAAATATGGACCCAGATGATGCTTTCTGTTCTTCCGGATCATACTTGGTTTCAGAATACTGTATTCAGGAGCAAGATATTAGAAGTCGTCGTCCTAGAAAGCAAAAAAGTGTATACAGGACGCCGGAAAAAGCAGATTAAGGACAAGTTTAAACCAAATGGAGAAGAAGTCGTCGTCCCAGAAAGAGGAAAAGTGCTGACAGGACGCCGGAACGAGCTGCTTAAGGGTGGGTTTAAAGAAAATTGAGCTGAAGTCGTCGTCCTGGAAAGCGAAAAAGTGTATACAGGATGCCGGAAAGTGCTGGCGCACACCTGCGGTATCATTGTCCGAAGATTGATGCTAAAGAATTATATGTGACAAAAATTATCTTCTTTCTTAGGCGAGTTTTTTATACGTGAGTGGTTCTACAGTGCTTTTTCTGCAGAATTGATCCGAGGCGGGAACCCATGGGCTGTTTTTTTCGGGGCTCGGATCAAAACGGCCTATAGGAATAATCTATAAATCTAATGAATGTTTTGATTATTTTACATATTCAGGAAATATTGCTTTAGAGTAAAATCACTCTACATACTAATCCTTAAACTTAAAAAGATATTGTAAATAAATGTCGCTTCTTTACATTGTGATACAATGCATATCCTTCAGACCATTACAAGTCAAAAACCGGATCAAACTTCATTGAATATAAGCCTTGATAAAACTTTCTCCGACAAGTAGTTTTATCTTTTTTTATGTTTTTTTCCCTCTTTTGTATCTTAATTAATGTTAAAATCAATATATGAACGAATACAGAAGACACAGACTTAACAAAAGAATAGTCGAGATTGGTGAGAGACAGGTCAGAGAGCTTAGAAAGGCAGAGATAGGAAGACAGCTCCTAGCCCTTGATGAAGTGAGCGGTTTCAGGATTAGACCCGGCTTTTATAACATAAACGGCGCAACAATGCTGACTGACGGAGTTAATTTTACCGCTTATTCGAATGGTGCCACATCAATAACTCTTCTTCTTTTTAAAAGAGGAGAGGCTATGCCTTTTGCTGAGATACCGTTCCCTGAGAGCTATAGGATAGGCAAGGTTTATTCGATGATTGTCTTCGGGCTTGATATCGAGAACCTTGAGTATGCCTATGTGGTGGATGGACCGTGGGAGCCGGAGAAGGGCCTTTTGTTTGACAAGAATCACAGACTGCTTGATCCATACGCCAAGGCTGTCTCGGGACAGCGTATATGGGGACAGAGCCCCAATAAGGACGGTTCTTACAGGGCCAGGGTTGTAAGGGACAACTTCGAGTGGAATGATACTAACAGTCTTAATATCCCTATGAGCGATTCCGTTATCTACGAGATGCATGTGCGGGGCTTCACAATGGATCCGTCTTCCGGAGTGAAATTCAGAGGAACCTTTGAAGGAATCAAGGAGAAGGTTGATTATCTCAAAAGACTCGGCATCACTGCCGTAGAGCTCATGCCGATATTTGAGTTCGATGAGACCAGAGACAAGAGGGAAGTTGGAGGCAGGACTCTTCTCGACTACTGGGGATATAATACCATCAGCTTTTTTGCACCGAATACAAGCTACGCGTCTCAGAGTGAGTATAACAAAGAGGGCGTTGAGCTTAAACATATGATCAAGACCCTTAAGGATAACGGAATTGAGGTTATCCTTGATGTCGTGTTCAATCATACGGCAGAGGGCAATGAGAATGGTCCGTTTATTTCATTTAAGGGATTTGACAACAATATTTTCTATCTGCTGACACCGCGCGGACAGTACTACAACTTCAGCGGCTGCGGCAATACCATGAACTGCAACCACCCGATGGTTCAGGAGTATATCGTTGAATGCCTCAGGTACTGGGTAGAGGAATACCGTGTAGACGGATTCAGGTTTGATCTGGCAAGTATCCTCGGAAGGGATCAGGATGGAGCTCCCATGGAGAAACCTCCGCTTATTCAAAGACTTGCCTATGACCCGATACTTGGCAATGTCAAGCTGATAGCAGAGGCCTGGGATGCAGGCGGAATGTATCAGGTTGGTAATTTCCCGGCATGGAAGAGATGGGCTGAGTGGAACGGCAAGTACAGGGATGACATCAGGTCTTTTCTTAAGGGGGATATCTGGGCAGCGCCGGAGGCAGTCAAGAGGATAACAGGTTCGATGGATCTCTATGGCGGTTCATACCTTGGATATGAGTCTTCGGTCAATTTTATCACATGCCATGACGGTTTTACCCTTCACGACCTCTATTCATATAATGGCAAGCACAATGAGGACAACGGCTGGAACAATACGGACGGAGCCAACGACAACAGGAGCTGGAACTGCGGAGTTGAAGGTGAGACTGACGATCCGTATATCAACGACCTGCGCTTCAGGATGATGAGAAATGCCATCGCAGTTCTGATGTGCAGCAGAGGAACTCCGATGATCTATGCAGGCGACGAGTTCGCCAATACACAGTTTGGCAACAACAACGCCTACTGCCAGGATAATGAGATCTCGTGGCTCAACTGGGAGTTTCTCTCCAAGAACAAGGTCTATTTTGATTTTTACCGCAACATGATCCAGTTCAGGAGAAAACATCCCTGTATAAGAAAGGATCTAAAGGCAGCGGAGTGCGGGTATCCACATATATCGGTACATACTGAGAACCCCGACAATGGCAATATCAGTGATAGCTCAAGGGTGATCTGTATAAGGTATGCGGGTTACATCCAGAGAAAGGGCCACGATGATATTGTTTATCTGGCTATAAACGCTTTTTGGGAAGATATTCAGATTACACTGCCCAATCCTCCTGAGGGGGCATTCTGGTCGCTGTGCGTCGATACCGGAGATGAGAGCGGCAAGTATTTTTATAACAGACCAAAGCCACTGACCTGGCGAAACAAGACTTTAAAGGCGAGAAGCGTAAGCGTATTTATCGTGGCTTATGGAGCGGGATATGGCAGATGAAAAAGGCAGTAGCTTAATAGTTGGGGGCTATGAGTTTTTATCTGAGAACGACGCCCAGAAGGCTGAGATGGATCTGTCCAAGATAAGACTTCTAAACAGCAGGGTCAAGGCAAACCGCCCCACAGATATTAAAGCTGTATATGAAAAAGCCATAGAAAATAAAATATTCAAAACTCCTGTCGGATGGGGATATCTTATCGGACTTCGAGATAAGCTCATAGAGAGCGGTTATTCGGAGGATGATATTATTCCCATTCCTCTTAACGTGTCCATGACCAGACACTCTGCGCTTGAAAATCTGACTGTTGCTCAGAGAATCCGTGTGGAGAAGCCCAAAAGAAATCTGGAATTCAAAAGAGTATTTCCCATAGTATTAAATGTAATATTGGTTATTCTGGTCGTTGTGATGTTTTTAATTGCCGCGACAGGTGAGAATGACAATATAATCAACTATAAAAGCAATATAACTAATCGGTATTCGGGGTGGGAGCAGGATCTGACCGAGAGAGAAAAAAAGGTCAGGGAAGCTGAAAAAAAACTTGGTATAGAGGATACCTCAGAGTATTATAATGATAATGGTGAATAAATATTCACCTGGAATGATGTAATGAACGGGAGGTTTTTTCATGGATGACCTTAAGATACTTGTGGTAGATGATGAGAGCAGAATGCGCAAACTGGTCAGGGATTTCCTGGCTAAGGACGGATATGAAGTAATTGAGGCGGGAGATGGTCAGGAAGCGCTGGATAAGTTTTTTAGCATAAAGGGGATAGCGCTCATCATACTGGATGTCATGATGCCAAAGAGGGATGGCTGGGAAGTATGCAGGGAGATAAGAGCAAGCTCCAAGGTTCCGATCATAATGCTCACGGCCAAGTCGGAGGAACGGGACGAACTTCTGGGATTTGAACTTGGAGTTGACGAATATATATCGAAACCCTTCAGCCCAAAGATACTGGCAGCAAGGGTTTCAGCTATTTTACGAAGAACCGGGCAGGGCACGGGCAATGAGATCATGGAATACGGAGGGATCACACTCAACAAAGTGGCTCATACTGTGACAGTCGATGGGAATAATGTAGACCTCAGCTACAAGGAATTTGAGCTGCTCACTTATTTCTTCGAGAACAGAGGAGTTGCGCTCTCCCGTGAAAAGATATTGAACAACGTATGGAACTATGACTATTTTGGCGATGCCAGAACGATAGACACCCATGTCAAGAAGCTTCGCAGCAAGCTTGGAGACAAGGGCGAGATGATAAAGACAATCTGGGGGATGGGCTATAAATTCGAAGCTTAGTACAGTGGAGGCTTTAGATGGATCAGGTAGCATAATGCAGTAGTCTAAGTCAGTGGTGGCAGTTTGGTTTTTGAGTTAAATCAAACCGCCACCATTGACTCTTTATTTCTCTTTATTTATGGTAATATAGTAATATACAGGATTTAAGACTATGAAAAAGACTAATAAAATACATTCTGTTAGATTTCAGATAAGCCTTGTTTATATTGGCATGATGGTAGGAACCTTTGTTATCTGCCTTCTGATCAATATCTTTTTTATGGAGAGGTTCTACATCCAGAATAAGAGAGAGGCGATAATAGAGGCTTACAGGAGCATATCAAAGGCAATAAAGTCAGGCGATGTTGCGTCTGATGAGTTTACTGAAGAGATCGGTCACATCTGCGAGCGCTATGACATTGAGATGATAGTTCTTGATGCGGATTCGCGGACAGTGGTCACTGCAAGTAACAATCCCGAGCTGCTGTCACAGATACTTTGGGAAAATATGATAAATCCCTCATATGGTGACACTCTGATAGGTGACCGCACGGTCATTGACTACGCAGATGACTACACACTCCAGATAGATCTTGACAGGGAAACCGGAAGACAGTACCTGGAAATGTGGGGACTTGTCGGAGAGGGGAACCTTGTTCTTGTTCGTTCCACCATGGAGAGCATCAGGGACAATGTGGCGATTTCCAACACGTTCATGATGTATGTGGCAATAATAGCTATCGTGGTTGGTTCTGTACTTATACTCTTTATTTCAAAAAAGGCAACAGACCCGATCAAGAAGCTCTATCTGATCTCGGATGATATGAAAAAACTGAATTTCGAGGCCAAGTATGTTTCAGATAATCCCTACAGAAATGAGATAGATGTTCTTGGGGAGAACATGAATGAACTCTCCGAATCTCTTGAGACAGCTATAAAAGATCTTAAGAATGCCAATATCGCACTCAAACAGGACATAGCCAAAAAAGAAGAGATCGATGAGATGAGAAAGGAATTTCTTTCCAATGTATCTCACGAGCTCAAGACCCCGATCGCACTTATCCAGGGCTATGCTGAAGGTCTTAAAGAGGGCATCAATGACGATGAAGAGAGCAGGAATTTTTACTGTGAAGTCATCATGGATGAAGCGTCAAGGATGAACATGATGGTCAAGAAGCTGATGACCCTCAACAGCCTTGAATTTGGCAATGAGAGCGCCAACATGGAGAGGTTTGACATCGTTGAACTTATCCGGAACTATCTCAGGTCAGCGGCAATGCTCGCAAGGCAAAAAGAGGTAACGGTAAAGTTTGATGATTATCCGCCGATATTTGTTTGGGGAGATGAATTCAGAACTGAGGAAGTGCTTCGCAATTATTTCAGCAATGCCCTCAACCATATAGAAGGGGACAGGATCGTTGAGGTCAAGCTGACCATGATGGAAAATGTGGTCAGAATTTCCGTATTTAATACAGGACAGCCAATACCGGAGGACAGCATAGAGCACATCTGGGAGAAGTTTTACAAGGTGGATAAGGCAAGGACCAGGGAATACGGCGGCAGCGGCATCGGGCTGTCAATCGTCAAAGCCATAATGGACAGCATGGGACAGAAATACGGAGTTATCAATTACGACAACGGGGTTGAATTTTATTTTGAACTTGAAACAAAATAAATTTGTTTAAGAGGATACAATATGTCTGGGAAAAAGTATGCAGGAGTTATAACAGCAATATGCCTGAGTCTTCTGACTGTCGGATGTGGGGAGAAATTTCCTGAGATGACGCAGGATGAATATGACCATACGGTGGAGTATGCTGCGGGACTTCTCATGAGGTATTCCAACAACGGTCAGGAGAGGCTCATATATGTAGATGCCAAAGAGGTAGAGAAGCAGCGTAAGAAGGACGCTGAAAAGGAGGCCAAAAAGGCCGAGGAAGAGAGCAAGAAAAAACCGGCACCGGCGCCTGCCCCTGAACCTGAACCGGTTCAACCACAGAATACAGAGGATACCAATGCGGAAGACTCTCAGAATATAGGAGATGCTACTGGGGCGGAACAGACTGCTGAGGCATCAGACAGTGAGAATACTGCAGATCAGGCAGGAACAGAAAATCCGGAAGACTCTGTACTAGCGGGAGCAACGGTTCTTTCTGCAGATGAGAGCCAGGAGATAATGGACAGCATTTTCCTGTCATATCAGGGATATTCTATCTCAAGTACATACCCTGAGAGCTCCAAGAGCTTTGTCGTAAATGCTGACAAGGGCAAGAAACTTCTGGTGCTTCGGTTTGACCTTTACAACGGATCTGATTCTGTGAAATCCGTGAACATGATCCCATTAAACCTCACGTCTCAGATAGTGCTTAATGGCAGGAACCTTGGATACTCAGCAGTTACCTTCCTTCCGAATGACCTCGCCTCATACGCCGGCAATATTGATTCAAGGGCCCATGAGAGTGTGGTAATACTGACCCAGATAAGTGAGAGCGAAGCGACAAGCATAGAGTCACTTGGAATGGTTATTTCCATAAAGGGACAATCGCAGAATGTGATCTTAAAATAATTTATATTATCGAAAAGTTTATCGACTGATTTCATATATATATATTGAATCTATTAGAAGGGCAGGCATCTTTAAAAAACGATGCCTGCCTAAGATTTTGCTTTATTCAAGATGTTTTAAGTCATAAATGGCTTATAATATATGTAATTCGCAAGAGGAAAATGTTTTTTTGACACAAGTAAGAACAAGAATGATAGAGCCCGGGATGGAGGGGAGATCATGGGGAAAACACATTATATAAATATATTACTGATTGCTTCACTAATGCTCCTGTCTGCATGTGGCAGGTATCAGCCAAAGAGCATTACGGCTTCTTTAGGAAAAGAGAAAACGGCTGCTTTGACAGATTATGAAGCTCTTTACGCTCCGATTCTTGAAGAGAATCTTGAGATCATTCAGAACGGCTATGACTATGAGACGCAATACAAATATGTATCGAATGGCATCATAGAAGAGGTGATGTATGCGGAAGGCAGGGAACTATTACAATCCATAGGATATGTCATCATGGATATAAGCGGCGACAGCATTCCTGAGCTGTTGATAGGCAAGAATGCTGATTACGAATATGATGATAAAGAAGAGCAGAGTTACATATACAGTATATTCACGATCAAGGATGACAAGGCCTTTTGTGTAATAGATGGCTGGGCACGCAGCAGCCACGTATGGATGGGAAACGGATATGTGCTTTATACAGGGTCTAACGGCGCAGCTTATTCCTTGTTTGGAAAGTATCATTTAAGCCATGATGGAACAACATCAGAGTGGGACGATTTCTATTTTACAGATGAAGATCCGGACAGCCATGATATTCTGTATTACCACAATACCGAGGGAATCGTGGATCCCAAGGTGTCAGAGAAACTCGATATCCAAGGGGGAGAATTCTGGAGTTTGATCGATGACAGCAATACGCAGCTTCTTACATGGACTTCGATAGGTGCATTTGAGAGCAGCAATAAAGGAACCGGCGCAGATACTATAGTAAACGACATAAATAAATTTACTTTAGATTTTTATATGTGGTATCATAGTATTATCAGGAGGTACCACATATATGAACAACCACAAATACAACACAGATCCAGAAGTGCTCTTGCAACAAGGTAAAGAGATTATGTCGTCATCTGATGAAGCAAAGTATCATTTTCGAGTGTTTGCCGTAAATATGGTTCTTGCGGGAACACCTGCAAGCCAAGTTGGAGGCTATGCTGGCGTAACTAAAGCGGCTGTTACAGGCTGGGTCAAAAAAGCTGATGAGCAAGGCTTTGAAGCATTGCGCTCAAAAACCCGTCCTGGAAGACCGGCAAAGCTTAGCGAGGAGCAGTACGATGAAATCGATATTGCTCTACAAAATGATCCTAAAGAAAAAGGATACAAGGTATGGGACGGCCCAAGCCTTTCCGATTTCATCAACAAGCAGTATGGAGTTGACCTTTGTGTACGACAGTGTCAACGTCTACTGCATGAACTTGGTTACTCTCAAATCCGCCCTCAGACATACCCCAGTAAAGGTTATGAAGATACTGAGGAACGCAAAAATTATAAAAAAAACGAGAAGAGATAAATTCTTCAGACGAATTGGTTTTGGTATACCAAGACGAGGTACATTTTCAAGTTCAAGCCACAATTACACGTTCTTGGTACAAAAAAGGCAGCAAACCGAAGATAAAATCGTTCCCTGGTAGTGGCAAAGCATCATATAGTGGTTTTGTTATTCCCGAAACAGGCGAACTCTTTGTTACCAAGCCGACTGTTTTCAATTATGAAACCACTATCGAATCTATTCGGGCATTTTTATCGGCACACCCTGCGCCAGAAGGAAAGAGATATGCTCTGGTTATGGATAATGCTCCGTGGCATAAGAAGAGCAGGAGGCTAATAGTGGATGAACGCCTTGAGGAATATAGTGACATCCTCCAGAGTGTCGAATTCATAAAACTCCCGCCATATTCACCAGATCTCAACCCTATTGAACAAGTATGGAGAGTCACTCGAAAAGAGAATACCCATAATGTGTTCTTTGGGAGTGTAGCCCAATTATCGGAGACGGTTGATTGTGCCTTTGAGGCATGGAGCAGGCCTAATGAGCAGTTACGTACATTGTGCAGCTTTAAGTAAAAATATTAATGTCGTTTACTATAAAAACAATCAGGGGTACGATGACGGCAAGGCCGATCAGTCGCCTGAATTCAGCTATAGCGGTACAACTTTAAGCGTTGATGGACGCACTTTTGATATGAGAGAACGCGTGCTGATCACTGATTCTATCT
>CAMNEA010000018.1 GCA_946536145.1 uncultured Butyrivibrio sp.
AACATGAATAATCACATTGAATATGTATAAAAAATCAGTAGGCTTGATAGAATATATATAATATAATAGATATATAACATTAAGTGCTAAGAATCTTAAATTTATTTGATATATGATATATTTGGGAACTATAAATCATATATGTTATATATTGTAACAATTCCGTTTCAGAGTCAAAAATTATATGTGTTATATAATATATTTAATCTAAATGCTATATATTATCTATATTTGTCATATTGATTATTGAAAATAAATAGTTGAGCGTTTATAATCTTTATGAAGACAAAGTTAAAGAGATAAGTGGAGGAATTATGCGTATTATTGCTTTCAGTAATCAGAAGGGTGGAGTTGCTAAAACTACCTCGAGTTATGCTATGGCTGTGGGACTTGCTAATAGAGGCTATCAGGTTCTTGTTGTAGATGCCGATCCCCAGGAGAATCTATCTATGACAGCAGGAATCGATCTAAATGAAGTTGATCCCGATATGGAAGATATAGAGAGTTTGTCTGAAGAACAGAAGAAATATTTCTATGATAATGTACCAGCCAAACTTTTTGAGGTCATGAAGGGAGAAAAAGATATAAACAGAGCCATAATTCAGGTTTCTGATAATCTGGATCTGATTGTTGGTGGTATTGATCTGGCACAGGCAGATATGACATTTAATCAGATCGGAAGAGCGAGACTGATAAAAGATGCGTTTAAAAAGTTGGAAAAGGAATATGATTACTGTATTTTTGATTGCAGTCCTGCTTTGGGCGTTGTTCTTATGAATATTCTTACAGCTGCGGATGAAGTAATTATTCCACTGGAACCGGGGGCTTATTCTCTGCAAGGACTATCCAGACTGTATAAGTTTATTGAAGACATTCGTGTCTATACAAATGACAGGCTTCGGATAGATGGTATTTTGGTTACAAAAGTAAGAAATACAGCGAATTCTAAGATATGGATCAGCGATATTGTTGATAAAGCTGCAGTTCTTGGAACAAAAGTGTATAAATCAAGGATTAGATTGAATGTATCGGTAGAAGAAGCACAAACGGTACGAAAAGACATATTTGAATATGCTAGTGGATCTGCTGCAGCCAGAGATTATGATGATTTTATAGATGAATTCTTAGAGGAGGATTGATAATGGGTAAAGCTGATAGGTTGAGGCAGGAAGTCAAAACAACTGGAGAAGGCCTGTTTAAGGGAATGAAGCCTTTGGAAGAAGCAAAATCAATGACCGAAAGTAAAAGTGCGGTATCTGGTGTTATTGAATCAGCTCCCCAAAAGACTGAATTAGTCAACGAGCCGGAGGAAATAAAACTGCCTGAAACAGAGACGGAAAAATCCGTAGCAGAAGCGCCTGAAGAAATCGTTCATGAAGCACCTGAAAACGCAGCTTTAGAGGAGCTTGATGAAGTTGAACCAGCTGTCAGCAAAGTAGATGTAAAAGAAACTGATGTTATTAAAGATGATATTAATAATACAGAAAAACAGCAAAAAACAAAGAGCTTAAAGACCGGAAGCAGATACGAAAAAGAAAAATTTTTGCTTCTCGATATTAGGGGATACAGAGATTACGTGGAACACATGGCTAAAGCTGCAAATATGTCGGCAACAAAATATATCAGAAATCTTATAGAGATGGATAAAAGGAAGAATAATGATATATATGAGGCTCATAAAGCATTGGAAGAAAAACTTAGAGGAACATGGCAGAATTAGAGACGATTTAATAATTTGAAATATAGAAAACCCCTGCGCACAGATATGAGGCAGGGGTTTTCTTTAAAGCTTGATAATTGTTTCTTTGTATACTTTTAGGAAAAAGTAGGCTGAAAGTGCAAGTGATGCTATCTCGGCAATTGGGAACGCAAACCAGACGTTGTTAAGCAGTCCGGTTTTAGAAAGAAGGTAGGCTGCAGGTATTAGAACTACAAGCTGACGACCCACGGATACTACCAGCGAATACATGCTTTTTGAAAATGCCTGAAAAACCGATCCCATCGCTATGCATACACCGGCTATTGGGAATGACAGGCATATGGTTCGCAGTGCAGGGATTCCAATGCGGATCATTTCGTCGGAGGCATTGAAAAGCTGTAATAGTTTTCCTGGTATTAAAAGAAAAGTCGCGGCACCCAGAAGCATTATTGAAACTGCAAGTATCAGAGAAAATCTCAATGCTTCATTGATTCGATTCTTATTTTTGGCTCCATAATTGTATGCCAGGACGGGAATGAGACCATTGTTCAACCCAAAAACAGGCATAAAGAAGAAACTCTGTAACTTGAAATACACGCCAAATACCGCAGTTGCGGTGTTAGAAAAACTTCCTAAAATCAGGTTCATGAGATAAGTCATTGCAGAACCGATTGACATCATTAGAATCGATGGTACACCAACATAGTATATTTCAGAAATTGTTTTAATATCTGGCGTTATTATATCTTTTATGGATATATTTATTTCGTTATTAAATCGAAGATTGCATATAAGTCCTATTGTGCTTCCGATGAACTGTCCGAGTATAGTTGCATAGGCTGCTCCGGCAACGCCCAACTGTGGGAAAGGACCTATTCCGAAAATAAACAAAGGATCAAAGATGATATTGATAATTGCGCCGGATGCCTGCGAGAACATACTGTAAATAGTTTTACCGGTTGATTGCAGCAATCTCTCAAAAGTCATTTGAAAGAAAAGAGCTATAGAAAAACAGCATATAATCGTCAGATATGTATTTCCGTAATTACGGATCTGTTCATTTCCTGTTTGTGATGAAATGAAGCTATTGGCGAAAAAAAGACCAATTATCAGAAATACAATAAAGTTACAAAAAGTAAGAAATATTCCGTTGTTTGCTGCAGAATCAGATTTCTTATAGTTCTTTTCACCCAGTGAACGTGATAACAACGCATTAATTCCTACACCTGTACCGGAACCAAGTGCTATCATAAGATTCTGCATTGGAAATGCTATGGTAACAGCGGTTAGCGCATCTTCTCCTATCTGGGATACGAAAATGCTGTCAACTACATTGTAGAGTGCCTGAACCAGCATTGAAATCATCATTGGGAGTGACATTGAGATAATGAGCTCTTTGATGGGCATTGTGCCCATTTTGTTTTCTTTATTCATGTGTTTTGTCCTTTATAAATGTAATACGAAAATGTAGTATAACATTTAATATTTAAGTATGCCAGTAAAAGTGTCTTTTTTTCTTTTTTTAGTCGTGATAATATAAATTTAAGGCTTTACAAGGGTTAAACGATAAGGAGGTAATATGCGCAAGAAAGTACTTATAGCTGATGATACTAAGCTTATGAGGGAATTGATACGCGGTGCACTTCCTGCAGAGGATTATCAGATAGTAGGAGAGGCCGTTTCGGGAGATCAGGCTATAGAACTGTATAAGGAGACACAGCCTGATGTAATGCTGCTTGATATCAATATGCCCAAAATGAACGGCATAGATGCTCTCTCTGAAATCATGAAAATTGATCCGGGGGCAAATGTTATAATGTGTTCCGATCAGAAGTACGAATCCATGATCATGATGGCGCTTAAAAAGGGTGCTAAGGACTTTGTTATAAAGCCGTTTGCTTCATATGATTTACTACTTGCAGTAAAAAAACTTTTTAACGATTAAACTTACAGAGAGTGGGAAGACTAATGCTTAAACAAATATCGATATATGCTGAGAATAAGAAAGGATGTTTTCAGCATATTACAGGATTACTGAATGAAAACGGGATAAACATTCTTGGTTCGGTTACCAATGACTCAGCAGAATATGGAATTATCAGAATGGTTGTGTCAGATCCGGATAAATGCCTGGAAGTACTTAGAAATGATGGATTTATCTGTAAGACTACACTTGTTTTGGCTATTGAATGTCCGGACGAGGTAGGAGCACTTGATAAGATACTCAAAACGCTTTATAAGGGAAATATCAACGTCAATTACATCTATCTTTCATTCAACAGAGAATCAGGACTGCCTATCATGGTAATGCACACAGACGACGCCGCACAGGTTGAGAATATTCTTATGAATCATGGTTACAATTGCCTCGCTGATTAGTGGTATTATCTTTAAACCAAATAGAAATTATGTGAATGATCATAGAGTTAAACTAAATTGAAAAGAGCCTGTAAGGAAGTTCATTCTTTGCAGGCTCTTTTTATAGACTGTATCGAGTTAAAAGCAAAAACGCATGTTATGCTTAAAGCTCGCTATTCTTCAGTGCTCCCAGCTCATGATCTTGGCAGCATGTATAACAAATCTTTTTCCGCTTCCGGATTTTCCGCTGCAGGTAGAGAGAGTCAGTATAGATGGATGCGCGCTTAGATCAAGATCCTCCGGTATTTCATAAATGCTGTTTGACTTGATATATGCAAGGAAATCGCTGTACTCGTCATCTGTGGTGACTACTGAATAGGCATCACTTCCTACGGTTGTGACATAATACGCAAAGATTTCATACTGATATACAGCCTTTTCGGTATAAACGTAAATATATGGACTGTCTTTAAGAAGTGTACGATCTTCCGACTGGCTTAGCTTCTTGAGCTTGCCAAACATTGAACCGTTGCGCATATTGTGTCCAAAAATGATGTCATGCATTCCACTAAAATCAGGACTGCTAAGCACATCTGTAAAAAGACAGCCGGAGCTGTTTTTTGTTCCGTCAAAGGTGGTTTTTAGATACTCATCAATCTTGGTTTCGTGAACAACAGGATAATTTATTTCGAAATATGGAAAATAGAGCCATGCGGTAAAATCTGCGTTAATGGCCCTGAGCTGACCATAGTTGATATGAATTGGCGGATAAGTTGCGCCTTCGGGTATTTCTTCAACAGGAGCAACCGCTACAACATCCTCGATAAGTTCTTCGTATTCGGTCTCTGCAATATCATATTCTTTATTATCCTTATAAAGACCGATCGATTCATAGATAATGATTGCGATACAGATAAGAACAATAATAAGCCTTACTTTTCCGCTTTTTAGGAAGTTTATCATTTCAGATCCTCCGGGAGGGTGGATTTTTCTTTAATTCTATTACTTGGATGTGAGTAAATCAACAAAAGCAGAAAATATTAGAAAAAATTAACGTTCGTATAATAAAAAAGTTAATAAAACTATAACGGATTATGGCATAATGATTTATAATTATATTTAATAATGGATTTAAACAAATTATGGAGGAAAGACAAATGACAATCAATAAAACTCAGAATGGTTCAGAACTGACAATTGCACTTGAGGGAAGACTTGATACTACAACAGCACCTCAGCTTGACGAGGAAATCAAGTCATCACTTGATGGTGTGGATAAGTTGGTGTTTGACATGACTAAGTTGGAATACATTTCATCTGCTGGTCTTAGGGTTTTGCTTTCAGCACAGAAGATCATGAATAAGCAGGGAAGCATGGTTGTTAAAAACGTAAGCGATGAGATTAACGAGATTTTCGAAGTAACAGGATTTATAGATATTCTTACTGTAGAGTGACGTATAAAAAAGTTTTCTTAACCTGACCAGAGAAAGACTTTTGGAAGCGCTGAGGACGAATGCATGAAGGAATTAAAAATCAAGGCTTCAATTGAGAATCTTGAACGGGTCATTGCGTTTGTTGATGAAGAATTGGAGAATAATGACTGCCCCATTAAACTGCAGATGCAGATAGATGTGGCGGTGGAAGAGATTTTTGTCAACATAGCCAGCTATGCTTATCAGCCGGGTGAGGGCGATGCGACAATATCAATTGATATTATAAAAGACCCTTCCAGAGTAGAAATAACATTTATTGACAGTGGGATTGCATATAATCCGCTGGAAAAGGAGGATCCGGATGTGACTTTGTCTGCTGAAGAGCGTCAAATCGGCGGACTGGGTATATTTATGGTGAAGAAAAGCATGGATGATATGATATATAACTACAGTAACGGTCAGAATATCCTTAAGATAATCAAGAATCTTTAAGGATGTGCTGCAAATAAAGAAGGAGGCTTTATGAAAAGAGTACTTCAGCTTGTGAGCGATGATTTTGAAGATCTGGAACTGTGGTGTCCTGTTATGAGACTTCGTGAAGAAGGATTTACTGTAGACCTGGCTGCTGAAAAGCCAGGTCTTTATCATGGAAAATACGGTGTGCCGTGCGAAGTCGGATTGTCTTTTAAAGATGTCGATCCCGGAGACTATGACGGAGTTCTTGTGCCGGGGGGATGGGCACCTGACAAATTGCGCAGATTTCCGGAAGTATTGCGGATTGTCAGAGAAATGGATGCCGAAGGAAAACTGATAGGGCAGATATGCCATGCAGGGTGGGTACTTGCGTCCGCCGAAATTCTAAAGGGACGGAAAGTGACCAGTACTCCTGGAATCAAAGATGATCTTGAGCACGCCGGAGCAATATGGCTTGACGAGGCTGTTGTTGTGGACGGAAACATTGTTTCAGCAAGAAGACCGCCGGATATTCCTGAATATATGAGAGCACTTGTTATGACTTTAAGCAAGACCTGAGGAGGAACATCAGATGCCAAAAGGCGCAAATCAAAAGCTTAAACTGTATTATCTGTACCATATCCTTCTCGAAAAGACGGATGACCAGCATGCGCTTACGATGCCTGAGATCCAGGAACATCTTGCACTTCATGGCATAACGGCTGATAGGAAGAGCCTCTACGATGACATGGACGCGCTTAGAATGCTCGGATTTGATGTGATAGGAGAAAAAGACGGAAGAAACTTCAACTACCATCTTGGCAGCAAGGCGTTTGAGATAGCGGAACTTAAGCTATTGGTTGACGCTATACAGGCATCAAAGTTCATTACCCAAAAGAAATCTAATGAGCTTATCAAGAAACTTACCGGACTGGTTAGCGACTATGAAGCGATACAGCTCAAGAGACAGGTGGTGGTTCAGGGTCGTATCAAGACCATGAACGAGAGCATATATTACATAGTCGATGAGATTCACACTGCAATCAGTAATAACAATAAGATTAGTTTTGATTATTATCAGTGGAATCTGAATAAAGAAATGGTTCCCCGGAGGGATAAAAAGTATGTAGTAAGTCCCTGGGCGCTGACCTGGGATAATGAGAATTACTATTTGATAGCGTTTGATTCTGAATCGGACAAGATAAAGCATTATCGCGTAGATAAGATGCGGGGTATCGAGCTTTTAGAGGAAAGGCGCGAAGGGCGTAGTCATTTTGACCGGCTGGATATGGCTGCATACACCAAAATGAATTTTGGCATGTTCGGAGGAGAAGATGTCAAAGTAAAACTTCGATTTAGAAACGATTATGTTGGTGTGCTCATTGACAGATTTGGCAAGGACATCACAATAAGACCTTCAGAAGACGAGGGCTGGTCAGAAGCAAATGTGGATGTTGCAATGAGTGACCAGTTTTTGGGATGGATCTTTTCGCTCGGATCAAATGTGAGTATTATCGGGCCACAAGAAGTCGTCGAACGCTTTTCAAAAGATTTGAAAGACATTGCATCATTATATGAGACGTGAACTTCCGACAGGCTTTCTGTAGAGACGAAGCAGGAATAGTACGCCTCTGACACATATATCTATGCACATGGCAATCCATACACCGCGAAGGCCAAGCCTGGGCGCGAGAAAAGAAGCGATAGTGATCCTTACTGCCCACATACTTATAAAATTGATAACAGAGGGCCCGAATGTATCACCGGCACCCCTGAACACACCTGTAGCAACAATAGATGCTGCAAACATAGGCTCTGCAAAGGCCTCTATACGAAGAACTTCAACCCCCAGATCCTTAATCTGGGGGTCTTTTGTAAGCAAGCCCAAAAGCTCCGGGGCAAAAGTATACAGGAGTATACCTGTTCCTGTCATTACCAGCATGCCTAGACAGATAGAGAGCCAACCAAGTCTGTTAGCAAGCTTCCGCCTTCCGGCACCGAGACTTTGCCCGATCAGCGCCGTCGCTGCGCTTGCAATACCGTATCCTGGCATATAACAAAGGCTCTCTGCCGTGATAGAGAATGAATTTGCAGCAAGGGAGACGTTTCCAAGAGGAGATACTATTTTAGTTGCCATTACATATCCGCATCCCATAATACCTTGCTCGATACCAACCGGAACAGCAATTTTTACAGCTGTTCTCAGTTCGTTGAGGCTAAATGGAAGGGTATTCTCCCTGCGCAGATGCAAGAGTGGAGAGCGCAGTAAGAGGAAATATAACATAACCAGTGCTATCACTCCTTCGGACATGACTGTTCCTAAGGCAGCTCCGGCTGTGTTGAGTCCTGCCCCGGGCATTGTGAAAGTAGATCCCATAAGAGTTATGTTTCTTGTAGGAAATATAAAAAGATAATTCAGTATAACATTCAGAAAACATCCGGTGACATTAAGAATACTCGGAGTCTTGATATTGCCGCTGCATTGGAGCATTCCGGAAGTTACTCCGCACATGTGGATCAGCGGGAGCCCAAAAGCAAAAATGCGAAAATACATACCGGCAGCGGGCGCGATGGAAGAAGAGCCTCCGAGCCAGTAAGGCAGACCGGTACTGATAGCAATACATATAAGTGAAAGAACTGAGCTGAAAAGAAGTACAGCAATGAGGCCATGTTTCATTATTGATCTTGCAAGGTGATTCTTACCTGCACCTATACTATGAGCTATCTGAACAGTGAAACCGGTACTTACCGCATTGCAGATACCACCAATAAGCCATGTGGTTGAAGAAATAAGACCTATGGCTGCTGACGGATCTGCGCCAAGTCGCCCAACCATCGACTGGTCAACATATTCCATGATAACTGTTGTTATCTGGGAAAGTATGGCGGGGATACTGAGCATGACTATAGTATTTATCTGCTCGCGAAGGGTTATTTTGCTGTTATTTCTTATCTGTTCAAAGTAATCTTTTTTCATCACGTTACTAAAATATCATCTACACAAGCTTGTTGCAAGAAAGATGAATAAGTTCTAATATAGGATAAGGAGGTAGAAACATATGAAGAGAGTGCTTATAGTAGATGATTCTAGGGTCTCACGAAGAATGCTCAGGAATATGTTTGAGGTTGAAGGCTTTGAAGTTATCGGAGAGGCAATCAACGGAAAAGAAGGATATGAACAATATGTCAAACTATCTCCGGATGTTGTGGCAATGGATATAACGATGCCTGAGATGAACGGGTTAGATGCACTAAGATTGATCAAAAAGTATGATCCACAAGCTAAAATAGTTATAATATCAGCCGCCGGACAGAAGGATAAGGTAGAGGAAGCAACACTTGCGGGGGCTGATGCGTTCATAACCAAACCCTATGACAACAAAGATATAATTGATGCGATAAATCGTTGCTAAGATGACAGAACTAGCATGACAAGCCTGGGTTGACCAAAGCTTGTCATTTTGTTTATTTATCAGATTAGTCAGGAGTATATATGTCAACAAAAGAAGCGATAAAGGAACGAACAAAAGACCATATCAAAGAGCCAAGGCAATATAATGTCATAATGTATAATGATGATTTTACTACCATGGAATTTGTGGTGGATATTCTGATGGATGTATTTCATAAAGACGAAGTCACAGCCCAGTCTATTATGATGAATGTTCATAAAAAGGGGCAGGCGGTTGTTGGCAAGTATCCTTATGATATAGCGTCTACAAAGGTTGGAGAAGCTCTTAAAAGAGCCAAGTCTGCCGGATTTCCATTCAGAATGAGCATAGAGGAGGCATAGTATGGATCTTTACTCTGATGCAATGCTTGCGTTACAGAAGTCAATAAAATATGCTCACGAGCATAACTACGAGTATATTACTCCGGAGCTTATCCTTCTCATGATTCTTGATGATGAAGACTTTTCACAGGCATATGAAGAGTGCGGCGGAGATTTAAGGGCGCTGTCTGCAAATCTTACGTCATACCTTGAGGAATATGTAGAGAAAACACAGATCAGGGAGCCGGTTTTTTCAGCGGGCGTAAATGAAATGCTTGCATTTGCCGGGCAAAGTGCGTATTCAAGCGGGTGCCCTGACATACATATACGTCATCTGATACATGCGTTATGGAATCTGAATGACAGTTACGCGGTGTATTTTATGGAGCAGCAAGGAATCGCTGAGTCGGAGCTGCTTCAGGAACTTTTTTACATAGAGGATGAAAAACCTGAAGGAGGAAGTGCGTCTTCGAAGCAGAATAAGAGTCTCGATGATCCTGCAAATATTAAGATATTTGCTCCATGCCTTAACGATACGCTCAAAGATATCAATCCGCTTATTGGAAGGGAGGCTGAGCTCGACCGCACTATTCAGATCCTTTGCAGAAAAGAAAAAAATAACCCCCTTCACATAGGAGAGCCCGGGGTAGGGAAGACAGCGATCACTTATGGACTTGTAGAGCTTTTAAAAAAGGGTGAGGTTCCGGATGCGATAAAGGGAGCGAAGATATATGCGCTTGACCTTGGGGGAATGCTTGCAGGAACGCAGTACAGAGGAGATTTTGAGAAGCGCTTCAAAAGAGTTCTTTCGGAAATAGGGAAGGAAGAGAAACCAATTATTTATATTGATGAGATACACAATCTTTCAGGAGCCGGTGCGGTTGGTGAGGGCTCTTTTGATGCGTCAAATATGCTAAAACCGTATCTTTCAGATGGGCATATAAGATTTATCGGAGCTACAACATTTGAAGAGTATAAGAAGTATTTTGAGAAGAACAAAAGTCTGGTGAGACGTTTCCAGAATGTTGAGATAAATGAACCATCAGAAGAAGAGAGTATAGCGATACTGAACGGGCTTAAAAGAAAATATGAAGAATATCACGGTGTCAGGTATTCAAAGGGCGTCATTGAATATGTAGTAAAGATGAGCTCAAAATATATAAATGAGAGATTCCTGCCTGACAAGGCAATAGATATTCTGGATGAAGCGGGCGCTTACAGAAAACTGCATCCGGTGTTGTCAGGAAGTCAGATCGTAGACAGAAACGTAATCAATGAGATCCTGACGGGAATCTGCAGGATTCCGATAGAGACTGTTGAGACAGATGATACTGAGGGACTTTCAACACTTAAAGAGCGACTGTTGGCACAGATTTTCGGACAGGATGAAGCGGTTTCTCAGGTTGTCAATGCCGTAAAGTTCTCCAAAGCGGGATTGTCCGAGGAGAATAAGCCTCTGGCAAGTCTTTTGTTTGTCGGTCCGACAGGAGTTGGAAAAACTGAAATCGCCAAGACGCTTGCAAAAGAGCTTGGAGTAAAGCTTATCCGTTTTGATATGAGTGAGTATGGTGAAAAACACTCTGTGGCCAAGCTGATTGGCTCGCCTGCCGGATATGTAGGTTATGAGGAAGGGGGTATCCTGACAGAGGCTGTTAGAAGGAACCCGTCATCGGTGCTTCTTCTGGATGAGATAGAGAAGGCTCATGCCGACATATATAACGTTCTTTTGCAGGTTATGGATTATGCAACACTGACTGATAACCAGGGGAGAAAGGCCGATTTTAGAAATGTGGTAGTGATCATGACATCAAATGCAGGGGCCAATCGTCTTGGGAAGAGTGGAATAGGGTTTTACAGCGAGAGCCAGGATAACTCCACGCTATTGGATGCAGTAAAGCATACATTCCAGCCGGAATTCAGAAACCGGCTGAGCAAAATTGTTGTTTTTAACAGTATGGATGAGAAAATGGCAGAAAAAGTAGTTGCAAAGAAACTGGGAGAACTTAAACAACAACTGTTATTGAAGAAAATCTCTTTTGCCGCAGACAAGAAAGCAAAAGCCCTGGTTCAAAGGCGGGGTATCAGCCAGGAATTCGGAGCAAGAGAAGTAGACAGAGTTATTAGAAACGATATAAAGACACTTTTTGTGGATGAGATTCTTTTTGGCAAGCTAAGAGATGGTGGAAAGATATCGCTGTCTGCAAAGGATGGAGAATTCAGTGTTTCTGTAACGCCCAAAAAAAAGGGAGAATAAATGCCGGTATATAAACTGGATGAAAACGAAATATTCTTTCCGAACCCGTGTCTGGCTGAGGAAAACGGTCTGCTTGCAGTA
Organism: uncultured Butyrivibrio sp.; assembly: GCA_946536145.1. Classification (GTDB taxonomy): domain Bacteria; phylum Bacillota; class Clostridia; order Lachnospirales; family Lachnospiraceae; genus Butyrivibrio. The sequence goes on from CAMNEA010000018.1 coordinate 12,051, forward strand.
GGAGGAGACCTATCGGTTGACAGGCTTGTGCTGGCGTACAGAAATGGTATCTTCCCCTGGTATAATGAAGGCGACCCTATAATGTGGTGGTGCCCGAAAGAAAGATTTATTATTCGGCCTGAGAACATACACATATCCCACTCCATGAAGAAGTTTATAAGGAAGCATGAAATAAGCGTGTTTTTCAACAGACATTTCTCTGAAACTATGCACAGATGCAGGGAAAAGAGAGAATTTGAAGTGGGGACATGGATAACTGATGATATGGAAAGAGCCTACAAAAGGCTCTTTGACAGCGGATTTGCACTAAGTGCGGAAGCCTATTTTGATGGCCGACTTGCCGGTGGACTGTATGGCGTCTGCCTTGGGAAATGCTTTTTTGGAGAGAGCATGTTTTCAGAGATGGAGAATGGCTCCAAGGCAGCACTTATATCCCTTGCACAACTCCTTGAAGAAAATGACTTTGTGATGATAGACTGTCAGTTCCACACCGACCATCTTGAGAGCATGGGCGGTGTGACGATCAGTTATGATGAATACATGAAGTTACTTGAAAAGGGCCTTGAGGTGACCAAAAAGGGAACCTGATCACATGTGGATAATTCCCAGTACATTTGCTACTGCACTTATCAATATGATGATAACAAATATTGGGCAGAGGAATCGAATCATAAAGGAAAAGACTCCCTTACGTTTGAAGGTATGTCCATCCTGTTCAACTTCTGCTTCGAGCGCATCCAGTCCCATATACTTTGTTATAAGCAGACATGTTGAAAGCGCTGCAATCGGCATCATTACAGAGTTGGTCAGAAAGTCAAAGAAATCCAGAAACTGCATACCAAGGAGTTTTACTTCTGCCAGGGGGCCGTTTCCGAGTGATGAAAGGGATCCAAGGACAACCATTATGACAGCCATGATGGTTGTTCCTTTTTTTCTGCTCCAGCTGAACTCATCCGCAAAGGTCGAAACTGCACTTTCAGTCAGGGCAATGGCACTTGTTACTGCAGCAAAGAGCACCAGAGCAAAAAACAGAATTCCGATTATCCTGCCAAAACCCATGCTCGCAAAAATCTTGGGCATGGTGATGAACATCAGTGAAGGCCCGGCTTTCAGGGCGCTCTGGTCACCGCCGCTGAAAGCGAAAACGGCGGGGATGATCATAACGCTGGCAAGTATTGCTATAGCGGTGTCGAAAAATTCAACCTGTTTGGTGGAAGCTTCAATGCTGACGTTTTTTTTGACATAGGATCCAAAGGTGATGAGTATACCCATGGCGATCGAAAGTGAATAAAACATCTGTCCCATGGCGGTCACTACGGTCATAAGTGAAAAATCGCTGATGTTAGGGATAAAGAGATATTTTACGCCACTGAGCGCACCCGGTCGTGTAACAGAATATATACTTATGATAATCGCGAGTACGACAAGTACCGGCATCATCATCTTAGAAACTCTCTCGATGCCGTTTCTTACGCCCATAAAAATAACGACCAGCACCATCATTGAAAAGATTATGAACCAAAACTCTGACGCTGCTCCATTTGTGATAAACGATGTAAAAAATGTATCCTCTGCGATACTGTTTACATCAGATCGCAGGTACTCAAAGAGGTATTTACATACCCATCCGCCGATAACAGAGTAATAGGGAACAATAAGAATCGGAATGACAGCGTTTATCCATCCGCCCACAGTCATGAACTTATTGCCGCTGAGGGCACTAAATGCACCGACGGGGCTCTTTTTTGTGCTTCGTCCGATAGAAGTTTCTGCAACTATCATCGTATATCCGAATGTGAGAGTAAGAACTATATAGACTAAGAGAAAGATTCCTCCACCATATTTTGCGCACAGATAGGGGAATCTCCATATATTGCCAAGACCTACGGATGCTCCCGCGGCCGAGAGGACAAACCCGATCTTTCCTGAGAATGATGCCCTGTTTTCTTGTTTCAATTTTGATACCTCCATAAAAATTATACGGATAACATTGTATCAAAAAAAACATAAAAAAGCACCCACTGCATTTCTGCAGCAGGTGTGTCAAGAGGTTGGGATGTTACTGTTCAGACAGAAATGCGCACTATGCTGCGCTTTTCGTGGGAAAATGATTCAGTGGTGAGCGCATTCCTTCGACGAAGTCGAACTTTAATGAATGCGCGAATACGTTACTGGAGCGAACTGTATGCGAGTGAACAGTAACGTTGGGATCATGAAAGCTCAAGACAAAGTTTTTCGTGGCTGCTTTCTTCCTTGAAATAGCTGATGACATCTTTGGCCATACTGAAAGCGAATACAATAATATTGCAAATATCAGTAAAGAATGTTTTTACGTTTTGATTATTCATTATAAAATCCTCCATAAGAAATATTTGTTCCGTGACATCTGTGTTATGTATCTTTATACGAAGGAAAAATAATAGTGGCAAAACATTTTGAAAATATTGTTCTTTTTTCGCATCAGTATGAATAATATGGCAGGATTACCTTCCTGTCAGGTGTAATTGTGTAATTATCATCAAGGTGATTGATGCTTTTGACTTCTTCCAGATATGAGTCAACATCGTGGTAGTGAGATGGTGAAAAATAGCCATCTGAAATACCAAGAAGAGTATCTCCGGGCATAACATCAACGGCGGCATAGCACTTCTGCTCGACCTTTTCGTCGTGAGCCTCCAATTTTACTGTAAATACCAGAAACAGGATCAGCATTATTATACCTGTTATAAAAAAAGCGAGTGCTACCCTTTGGCGTCTGACAATCCTGTTCCTCCTCTTTTTATTCATCGCTATTTTAACTTCTCTGGTAGTCATATATGCTGTTTCCATCATTTCTATCGCCTCCTGTTTTTGATCGGTCCGTTTGTGATGATATGATTATCTGAGATTATGTGGGTGAAAAAACGGACTTAATTGTTTGGGCGCTGATTGCTAACCTTACATATACAATTTGCCTATGTATAATTAAAGAAGGATGCTATAATACTTTTTAAAGATTGTATCCAAAGTGTTTGTTTTTCCGGAAGGGATGAATTTGAGCTTTATTCTATGATGAAACCTGCAAAGAAAGTCGGAGGAGATTTTTACAATTTTTCTTTATCGGGCCAATAAGATTACGCTTGATATTGTGATGGATCCGTTCGACGATATTACAATGGCGGGATCAGAATTGAAGAAATACAGAGAGTGACTATGAATCTTATAAGGAAGTTTATACCGTATTACAAACCATATATTGGAGTTTTTTTACTTGATCTTTTTTGTGCATCGGTTCTGTCCATCATAGATTTGGCTTTTCCGCAGTTTTTAAGGATATTGAGACAGACGCTTTTTCTTGATGAACCGGCCGTTATCCTAAAGAGATTATGGATAGTTGCGATCGTTCTTTTGGCTATGTATATTGTAAGGTCTCTCTGCAAGTACTATGTGACTTATCAGGGACATATGATGGGTGCCAGAATGGAATCGGGAATGAGAAGGGAATTGTTTGACCGATTTGAGTCCTTTTCTTTTTCCTATTATGATGTGCACAATACGGGCGAGATGATGAGCAAACTCGTATCGGATCTGTTTGACATTTCCGAACTTGCGCATCACGGACCTGAAAACATATTTATTTCTGTTGTAAAGATTGTGGGTTCATTTATTCTTCTCATGAGAATAAATGTGCCGATGACTCTCTGTCTTGTCGCTGTTGTCGCATGCATGGCTGTTTTTTCGGTAAAACAGAACCGGCGAATGAGGGCGACCTTTTCTGATAACCGGAAAAAGATTGCAGGGATCAACTCATCTCTTCAGGATACGCTTGGCGGGATCCGAGTGGTTAAGTCTTTTACTGGGGAAGAAATTGAAGGCAGAAAGTTTGACAAGTCCAACCTGGCTTTTCTGGATTCCAAGCAGGCCAATTACAGGCAGATGGCGACATTTCATTCCGGGAACAATTTTTTTGAGGGAATGATGTTTGTAACAGTGCTTGTGGCAGGCGGGTATTTTATAGCGAAGGGACAGATAAGCGGAGAGGATCTGGCTATATACGCGCTGTATATCAATATTTTCATAAATCCTGTGAATGTTCTTGTGGAGTTCACCGAGCAATTACAGAAAGGCATGGCAGGATTTGAGCGTTTCCGTGAGGTTATGGACACCATGCCGGAGATAGTTGACAAACCCGGTGCCGGAGAGCTCAAGGATGTTAAGGGGATCATAGATTACAGGGATGTTTCTTTTTCCTATGAAAAAGAGGAGACAGTGTTACAGCACATTGATCTTCACGTGGATGCCGGCAAATCTGTGGCAATTGTCGGACCCTCCGGAGGTGGAAAGACGACGTTGTGTTCGCTTCTTCCGCGATTCTATGATGTCACACATGGCGCTGTGATGATTGACGGAACCGACATAAGAGATGTGACGCAGAAGTCACTTCGATCATATATCGGCATTGTCCAGCAGGATGTATATCTTTTTAACGGCACTGTAAAAGAGAATATCGCATACGGAAAGCCCGGAGCATCAATGGAGGAGATTGTTGAGGCTGCCAGAAACGCAGACCTGTTAAACTTTATTGAGAGTCTTCCTAAGGGATTTGATACAGAGGTCGGAGAGAGAGGAGCAAGGCTCTCAGGAGGTCAGAAACAGAGAATTGCCATAGCACGTGTTTTTCTTAAGAATCCACCTATCCTCATACTGGATGAGGCGACCAGCGCGCTTGATAATGAGAGTGAGAGATATATACAGGAGAGTCTTGATAAGCTCTCTGTTGGGAGAACTACGATTACTATCGCCCACAGACTTTCAACAATTCTTGGGGCGGACGAGATCATAGTACTTGATGGAGATGGTATTAAAGAGAGAGGTACACATAAACAACTGATCAAAGAGGGAGGACTGTATGAGAAGTATTATCGCATGCAGCTCGGAACCATCTGAAGATCCGCATAAAAGGAGGTATTAAAATGGAGAGAGTCGAGAAATTTTTAAAAGAGGCAGGAACATATTACCTGGCAACTGCAGACGGGGACCAGCCAAGGGTTAGACCTTTTGGAACGGCTCACATTTTTGAGAACAGGCTTTACATTCAGACAGGGAAGGTGAAGGACGTTTCAAAACAGATACATGCCAATCCAAAATTTGAGATCTGCGCATTTAAGAATGGCGAGTGGCTCAGAGTTTCGGGCGAGCTAGTTGAAGATGACAGAATTGAGGCGCGCCAGTCCATGCTGGATGCATATCCTTCACTTCAGGGCATGTACAAGGCTGATGATGGAAACACAGAGGTGTTCTATATTAAAAATGCAACGGCAACATTCAGCTCTTTTACACATGAACCTGAGACATTTACATTTTGAGGATTACTGAAGGAGATAATTCTGGAGGATCACTATGGAAGGAGTATATCAGGCTGCCGAAGGCATTCTTCGTTATGTGGTTGAGTTTTCTACACTTTTGCTGGAGCTGTTTGGCATATGCATACTGGTTTTTACTGCAATCAAGAGTTTTATCTTCTGGCTGAAAAAAGATGATTCCATAAGGCTTCAGCTTGCGCAGGGAATAGCTCTGGCATTGGAGTTCAAGCTCGGGGGAGAGGTCCTTCGAACAGTTGTGGTAAGGGAGTGGGCAGAGCTTGGAATACTTGGGGCAATCATTACCTTAAGAGCAGCGCTTACTTTCCTGATACACTGGGAAATCAAGAATGAAGAGAAGGCACTTGCGCCTAAACTGCATGAAGACAAAAATATATAACATATATATCGATTGTTCAAAATGAAAGGCAGACAATAATGGAATATATTGAAAATGAGTTCTTAAAAATAGGTGTGGAGTACCATGGTGCTGAACTTAGCAGCATCTATGATAAGAAGAGAGATAAAGAGCTTTTGTGGCAGGCGGACCCTGCATTCTGGAAAAGGCATGCGCCCATTCTTTTCCCTTTTGTGGGGAATGTAAACAAGGGTGTATACAGATACAATGGGAATGAGTATCACATGACTCCCCATGGCTTTGCCAGAGATATGGAATTTGAGCTTCTTGAGAAAAAACAGGACAGTATCAGTTTTATACTCAGATCTGATGATGAGACCAAGAAAAATTATCCTTTTGAGTTTGAACTTATAGTAAGGCATGTGATTGATGCAAACAAAATCCGGGTCGAATGGGAGGTAATAAACACCTCTTCAACTGAGAAGCTCTTTTACTCTATCGGCGGACATCCTGCTTTCAGATGCCCAATCGGTGATGGCGAGAGGAGAACAGATTACAAGGTTAAATTCAATAAGAACAGCCTTAAGTATGTTCTCATTTTGCAGGACACCAGGGAGGTGGACTTTGAAAATCCCCGACCTCTTGAGCTAAAGGATGGTTATCTTGACATAACAGAGCATCTTTTTGATGAGGACGCATTGATATTTGATGATTGGCAGGTTGAGGAAGTAAGCCTTTGCACTCCGGATAAAAAACCTTATATAACCGTGAAATGTAAGGGATTTCCGAGTTTTGGTCTGTGGTCTCATCCGTCAACAGATGCTGAATATATCTGTCTTGAGCCATGGTTAGGCAGATGTGACAACAAAAACTTTGATGGTGAGCTTCCGGAAAAGTACGGAGAACAGGTACTTATGCCTGAGAAAAAACAGAAATATCACTATGATATTGTGGTATCGTAATTTGCGCTAATTTAATGAACCCAAATGTGTTCCCGGATATTTAGCGAATCCCGTTAAATATCCGGGAAGTATTTATGATATTGGAGGGTTCCTGGAAATAGCCGTATCGTAAAAGCGGCATTTTCTATCTTTAAGGAGAATATTTATGGCTGTGACCGTCGAGACAATTGCATCTGCTGATTTTCAAATGAGATACTGCAGATTTGGAAACAGCAGCGGATTGCCTGTAGTAATAATTCCGGGGCTGTCTGTGATCAGTATCATGGAATTTGCGGCTTCTGTAGCTGCACAGTACAGATTATTTGCTGAAAAATACGATGTTTATGTGATCAACAGAAGGACAGACGTCCCCGATGTCTATACCATTGAAGATATGGCAAGGGATACCGCCGAGGCTGTAAAAATACTGGGATTGAGAGACATCAGGATCATTGCGGCATCCCAGGGGGCAGTGATAGCAATGCTGATCGCAATAAGTGAGCCGGATCTTGTGAACAGGATGGTGCTTGCATCTACAAGCTCTCATGCTAATGAGAAATCCTGCGCCGCTCTGGATACCTGGCGGGAATATGCAAAGAGTGGAGACAGACAGGGGCTGATGCTTTCCTTTGCGGAAAAGATTTATACAAAAGAATATGTTGAGAATTACAAAGACGCTTTTACAATGATGGCAGGACTTATCAGGGATGAGGATCTTGAGAGGTTTTTAATAATGTCAGCGGATTTGCTTGACTTTGATATTTCGGACAGACTGGGAGAGATACGCTGCCCTGTATTTGCAATAGGTGCTGAAGAGGATCTGGTATTTGGCAAAGAGCCTTCGCTGGAAATAGCTGAAAAGACCGGAGGGGAGAGCTATATATATCAGGGATATGGCCACGGTGTATATGACGAGGCACCTGATTGTGTAGAGAAGGTTTTTGAGTTTATTGACAGGGCGTGAAATGGAGTATTGGATTTCGACGCACCTCATGCTATAGTAATGTAAAGTGTTAAATTGAAGGGAGAAGAATTCTATGAGAAAAAAGTTTATTGCGTCAATTATTGCGCTGACAATGATGGCAGCTATGGTTGGGTGTGGAAGCTCTTCACAGCAGACAGCTACGGATACAGGAAGTTCTGAAGGCGGGGCAGCTTCATCCGGAAAAGTATGGAAGATTGCCACAGATACAGTATTCAAGCCATTTGAATATACTGATGACAAGGGCAATTTCGTAGGAATTGACATGGATATACTGGAGGCGATAGCAAAAGACCAGGGATTTGAATATGAAGTTCAGGTACTGGGATGGGATGCTTCAATTGCAGCCTGCCAGGCCGGTCAGGCTGACGGTATGATTGCCGGTGCCTCAATAACAGACGAGAGAAAGAGCTCAGGATGGATCTTTTCGGACGGATATTATGATGCCAACCAGTGTATGGCGGTTGAGAAGTCTTCCGATATAGACGGATTTGATGATCTGAAAGGACTCTCGGTTGCTGTTAAGACGGGAACCATGAGTGCTGCTTATGCAGAAGAGTTATCAGCAGATTATGGCTTCACGGTAACATATTTCGAGGATTCACCTACAATGTACCAGGCCGTTGTTGGAGGACAGGTTGCTGCATGCTTTGACGATACTCCGATCATGGCCTCGAACATCAAGGATTCCGGAATAGCTATGAAGCTGGTTGATGGAACGGGCAACGAGCCTGCAGCTTATGGTTTCGCGATATTTAACGCAGATAACCAGGAACTTGTGGACAAGTTTAATGCAGGTCTTAAGAACATTAAGGCAAATGGTACTTATGATGAGATCATAAAGAAGTATCTGGGTGAGTAAGCATGGCAAGAATTATCACTGTATATGGAACGCTGCTTCTTGGCGCGTTTGGAAGGACACTGCTTTTAGCGCTGCTGGGATTGTTTTTTGCCTGCTTTATAGGACTCTTTTTTGGAATACTTGGTGTTGTCGGTAACAAGGCATGCAACATAATTTCTCAGATTTTTGTGGATATAATAAGAGGCGTCCCGATGATCGTTTTGGCATTCTTTGTCTATTTCGGGGTACCATATCTTTTCAACAACATAATAGGTGGATTCAATGTTAATCTGACTGCGCTCAAGGCAGGAACTATCTGTCTTGCTCTCAATTGTGGCGCATATATGGCTGAGATCGTCAGAGCAGGCATCCAGTCTGTTGATATCGGTCAGATGGAGGCCGCCAGATCACTGGGGTTGACTTATGGCATGGCAATGAGGAAGGTTGTGCTCCCGCAGGCCATTAAGACAATGATTCCTACGTTTATCAATCAGTTCATTATTACTCTCAAGGACACCTCTATCTTGTCGGTAATAGGTTTCCCGGAGCTTGTCAATACAGCCAAGAATGTCCAGGCCAACACTTTTATGTCTTTTCAGACCTGGGCTATAGTAGCGGTCATGTATCTGATTGTGATCACTTTGCTCTCCCGCAGTGCAAAGGTACTTGAAAGGAGGCTGGCCGTTGATAGATAAGTCGGAAATAAAGGTAAGCGTTAAAAATCTGCAGAAGCATTTTAATGATCTTGAGGTTCTTAAAGATATAACAACAGATATTTATAAAGGCGAGGTTGTATGCGTGATTGGCCCCTCCGGATCAGGTAAGTCTACATTCCTCAGATGCCTCAACAGACTTGAGGAAGTGACCAGTGGAACAGTTGTTGTTGATGGAAATGATATAACATCAAGGCAGATCAATATCAATAAGGTCAGGGAAAACATTGGAATGGTATTCCAGCACTTCAATCTTTTCAACAACCTGAATGTTCTGGACAACCTTACACTCGCCCCGGTTCAGTTGAAAAAGTGTTCCAAGGAAGAAGCTACACAAAGAGCGATGAAGATGCTTAAAAAGGTAGGACTTGAGGACAGGGGTGAGAGTTATCCCAGCCAGCTGTCCGGAGGTCAGAAGCAGAGGGTGGCGATAGCCAGGGCACTTTGTATGGAACCGGATGTTATGCTATTTGATGAGCCTACATCAGCTCTTGACCCCGAGATGGTAGGTGAAGTCCTTCAGGTAATGAAGGATCTTGCTGCAGACGGAATGACCATGGTGATCGTGACTCATGAGATGGGATTTGCAAGAGAAGTGGCTGACAGGGTTATCTTTATGGATGGTGGCTATATTGTAGAGGAGGGCTCCCCTCAGGAAGTTCTCTTAAATCCAAGAGAGCCAAGGACCATAGACTTCCTCAATAAAGTGTTGTAATAATTGCTTATGACAAAGGAAATCCTTGAAAGGAGGTAATACATAATGATTAAGCTCAGAAATTCATATTTAACTAATAACTGTATTGTGGTTACCTCGAAGAGGGCTACGAAGTAAGCTGATTTTCGTGTATTCCCGGCGCGGTATCCATCATGGAGACCGCGCTGTTTTAGTGCTTAAAACAATATGCGCAAGATTTCAAAGCGGCAGCATCCTGATAAACGGGGAGGATATAAGGAAAATGCCTCTTTGTGATGTGAGGGCATTCTCATCGGTAGTTACGCAGGATGCATTTCTTTTCTCAGATACCATTACCGAAAATGTCAGGCTTGGTTTAAAGAGCTCTATGGATGAGAGAACCGTAAGGGATAACATAAAGTACGGCAAGCCGGATGCAACTGATGAAGCAACCTCAAGTATTGACACAAGGACTGAGATACTGGTGCAGGAGGGTATCGCAGAGCTTCTGAAAAAGAGAACATCCTTCGTTGTGGCTCACAGACTTTCAACCATCAGAAACGCTTATGGCAAAGAGGGGAGCATACTATAACCTTTACTCATCGCAGTTTGTAAGTGCATCATAATGAGATATAAGTAATATATTATATATAATATTTTGCGTATATCAAACGAAAATGTGCGAAATTATATCTGAAAAAATCAATTATTAGTAATATAATAGAATCAGTGAATATTTGTCTATGATATAAGCAATGTCATTTAACAGGGAGCGCACGGATGATTCTATATCTGACCAGCAGTTTTATATCATATCAGAAGATTGAAGAATATGAGAAGGTACAGCCTGATGAGTGCTATGGATTTTTTGAGGATTTGAGAAAAGAGTGGCCGGAATCAGCTAATTTTCTCTATATTCCATGTGACCCTGATGCAGATGAAGAGAATGAGAATCAGAAAAGGCGGGTGCTGGACAGCCTGGAAATGTCCGGCATTGCCGTCAATGAAATCAGGATTCTTAATAAAAGGTCGAAAGAGGCTGCAATAGAAGCAGTGAAATGGTCAAACGTCATCTATCTTGCGGGGGGACATGCTCCGACCCAGCTCGCTTTCATGAAGCAGGTCGGACTTAAGGAAGCCCTGCTTGACTATGGCGGGATCGTAATCGGCTTAAGTGCAGGATCTGTAAACTCCGCATTTTATGTATATCTGATGCCTGAACTTGAGGGAGAAGCAAAAGATCCTAATTATGTCAGATTCTCTGATGGTCTTGATCTGACTAATATCCAGATGATACCACACAGGGAATCTATGCGGGAAAAAGTGGTCGACGGGATGAATTTTATCGAGGACATAGTCATTCCGGACAGCTTTGGCTGCCGATTTTATCTGGTTTCTGACGGCAGTTATTTCAAGGTAAAAGATGGCAAGACTATCTTCAGGGGAAAAGGCGAGATCATAGAAGATGGGATGACTCTTCCGCTTAAGGAGGGGGCAATTGTTCCGTATATGGGTTATGTAGAACAGCCTGTTATAAGGACAATTCTTGCTGACGGCTATGATATGGTTATCACTATTTATAAATATGATGAGAGGTGCGAAGTATATTACCTGCATGAAAAGCTGGCGGAAGTGTTTGAAAATGTCAAGCTAAGATATAAGGATATCTGTTTCAAACTGTCGCAGGTAGTTGTTGAAGAGGAAAGGGAATGTTTTCTGAATCAGTTGCAGCTTTCTGTTATTTTGGATGAACTTGCGCAGAAAGGGGGCTATGTCAGGACAATACATGTAGAAACTCCGGATGGGCGTAAGGCGAAGAATGTAAGAGTCAGTAAAATTCCGGGTTACCCTGACTGGGTAATGATTGTCTTTATCGACATCACAACCATTCTCGATCATGACTGGATGACTGATGAATATGCAAGGACCGGATTTATTGAGAGAGCAAGGCTCTTTATTTCGGAAATTCCGGCTGATGAGCACTATTCTCTCGTATATACAAACGTTAAAGGATTTAAGGCAGTAAACGAGCTCTTTGGTGATAAAAACGGTGATCTGGTTATTTTTCAAACCAGAGATGTGCTGAAAAACTATCTGAAGCCTGTTCTTCTGGGGAGACTTGAAAGCGACCATTTTGTCCTTATTACAAAGGATGAGAACTTGAATGAAAAGAACCTGAAGGCGATGTGCAGACAGGTTTTCAAAATTGAATCCAAGGAATATAACTACGAGATAAGGTGTGGTATTTATGCCATTAAGAACTCTCACTCAGAAATAACACATCTTGTGGCAGGTGCCAAACTTGCGGAGAAGAGTATCAGGGACGGAAAGAGAAATCGTCTGTACGCTTATTACGACGATAAAATGAAAGAAAATTATGTCAAACAGAGATTCCTTCTGTCAGACCTTGAAAGAGGTATAGCCGACAATGAGTTTGAGCCATATTATCAGCCTATAGTTGATGCCATGACAGGGGAAATAGTCAGCGCAGAGATGTTGATCAGATGGCGGCACAAGGATTTTGGCATGGTATCTCCGGCAGATTTTGTCCCTGTCATTGAGTCTGAAGGTAAGATGTCCATACTGGACAGTTTTATTATTGAAAGAGGAATGGATTTGGTCAGGAGGCGCCTGGCAGAGGGGAAAAGAGTTGTTCCCTGCGCTATGAACCTGTCCAGAACTGATTTTTACGATCAGGTATTTTTTGAGAGTATTTTTGACCGCATAAAGAAATACAAAATTGATCCGGAAATACTAAGATTTGAAGTTACGGAATCTGCCTACGCCGATCTGGAAATGAAGGCAATGGACTATCTCAACAGAATGAAAAAGCAGGGCATCAGGATCCTGCTTGATGATTATGGCAGTGGAATGAGTTCTCTTTCAATGCTTGAGACTTTTGACTTTGACATAATCAAACTTGATATAGGCTTCATCAGAAAGATTGGAATCAATGATAAGGTGGAATCCATTATCGTTTCCACCATCAATCTGGCTCATGCAATCGGGGCAAAAGTAACGGCAGAGGGTGTTGAGACTGAAAATCAGCTGCGGTTCCTAAGAGAAGCAGGTTGTGATTATATTCAGGGCTATTATTTTTATAAGCCGTTACCGGAGAAAGAATTTGAAAAGCAGCTTTAGTAAACATGCTAAAGCTGCTTTTTATAAGCTGATATTATTCTGTAGTAGTTTCAGAATACTGTCTGTTCATGATCTGCTTAGCAGCGTCCTGTGCGTTCAGGAAGGCCTGCGCAACCTTGGGATCGAAGTGTGAACCGCTGCTTTCTTCAATGATGCCTATTGCTTTTTCAAAAGGGAATCCTTTTTTGTAGCTTCTGGTGGAGACAAGGGCATCAAATACATCCGCAACAGCCATTATCTTTGCAGAAAGAGGGATCTCTTCTCCCGCTATACCTGTGGGATAACCCTTTCCGTTCCATTTTTCATGGTGGTAAAGAGCCATTCTGCGCGCCTCCTGCAGATATCCATCATCAGATCCGGGAACCGTGTCCATAACCATGTCAAGAATCTGGGCGCCTGCTGAGGTGTGTCCTTTCATCTGGTCGAACTCCTCATCCGTAAGTTTCCCGTTTTTATTCAGGATGGCGTCTGAAACGCTTATTTTTCCGATATCATGAAGAGGTGCAGACCTGTAGACATCTTCTCTGAATTTGTCTGTGAGCTGATCTGTGTAAATTCCTTCTTTTATCAGTTCATCCATGATTATCTTGGCATATTCGGCAGTTTTCTTGACGTGGTCACCTGTATTCTTGTCCCTGCTCTCAACCATATCCGCAAGTACAAGGATCAGAGCATCCTGCATCTTGCTGATGGTCTCGTTCTTTTTGTGGATGTCTATGAGATACTGCAGGTTTTCCTCTGTCATGTCATTGAATGCTTTATACAGGTTCTCAGTCTCATCGCCTGTATAGATAGAAAGCTGATGAAACAGCTTGGTAGTCTCTTCCATGTTGTGACCGTCTTTTTCGGAGAACATGGAAGCTGTATACGCCATGGTGTTAAGTGGCAGAATAACCTGGTATTCCGCAAGATACAGACCGACTGCGAGCGTAAGGGAGAAGATTCCGATAAAGGCAGAAATAACCTTGATTATGTATCTTCTGGATTCGGCTCTGAGACTGTCCATTGAGATGTCAACTCCGGCATAGGCAGTTACATCCCCGGAACTGTTTACGATAGGTTCATATACTGTAAGAAGCCATCCGAACGTATCATCTGAAACTATTGGCTCGATTCTTCCACCTGCAAGCAGAATAGGCACGTATTCAGAAAAAGACTCGTCAAATTTAATGACATCACCGGTAGGTGTCGCTGGAACGCCATCAGTGGCAATATCAAATACCACATGGCAGCCATCGGGAAGTATCTTGTAAACGTAGACATATTCAGTAAAGGCAGAGGCATCCCTTATCTTGCGCAAATTGTCCTCAACCCTGCGGTAATCGATATTGCTGTTGCCTTCAGCCAGATACTCGTCAACTCTGTTTCCATCAACCATTCCGGCGGCCATCTCAGCAGTTCCGATCGCATAGAGCTTCTGATGCTCCACTGTCGAATTAAAGTACATGATATAGCAGATGTAGATGGCTGAAGCTCCGATAATAACCGAAGCACATGTGAGCAAAGTCACCAGCTTTATTCGAAGAGAGAACTGGCGGCTCCTTTTTTTGCGCAGCTCCTTGATCGTAGCGGAAGTCAGGGGCGCCTGCTTCCATGCATGTATCTTGAACATATTTCTGAATTTGGTAGGAAGAAAATATATTATGGCGAGAGCCAGAAAAAGACATATTGCCTTGTCGGCAATGTCTACCAGAAATCCGCCCAGGATCTCAGCGGCAAAGGGTGATAACCCGATATTGGTCTGAAGGCCGTGTACCATTTGAGAGGACGTATCCTCAGCTTCGGAACCATAGACAAACCAGGTGATAACACCACCGAGTATACCGCCAATGGCGGCGTTGATTACTGCAGTCAGCATTATGCCCAGCGATTTGCGAAGCAGACACCTTTCACAAAGTAAAGAAGTTACAATGGCAATAAGGACATTGACCATGGTATATGAAATTGCCATTGAATCAGATGTTATTGTAGTGATAAGGGGGCTTATAAGGCCGACCATGATTCCGGGGATGTAACCGCCAAGTATGGATGCGAGCAGCGTACCTGTTACATCCATATAGATGGGAAGTCCCGAGAGACCTGCGATATATGCACCTAATGTATTTATTATTACCCCGGCTATTACAAGCCCAATAAGTATTAAGACCTTCTCACCTGTAGGCCTTGTCTTTTGCTGTCTAAGTAGTTCACCCATGATACATAACTCCTCCGCATATATGTAGATTTTACATCAAAATCCACAAAAAAACACCTTTGTGAGGTGTTTTATTTTGAGATTAAATTATATGGGTATTAAATTACATGGAAGCTGCGAGACTGTCCATGGCATTATTCATAGCAAAGCTGATGCGTCTGTTCATATCATCTGACAGCTGAACATTGAGCATATCGATCACCCTGTTGTCTATAGAGAATCCGAGACGTGCAGCATGCTCTTTGATCGGGTCTTCATGGAAAGGAGAATAGACCTGATGCATGTTGCCGTTTTCTGAAACATCATTAACAGCAGGCTTGTTTGCCACTTCAAGTTCCCTGCTAAACTGCCTTTCTGCGTCTTTATTGATTTCAGGAACAGAAGACCGTCCGGCCGCTGTCTGATCAAAATACTTCCCTGTAATACTGTTGGCTGTTGCCAAGAATCCAAAATCCATTTATAGATCCTCCTTATAACCACTTGCAAGAAATATATCGTACCGGGAAGCAAAAAACTTTAGCAAAAATTCCTCTACAAGTTATACAAGATTAAGGAGAAGAATTTGTCAGTATTTTTGAGTTAATAATTTACCTCCAATAGGAATCGAGCCAGGTGGCGGCAAGCTCTATCCAGGGCTGGCAGGCCGGAACATTCTCTTTCTCATCAGGGGATTCCGTAAGATGGCTTGCGAGAGAAAGGCCGTGGCATCCTGTAGGGAAGATATGGAGTTCGGTGTTTATACCGTGTTGACGCAGTGCAGTGGCAAAGAACAGCGAGTTTTCAACAGGCACAGCCTCATCTGTAAAAGTATGCCAGATGAATGTTCTTGGAACGTACTGATTAACAGCAGTTTCAAGAGACATTTTGCTCTCAAGTTCAGTGAGTCTGTCGCCAAGAAGATTTTTGAAGGAGTCTTTGTGCGCATGTTCTCCCGATGTGATCACCGGATAGCACAGCAAAAGACCGTTTGGACGCAGCATTTCCTTTGAAATGTCACTTTTTTCACCGATGAGGGTCTCTGCAAGGAAATCCTCTCTCCAGAAGCATCCAAAGCTGGCAGCCAGATGGCCTCCGGCGGAGCAGCCCTGGATAATGATCGCATTGCTGTCAACGAACCATTCATCTGCGTGCTCCCTTATTATAAGCAGTGACCTTCCCAGTTCCAGAAGAGATGTGGGATAATGAGCGGGGTAGCAGGAATATCGCAATATGGCTGTGTGATAGCCCTTCGCCATGAGAGAAAAGGCAATGGGTTCAGCTTCCCTGTCAGAAGTATATGCGTATGCGCCGCCCGGGCAAAGCAGTATGAGAGGGCGCTTTTTGATCTTAAGCTTTGGGGAAGAGGTCTCCTGAACATATACTGTAAGCTTCGCACCATCAAGGGATCCGTTTTCTTTGAGTACAAATTCTTTATAAATCATCGTTTTCTCCTAAAAGTTATGCTATTGTTGTTACAGTATAATTATATATTCTTAGATTTAAAATCCAAGAATATATAAATAAGGAGTTTTTGGCGTGCGTGTTATTAGTGAAATAAACCCGGATAAAAGCAAAATGAGTTCGACACAGGTAATGGTATTGGGGTTCCTGCTGGCGATAGTGATAGGATCTTTTCTCCTTATGATACCTGCAGCAACCACAAAAGGGCAGCACACGGACTATCTGACGGCTCTTTTCACTGCGACCACGTCTATCTGTGTTACGGGTCTTGTTGTTGTTGATACTTTTTCGCATTGGACTCTATTTGGACAGTTTATTATTCTGATCCTCATTCAGATTGGCGGATTTGGGGTTATCACCCTATGCTGCGCGGTCATGATGATAATGAAAAAACAGTTTTCGCTAAGGACAAGGCTCCTTATTCAGGACTATTACAATCTTGATTCTATTAAGGGCCTGATAAAATTTCTTATCAGAGTCATCAAGGATACGCTCATAGTTGAGGGTATAGGAGCAGTACTGTATTCTGTTGTTTTTGTTCCAAGGTTTGGCTTTTTTAAGGGAATATGGGTTTCCGTATTTAACTCGGTTTCCGCTTTCTGCAATGCCGGTATGGATGTCATGGGACCCAATTCTCTCATAGATTACCAGAAAGACATTCCGGTGAATCTGATAACAATGACACTTATTGTTCTGGGAGGAATCGGATATGTTGTGTGGTTTGACTTTATTGAGACACTTAAGAAGTCTGTAAAGCGCAGATACAGCGTAAGGACTTTTTACAGAAGGCTTGGAGAGCACTCCAAACTGGTAATAAACTTAACACTGTTTCTTATTATATCAGGTGCGCTTCTCGTGCTGCTGTTCGAGTGGGATAACCCTAATACTATAGGGAAGATGTCCCTTGGCAACAAGATACTTGCAAGTCTTTTTCAGTCTGTAACTTTCAGGACTGCCGGATTTGCAACTGTGCCGCAGGAAGCTCTCACTCCATCGACCTGTATAACAGGATGCATGTTCATGTTCATAGGAGGGTCACCTGTGGGAACCGCAGGAGGTATCAAGACTGTTACTGTTTTTGTGGTATTGCTCAACGTCTTTTCATTTATCAGAAACAGAACGGAACCGGTTGTATTTGGCAGGGCAGTGTCAGAGAAGTTGATAAATAAGGCGAGCGCCATTGTAATTTCCAATCTGATGATATCTATATTTCTTCTTATGATCCTGATGCAGGTCTGCCGGGTGCCTGCGCTCTCGGCAGCCTATGAGATATTCAGCGCCACCGGAACTGTCGGGCTGTCCAGGGCTCTGACATCTTCCCTCAACGTGCCGGGAAGAATCGTGGTGATGATAGGAATGTACGCAGGGAGAGTTGGACCTATTTCAATGGCACTGTTCTTTAGTACGAAGCGTTCTGATAAAAATGACATCAGATTTTCAAATGGACATTTTATAGTTGGATGAGGGAGGAATCATCATGAGATACAATTCATATGTTGTTTTTGGACTTGGAAAATTCGGACAGGCTGTGGCAGACAAGCTTCTAGAGAGTGGAGCGGATGTCATGGTCGTTGATAATGATCCTGATATAATCGAATCCTATTCTGCCAAGGCCACGGCAGCCATAGAGGCGGATCTGACAGATCCCGCAGCAATTAAGGCACTTGGAATATCAAATATCGACTGCGCTGTTGTTGCCATGGCGATGAGCCTTGAATCCAGCATAATGTGTACCATGATATCCAAGGAGTGCGGAGTTAAGTGGGTTGTAGCCAAGTCGGGCAGCGAGAGGATGGGAACGGTATTATCCAAGGTTGGAGCCGATGAGGTTGTTTATCCGGAAGAGGAAAGCGGTATACGAACAGCGCGTCATCTTGTTTCAAGCAATTTCCTTGAGTTCTTTGAGGTGAGCGAAGATATTTGTCTGATTGAGATGCTGCCTAAGGAAAAGTGGGTTGGAAAGTCGCTTAAGGAACTTGATTTAAGAAAAAAATACGGGATCAACGTTGTGGCGATTAAGGATGGTGTCGTCAATGAGTATGTGGATCCGGATGTTCCGCTCAAGGCAAGAGAGGCACTTCTTATGCTTATCCATAAGAAAAATCTTGAAAAGCTCGATAAAAATATCGTGCTGTGATAATAAGAATGAAAAGGCTCGCATTTTGCGAGCTTTTAATATACTAAAAAAATATTTATCTCTTTTAAGTTCTTTTTAGGTTTGGCATTTATCATGTGATCATAAGGTACAGAAAATAATCACATAAACGGAGATTTAGACCATGAAAAGAAATATATTATTAGCTACATTATTCATATCGGCTGCTCTTGTGGCAGGCGGATGCGGCGCTCAGGTGCCGGAAGCAGAAACAATAGAACAGACCGCTATAAACGCTACAGTCGTTACAGATGACAATTATTTGAGTAATAGTGTTTCAGCCGGCACGTCTACACTGCTTGACACATCCAACATGTTCACAGACAGAGATCTCGAACAGGAGGCTGATCTTACCGATGCACAGTACATTACACTTGAAAGCGGAAAAGATGTCACCATTTCAAGTGAGGGTGTATATGTGATAACAGGATCAGTTAAGGATACGACGATCATTGTAGATGCCAACGAAGCAAAAGTTCAGCTGGTACTTGATAAAGTAACAATCACAAATACCGATTTCCCGGCAATTTATGTCAGGAGCGCCGACAAGGTATTCGTCACGACGACAGATTCAGAGAACAGTCTTTCGGTGACAGGTACATTTACTGCTGATGGAGATACCAATACAGATGCTGTTGTTTTCTCAAAAGATGATCTCGTCTTTAACGGAAAAGGAAGCCTTGTCATAAATTCAACAGCGAACGGAATATCGGGAAAGGATGATATCCGATTTACAGGTGGAACCTACAACATAACATCCACAGAGGATGCGATAGAAGCAAATGACTCCATAAGGATCAGCGATGGCGCTTTTACCATAAAATCCGGAAAAGATGCACTTCACAGTGAAAATTCGGATGATACATCTGTGGGATTTGTATATGTATCCGGTGGCACCTTCGACATTGAAGCAGACGGAGATGGCATTCAGGCCACGACAGCTCTGGTAATAGATGACGGAACATTTGACCTTAATACGGCTGAGGGACTTGAAGGAACTTATGTGCAGATAAATGATGGCGATATAAGTATTTCAGCCGGTGATGACGGAATAAATGCGGCAGCCAAGGGAAGCGGCTATGATACCGTCATAGAGATAAACGGAGGAAAGCTCACTATAAATATGGGAAGCGGCGACACAGACGCCATTGATGCAAACGGAAATCTCTATATTAACGGAGGAACAATAGATATAACAGCGCAGTACGCCTTTGATTTTGATGGAACAGCGCAGCTTAATGGAGGAAAAGTCACGGTAAATGGTGAGGAGGTAACCGAGATCACCAACTCCATGATGATGGGCGCAGGCCACGGAGGTTTTGGCGGCGGTGGCAGACAGGGCGGCAAAATGCAGGGCTTTGAAGGCATGGATGGCGACAGGCAAGGGTTTAAAGGACATGGCGGCAAAATGCAGGGCAACGGTGGAACAAACGGTGAAATGCCGGAACTTGAGCAGAGCAGTGTTGACACAAGTATGGAAGGCAGGTAACTCATGGCAGGTTTTAAAGATGTTTTTGAGAGAGTAGAGACCAAATTTCTCCTGGATGAGATGCAGTACAGAGGTCTTAGAAAGAAACTTAAGAATATTGCGGAAGTGGACAGCTATGGGGAGACTTCAATTCTGAATATATATTTTGACACCCCGGATTTTAAGCTGATAGAGCGCTCGCTGGAAAAGCCTGTCTACAAGGAGAAACTCAGGCTTCGCACCTACGGAATACCGCAAGATGACACCAATGCTTTTGTTGAGATAAAGAAAAAGTATAAGGGCGTAGTTTATAAAAGAAGGATATCTATGCCATACAGCGAAGCTCTCGATTATCTTACTGGCAAAAAAGAGCCGGCAAAGGACGGACAGATCAAAAAAGAGATTGATTATCTGCTGCAGTACTACAAGGGAATAAGACCGGCAATGGCAATATCCTATGACCGGATAGCGATGGCGGGGATTTATGATCCGGAGCTTCGCATTACATTCGACACAAACATCAGATGGAGAACCGACCATCTGTCCCTCAAGAACGGGAATAAGGGAAAAGACATCCTTCTTCCGGGGCAGCATCTGATGGAGCTGAAGATAGCAGGCGCCATGTCAGTTGAGATGGCAGGAATTCTTGATGAACTGAATATAAGACAGTGCAGCTTCTCCAAGTATGGAAGAGGATATGTTGATTATATGTATGGAAATGTGAACACAGATAATCGGAAGCCGGCAAAGATCGCCAGCTTCCCAAGCGCAAAAGCTGTTTAATGAAAAGGAGAATGAAACAATGGAATCTTTATTTGCAAGTATAATGACAAACGGAACAATAACAGGAGCATCTTTTATAATCGCAACACTTTGTTCGCTCGCTTTAGGGTGCTTTATCGCATTTATGTACGCAGTCAAAAACGACTATTCGAAGAGCTATATAATCACGCTGGCGCTTCTTCCCGCCATAGTTCAGATAGTCATCATGCTGGTCAACGGAAACCTTGGAACAGGAATTGCTGTAGCGGGAGCCTTCTCTCTTGTAAGATTCCGTTCGGCTCCGGGATCGGGGAAAGAAATAACAAGTATCTTTCTTGCCATGGCAGTAGGACTTGCAACGGGTATGGGATATATAGGAGTTGCGATTATCTTTACACTTATCATCACGATTGCAAATCTTCTTCTCTCAAGTCTTTCCATCAAAAACTATGGGGCTGAAGAAAAGATTCTGAAGGTGACAGTCCCTGAAAGTCTCGATTTTGAAGGAATATTTGATGATATTTTCTGCCGGTACACAACCAAAGTTGATCTTGAAGAGGTAAAGACCAGTGGAATGGGAAGTCTTTACAAACTTACCTACAAGATTTCAATGAGACAGAATGTATCTACAAAAGCCCTGATGGATGAGATGAGGGTGAGAAACGGAAACCTTGAGATTTCCTGCTCAAGACCTATGCTTGTAAGAGCTGAAGAGCTGTAATTCGGTTCTGATTTAAAAATACATTTAACTTCATGTCAATCAGCCTCCCGCCTGAATATTCTGCTATAATAGAATTGATTTATAAGAGCGGGAGGCTGATGCTATGTACTTTCTTATCCGAAACTCACTTGATGAATGCAGTGCCGAGCAGTGTCACGATGCTGCTGCGCCTTTTGTGGCGGTTCTTACGCCTTTGCAGTGGGCCACAGAGAGCGAGAACTTTGATATGGGCATAGACTTTGACATAAGCAATGATGAGATATTTACGACAAAGGCTGAAGTGAACTATGACTGCCTCACAGGAACCTTCTGCATTCCCATACAGTCATCAGGATCGAGACAGACTCAGAAGTTTTCGTACGCGCTTGATGAGACGGGAATCGTATTCATAGACAGCGGAGACAGTGCGTTGACACTTGTTAGAAGAATACAGAAGATGAAAAAATGGAAGAAACCTTCACTCGAGCGGTTTTTCTATGATTTTTTGGAACTTATAATACACAACGATCTTCACACCATGCAGCGCTACGAGATTGAGCTTGATAATCTGGAAAAAGAAATCCTCGAAGATGCTGATGGAACTGATATGTCGAGAAACAACGACATTCGCGGAGATATCAGAGATCTGCGGATCCACTATGAACAGCTTCTGGATCTTGGACAGGAACTGGAGGAAAATGAGAATGGCTTTTTCCAGGAGGAGAACCTTAGGTATTTCAGGATGTTCTCCAGCCGTGTTGAGAGGCTATATGATGCAGCGACGCACCTCAGGGACTACACGATCCAGCTTAATGACCTATATCAGTCTCAGCTCGATGTTAAGCAGAACAGGATCATGACAGTCCTTACTGTGGTAACAACCATATTTATGCCACTTACACTTATAGTCGGCTGGTATGGAATGAACTTCAAATATATGCCGGAACTGGAGTCAAAGGCAGGCTATCCCGTTGTGATCCTGCTTAGTATCCTTATAGTAGTAGGAAGCCTGACATTCTTTAAGATAAAAAAGATACTGTGACCTGACAGGGAGAGTATCACCTGGGGAAATATTCCCCGCTAAAGAGGGTAAAGATCATTTTTTCAAGCTGATCACATGTTATTGATGACCTGTTTTTGACATAGTGTTTGGCTATGGTAGTAAGACCCGATGCCACAAAATCTGTTGCCAGATCGGGAGGTAGCAGACCGGCAGGGTACCTTTCAGCGCTGACATCACTGCAGCAGTTGAAGCTCTCATAGAGGGTTTCCTGCATCAGGTAGATGATATTGTTTTTTTCCAGAAGATCAATAAAATCACTCTTCTGGACTATGAAGGAAGAAAAGCCTGAGCTCAGCTCTTTAAGAGTCGGATGCCCCTGGCATCTGCACTCTTCGTTTGGATTAAAAGAGTATTCCTTGGATAATATAAATGCTACAATGTTTTCTTTTGAAGAGAACAGCGAATAGAAAGTCTGGCGGGAGACGCCGGACTTTTTGCATATCTCACTGGCGGTTATCCTGGAGTATTCTTTCTGTGTCAAAAGTTCATAGAAGCCCTCCGCAATATGTTTCTGCGAACAAAGGGCGGTTTTATTGCATCCCTGGTACATTTTTACCTCAAAAATATAAACATTGACACTTGTCAATGTTAGTGATAATATCATGTACATATCTTAGACAAGTGTAAAGGTTTTGTAAAGCGTTCTATATGAATCTGCTTTATTTTTTTACAGAGGCATTAGCACTCGATGCGCCTGAGTGCTGACAAAGCATAAGGAGGACCGATATGATAGTAGTTCCGGTATACAATAAACAGCTTATTTCTGAGGGGAACCTCTATTTCCAGACAGATGAATTTAAGAACCTGGGTGGTAGAGCCGTGCAGGGGGAAAAGGTAGTTCTTCTGCAGAACAGGACATTCCAGAAAAGGAATGAAATGACGGAAGATAATTTTTATCCCATAGGAGTTTCGGGTGTTCTTAGCAACATCAGCTCTGATGGCTACATTGTAGTAAGGGTCAATAACCGCGTGAATATCGATGAGGTTTCGATAGATCAAAGGCACAACATAGAACTTAGTATTTCGAGAAGACCTGACAGTGAGGCAGTAGATTCTGAGAAAGAGAGGGAAGTCCTTGAAAAGCTCAAGGAAGAGGTTAAGGATCTGTCGTCCAGATTTCAGTACGCCGGCTTTTTCAATATGATGATCGACAATATGAACACAGTTGGAGAGCTGACAGCAGCGGTGTCTTACTGGATGAAGAACAGCAATGATGATAAGTACAGGATTCTTGCAGAAGATAGTGCTGCTGTGCGCCTTGAACTTATGGAGAAGGCGGTCGTAGAGTTTGTTGAAGTGGCAAAGGTGACGACAGATGCCGCCAGCGCTCAGGAGCAGGAATACAAGGATATGTACCGCGAGTCCGCCATCAAGAAACAGATGGAATATCTTCAGAAAGAGCTCGATGAGATGCACCCTGAGAATCAGACCGACATCCAGAAGTTTGAAAAGAAGATAAATGAATCCGGGATGAATGAGGATGCGGAGAAAGAAGCAAGAAAAGTCCTGGACAGACTGAAGCAGGAGGGAAAGAACAGCCCGGAGACGGGAATGCTCTATGATTATCTTGACTTTGTGACGGGGCTTTCCTGGAAAAAACAGGAGGCTGAGCATATAGACCTGTCAGAGGCTGAGGCAATACTTAATGAAGACCACTACGGCCTTGATAAGGTCAAAAAGCGCATTATCCAGCAGATTGCCGTGATGAACCTCAAAAAGGAGCAGTCGGGTTCAATACTTCTTTTTGTGGGAGCACCGGGCACAGGTAAGACAAGTATAGGCAAGAGCATAGCAAGGAGCCTTGGAAGGGAATACGTCCGTGTGAGCCTCGGTGGAATCAGAGATGAAGCTGATATAAGAGGACACCGCCGCACATATATAGGTGCAATGCCCGGAAGGATCATGGATGCGATAAGTAAGAGTGGAGTGACTAATCCTGTAATGGTCCTTGATGAGATAGACAAGCTCTCCCAGTCATATAACGGAGATCCTGCAAGTGCGCTGCTTGAAGTGCTGGACCCTGAACAGAACAATACATTTACCGATCACTACATGAATGTTCCCTATGACCTGTCAGATGTAATGTTTATCTGCACAGCCAACAGTGTAGATACAATACCTGAGCCGCTTCTTAACAGGATGGAAGTGATCAGCTTCACCGGATATACTCCGGATGAGAAATTAAAGATTGCCAGAAAGCATCTTTTGCCAAAATCCATGTCTTCTATGGGGATTAACGAAGATGATCTTAGCGTATCGGATGAAATATTGGAGACCATAATTGAGGAGTACACAAGAGAGGCCGGTGTGAGGGGACTGAGAAAGAGAATTGACTCCCTCTGCAGGGGTGCTGCTGTCATGATCTCAAAGGGAGGAAAAGAAAAGCTGTCTATAACAAAAGATCAGCTAAGAACTGACCTCGATATGAGGCCTGTACACAGGGAGAGCGTTCCCGATGCGCAGAAATCCGGCGTAGTCACCGGTATGGCATGGACGCCGGTTGGAGGAGAGATCCTCTATATCGAGACACTTTTCACCAAGGGCAAGGGCGGACTGATAATAACCGGTAAACTGGGAGATGTGATGAAGGAGTCCGCGCAGATAGCCGTGAGCCTTGTGAAATCGCTTTTCCCTGAGAAAGCCCAGATGTTCACGGAAAATGACCTCCATATTCACGTTCCGGACGGTGCTGTGCCAAAGGACGGACCATCGGCGGGCATAACCATGACAACGGCGATCGCATCACTCGTCACAGGGAAGGAGGTTGACCCTAAGATCGCGATGACAGGGGAAGTGTCACTAAGAGGTCTGGTGATGCCTATAGGCGGTCTTCCCGAAAAGCTCATGGCGGCACTTAGAAGCGGGGTAAAGAGAGCATTTATTCCTGCGGACAATGAGCAGGACCTCATAGATGTTGCAGATGAGGTAAAAGAAAATCTGGAGATAATCCCGGTTAAAACAGTTGAGGAAGTACTTGAGAGAGCCGGCATAAAATAATAATCAATATGGCCGAAGCCTGTTATCAGCGAACATAATAATGGCGGCCAAGCCATCTGGACAGGCCATCGAGCCCGGGGTATACGATGCGCTCAGATACATTTTGATGGTCAAGCATATCCCTTATCTGCCAGCGGATTTCTTTTTTTATCACGTAGCGGACGGTCTTTTCTGTATGCGCATCAAGGAAACCCTCAATGTCATGCATATAGTTGGGGATTACAGAGAAGAACGAATATTGGTTGACGATGCGCACGTCAACCGAGGGAGGCTCGATCATGAGCATGGAGGAAGCCCCCATATCATGGTCATACATATCAAGGCTGTCGCAGGCTTCAGAAAGCATATCTACAGAGAATACAGTGGTGTTGTATTTTCTTGAGATCTCTTTATATTTGTCAGGCAAAAGAT
Source organism: uncultured Butyrivibrio sp. (assembly GCA_946536145.1). Taxonomy (GTDB): domain Bacteria; phylum Bacillota; class Clostridia; order Lachnospirales; family Lachnospiraceae; genus Butyrivibrio. Next base: position 38,229 of record CAMNEA010000018.1, read on the forward strand.
CGTGCAGCTCATGAATGTCGGTGCGCCATACGACACTGTCTCTTTTCTCCATGTCTTCCATATCACTTTCTGTGACGGAAAAGTGCAGAGCGATCAGCGGAGAGAAGGACCAGTCAAGAAGTCTTGTGGGAAGTCCGTGATGCTGTCCGAAGATCATCTGCCTCCACACGGAATTCTCGATAGAGGGTTCCTCCAGAACCGCATATTTGGTGAAATTTCTCAGCATGCAGGGTTCAAGATCCTTCTTTTTGTCCTTGCAGTTACGTGAGAGACTGGTTGTAAGCTTAAAAGAAGCGTCCGGCTGACCGCGGTAAACAAAGAGATTTCTGTTTCTCTTAAGATCAGACCTGAATTCCTGCTCGTTCAGAAGTTCATAAAGGTGGTTCATATCCTCAATATTTACATTTTTTATCATAAGAAGCTCCCTTTTTGTATGCATCACCCTGCCCAAATGTGTCTGCAGTTATAAAACCTCTGATAATATTTTAGCAGAAAGCGGCAGATTTTATATGATTTTTATGTGGGATTATGGATGAAATCCTGTTACAATGTTACAGTTTGGATCTAAGACGTGCGCTTTGACGAACATGTCGCAAGAATATCAAAACATTGTAATAGAATGAGGTGATGAGAAAATGAAAAATATCTGGACATACCTTCCGGTCACATTTATCACAGCACTGTTTTGCTGTGTACTATGGGGAAGTGCGTCTCCGGCAATTAAAATTGCATATGATATCTTTGGAATTCCGGCCGATGATACCGCATCGCGCCTTATGCTTGCCGGGGCCAGATTTGTACTTGCAGGAGGCATGACGATTGTCTTCGGATCAGTTATTTCAAGGAAAGCGCTCGTGCCACAGCGCGGTTCATTGATATACATTGTTATTTTATCTCTGCTGCAGACGATAGGGCAGTACTTTTTCTTTTTTATGGCACTTGCAAATATCAGCGGTGTGAGAGGGTCTATTATTAACGCCTCGGGTAATTTTCTGGCGATCATCATTGCTGTATATATTTTTAAACTGGAAACTCTTACGCTGCGCAAGTTCGTCGGATGTCTTGTGGGATTTTCCGGGATAATAATAATCCTGGGAGGCATAAGCGCGCTGACAGGCGGCAGTATAACCCCCCAGGGTGAAGGCGCAATGCTTATCGCTGCACTGTTCTATGCCTTCTCTTCGTGTTGTATTAAGATTTATTCGAAATATGAAAACCCGGTAGTACTAAGCGGATACCAGTTCATGCTTGGAGGAATCGTTCTTTATGCGGTCGGATTTATGATGGGTGGACAGCTGCAGTTTAATAGCATGTCGTGTTACGTGAATCTTATCTACATGGGATTTATCTCAGCAGGTGCATACACTCTGTGGGGAGTCCTTCTAAAGCACAATCCGGTAAGCCGGGTTTCAATATTTGGTTTTATGAATCCGGTGATGGGCGTTATTCTTTCAGCCCTGTTTCTGGGAGAAAACAATGAGGCTTTCTCTGCAACAGGTATTCTGGCGCTTCTGCTCGTCGCACTGGGAATAATAATTGTAAACGTAAGCAAACCTACTCCAAAACCGCCTATTGCTTAAAATGATTACATTCTGTACTTTTTGACAATCTCATCGAGCTCGCCTCCATTACCACATTTCCTGCATCAATTCCCACATCGATATATTCATCAGCCATATGTGAGCAGAGCGAATAGAGACTGTCATAGGAGGACTTCATCCCATTGATTGTTGAGGACGTTTCGGGCTTAAGTGCCGTCATCTGATTAAATTAAGGAATAGTTATTATCTCTTACTTCTTCAACCTCGGCGAGTACCTCACAGTCATGTGTGGCTGACATATCAGTGAAGAGCTCACAGGTATTCAGACCGTAATATCTGATATCTTCGGCAATTTCCATTGCTGTGATCGTCTGTTGCTGTAAGGTACTCAGATCATTTATGATTCTGCTGGTCAGAATCTGTGAAGAAATAAGTGTGATAAGAAGGAAGATGATGATAAGACTTACAGGACCAAGCAGTTTCGGTGTTAATCCGGTCATGAAACCTCTTGATGTTTAAGAATGTAATGCTTTTTACAATACATTGTTATCCAAATTAGCACTCTCTATTGACGAGTGCTAATTTGGGTGTTATATTGTCTGTAGAACAAAGGAACAGAGAAGACCGTTAGGACTTACAGCTTCCTAAGATCCAAACCCTCCGTCCCAATGCTCATTAACAATAAATCAATTGTTTATGTGCAAAGGAGGTAAGCATTATGTTAGCACCTAGTATTTTTGAAGAAAACTTTATCGATGATCTGTTTGGATTCCCTTACATGAAGGAATTCGATGACATGCAGCACGACATGGAGCGCAAGCTCTATGGCAGGAAGGCTGGCAGGATGATGAAGACCGACATCCGTGAGAAGGATGACAACTATGAGGTTGCAATCGATCTGCCGGGATTTAAGAAAGAAGAGATAACTGTAGAACTTGATAACGGATATCTCACGATCAATGCCGCCAAAGGACTTGACAGAGATGAGAACAACAAGAAGGGCAAACTGATCCGCCAGGAGAGGTACGCAGGCTCAATGACCAGAAGCTTCTATATTGGTGACAATGTAGACAAAGCAGAAATTGAAGCGACCTACAGACATGGCGTGCTTACTCTTACAGTTCCTAAAAAGGCTATGGAGAAGAAGATACCGGAGAAGAACCTGATAGCGATTGAGGGATGAAATTGAATATGGTTTGGCAGCCCCCGCGAGGAAGCGGGGGCTATTTTTGTTTAATAGGAAATTCCTCCGAATTTCCTATTAAACAAAAATAGCTCCGCTATTGATGCGCACTACTGTGTATGACATTTCACTAGGCTCGAAAGAACCTCGCCAAGTGATCTGCACATCGCGCGTAAGGTATATGTTGCATAAATGCAACCGCGCTCGGCACGAGAATGCCGCAAGCGGCATTCTTTTTTATCTAAGGGAAATTTTCAGGTAGATGTTCAGGCAGAAATGCGCACTGTGCTGCACAGTTCGTTCGAAAATGATTCAGAAGAGAGCGCATTCCTTTGACGAAGTTGGATTTCCTCCTAAATAAAGACGCTCCCATTGACTCATAACTGAACTATCTTCATAATTATACATAATATAAATCTTGTATGGAGGGTATGGCATGAGAGCACTATTTATCGGCGGAACGGGAACTATAAGTATGGGAATAGTCAAAAGGCTTTCCGAGGATCCTATATGGGAGGTATATCTTTTAAACAGGGGCAACAGAAAGAGTGAAGTGCCGTCTTCGGTAAAACAGATAATCGCGGATATAGGAGACGAGGAAGACGTTAAGAAAAAGCTGGATGGCATGACTTTTGATGTTATCAGCGATTTTATAGCTTTTGATGTAAGCGCTGTCGAAAGAGACTATCGGATCTTTAACGGCAAAACAAAGCAGTATATATTTATCAGCTCCGCATCAGCCTATAATAAGCCGGCAGCATCCTATGTGATAACGGAGGGCACGACGCTTGCCAATCCATATTGGGAGTACTCAAGGAACAAGATAGCCTGTGAGGAATTCCTGCTTGATAAGTACAGAAAAGAGGGATTCCATGTGACAATAGTACGCCCCAGCCACACTTATGATGAGAGGCACATTCCCCTTGGCGTACATGGAAATAAGGGATTCTATCAGGTGATCAGACGTATGCAGCAAGGCAAACCCGTTATCATTCAGGGCGACGGATCCTCGCTATGGACACTTACCTTTAACAGCGATTTCGCCATTGGCTTCACCGGACTTATGGGTAACAGACATGCTATCGGTGAGGCGTTCCAGATAACAGGAGATGAGGTTCTGACCTGGGATCAGATATACAGCACCATTGCGGATGCGCTTTGTGTTGACCTTAAGCCTTATCATGTATCTTCTGAGTTCCTTGGCGACGTGGGTGAGAAGTACGGCTATGATTTCCGAGGAAGTCTTCTCGGAGATAAGGCTGTATCAGTGACATTTGACAATTCCAAGTTAAAAAAGCTTGTTCCACAGATGACTACCAATGTTCCGTTCCACAAGGGTGCTCGCATTGCACTTGACTATGTTCTTTCGCATCCTGGAGAGTATGAAGAGGATCCTGAGTTTGATGCATTTTGTGACAATGTGATAAATGCTCTTGAGAAGGCAAAAGAAGAATTGTCATTAAGCTAATCGGTTTCATGCATAGTATAATCCGGGTCCTCATCGATCAGATTCAGCATTATTTTTGCAAATCGCGGGGTGCGTCTTTATTCTTCGACTGTATCTGAGTCTGTGAAGTCAGATACTTATCAATTTCTGATGTTGAGAGGCCGTCTTTTTTCATCAGATCTATTGTGTCAGAGACAACCCTGAGGGTGGTCTTGGCTGACGTGATATAGTTTTCCAGCTCTGCGGCAGTGGATTTGACTTCGTCTCTGGCATCCTCATTGATCTCAGTGACTGATGCATTATAAAGAAGGCTGGTGTTATATATTACAACGACCAACATAAGAGGAAATGTTATCAGGATGGTGATAATAAAGCTCGACCTGCTGCGCTTTCCGATGTCCATTTCCTGCCGTCTGTTTTTGTTTCTCTTGTAGTGACGTCTGATCTCGTAGACAAACAGAAGGATCAGCAGTGATACCATAGTATTTTTTGGCGCCAAAGACAAGCATTACCTTTAAAACCGCGCCGAGAACCGTGAAGTAAGGGTAGGGATCCATGAACTGATATTTCCAGGTAAAGCATGACGACGTCCACATAACATGCATTTTTGAATCAAGGATTCAAAAATGCCGCAAACAAGCCATCCTAGAGCGACTGCGTCGCAGGGCTTGTTTGCCTATCGTATCATGTTCTCACGAAACCCGCAGCCAGTGCGGGTTTCTGGAATATCATTCAAGAAGTTATACTCTGTTATAAGTAAAAGAAGTACAATGACGGCAAAGTGGGGGAAATTTATGCCTTCTTTTCTGTTTTTTACGAAGAAGACAATTTCCTGCATACACAATACCATGGCGATAGTGGGAATACTCACCTGCCATAGGTTGTTGAACAGTCCTCCGAACCGGATATACAGGAAGAACTGAAGTGTATTGGCCAGAACAGGCCAGAGTATGAGCGGGTGAAAATATCTTTTGACAGAATCCTGACGCATTTTGAGAACAGCCAGCATAAGAACAAGATACCCGATGTTCCAGCCGAGGTAAGCAAGAAATTCTGATACCGTGGGGTGTGAGCGCATGACAAGAGAATATATCGTCCAATAATAGTCACTGAGATAATTGGACAAAAAGAAAACAATGAGAAGCAGATATCCCCGTTTCGGAGTCCGTATATATTGAAACAGGCATCCTAACAGTCCCAGTATTGCAGCGAGCAGGGTCAGCACATTTTTCAAAATCGTCAAGAATCATTTCATGCCATCCTATTTATGAGCGAGTAATGCTGGTTACAATAATATTATGGCTGAAAACAGACGATAATGCACGCGCTTATTCAGCTCCTTAACTAAATCAATCGGTGATGCTTAATATTGGAAATACATAAAAACTTTATTTTAATCGTTAGATACTATCATATATAATAAGAGTATATTAACGAGAAAAGGATAAGTTTTTTATGAATGTAACAAGGCAGGACCGGTCGGATTTTAACAATAATTAATACATAACACGCATAACACATATAGCATATATTGGTTATATAATATATGTGACTATGGAGGAGACATGAATAATCAGAAGAACAAAGTCAC
>CAMNEA010000019.1 GCA_946536145.1 uncultured Butyrivibrio sp.
AGTATTCCTGCCATTTGATTCCTCCAGCCGCTAAGGCCTCAACAGAATTAGAATTTTCTATTTATCATACCAGAAAAAGCGCCTCAAGCCCAAATCAATACTGAGTTTCCGGCACTTTTATAAAGAAAAATCCACGGCAGATGCTGTGGACTTTATCTACAGTCTGAGGACCACGGTTTCCGTGGCCCTTTCTGTTTTTATTCATTCGCAAATGAATTGCTGTCGGCATAACCAGATTATTTCTTGTTGACTGTGTCCTTAAGAGCCTTGCCGGCCTTGAACTTAGGAACTACAGCTGCAGGAATCTTGATAGCTTCGCCTGTCTGAGGATTCTTACCTGTTCTGGCTGCTCTCTTGGATGTCTCGAATGTACCGAAGCCAACGAGCTGAACTTTGCCCTTCTTCTTAAGCTCTTTTGAAACAACAGTTACAAAAGCCTCAACAGCCTTGCCTGCGTCCTTCTTTGAAAGTTCTGTTTCCTTTGCGATTGCATCGATAAGCTCTGTTTTGTTCATTATAAATTCCCCTCTCGATTTTTATTTTTGTGACTGAAATCACTACATGTATTATTTTAAGCGTGATAGCGCATAAATACAAGGGCTTTTCGTTATTCTCTTTTTTATTTCATTAATATATAATTATTTTATTAGAAAGGGAGGAGAGACTATGGAGGATTTATTATCAGTATTGGTTGATGTCGTGATATTTGGCGTTGTGATCGCCGTCATACTCAGGAAAAAGGGGAAGAAAAACGAGGCTTCTTCAATGCCTCAGGGGCACAATAAGGTAGGCAGGTACGATACCTACAACAAGAAGAGTATCTTCAATGACTCAGGAGCCCAGCCGCATCTGCATGAGGCAAAGAAATACAAATCCATGTCTGACGCATCCAAGCTTCCGCCAGGATATATACTTCTTAACGGGGAGCCTGTAAGGGTTGCTGATCTCGAGGGCAAATAAACGGATCAAATATAAGAGCGTGACCGGGATATATCGAACACTTATCCGGAAAGTGTTTGATATGTTCCGGTCATTTTTTGTCCGTATGTCTGTTAAGTCAAAAGGCCTATTGGATGAGCGCAAAAACTGTGCTAAATTCTCGATTGTTCAAGGAAAGTGAAAAAAGGAGGTGCCTGATGAGCACACAGTACCCGCTGACAGCGGCGCAGAAAATGCATAACAGATGGATATATGAATATAAGACACAACAGGTTTCAGGACTCAGCGTTGTGGCAGCTCTTAAGACAGAGCTTGACTTCGGACTTCTAAAGAAATGCCTGCAGCTGGAATTTGAAAGATACGGCTGCATGAGGGTACGTTTTACCAAAGCAGATGAAAACGGAGATGTTAAGCAGTACATCATAAAACGGGAGACCAGGGACATCCCTCTTAAGGATCTTACAGGCATGACTGTCGAAGAGGCAGACAATACTATGCAAAACTGGGCATACACAACCTTTGACGGCGATGATATCCCGATGTGTGACGTATTCATGCTAAAACTTCCTGAAGGCTATCGCGGTTTTTTCATTCACATGGATCACAGGCTTATTGACTCCTGTGGCGTTGCGGTGATGATACAGGATATCTTTTCGCTCTACTGCCACTACAGGTTTGGCGGTGAATATCCCGCAGATCTTTCTGATTATGAGTCAGTTCTTGCATCCGACCTTAAAAAGGCCGGGAATGAAAAGCGATTCATCAGGGATAAGAAATTCTGGGACGAGCAGCTGGACAGGCTCGGAGAGCCTCTGTACTGCGACATTCAGGGAAGGCAGATCCTTGATAAGGCAAGGAAGAAACACAAAAACAAAAACCTTCGCTCAGTTGATATTGAGAGAAAAAAGCTCTTTGTCGCAGTGAAGGACTATAAGCTGGAAAAAGAGCCGACAAAAGAGCTGATGGACTTTTGCAGAAGCCATGAGATATCTATGACGAACCTCCTTCTTCTGGGAATGAGAACATATCTCTCCAAACAGAATGAGGGACAGGAGGATATAACGATACAGAATTTCATATCGAGGCGCTCCACTAAGGATGAGTGGATGTCGGGCGGAAGCAGGACAATAATGTTCCCCTGCAGGACAGTGATAAGCCCTGAGACAGACTTCCTGTCAGCTGCGTATGAGATCCAGAATATTCAGAACGGCATTTATATGCATAGCAACTATGATCCGGGTCTTATAGCTGATGAGATCAGAAAAAGATATAAAACGCCAAAGAATACGACCTATGTAAGCTGCTATCTGACTTATCAGCCGATGCAGGCAGCTATGGACAACCCATATATGAAAGATATACCGTTTTTCGCGAAATGGTTCGCGAACGGGGCAGCGACCAAGAAGCTGTACCTGACCGTATCACATACACCCGATGGTGGAATGAATTTCTCATACCACTATCAGACGGCAGAGCTTTCAGAAAAAGACATGGAGCTTATGCACTACTATCTGATGAGGATACTTTTCAGAGGAACAGAAGATCCCGGAAGAACAATCGGGGAAATAATTGAAATGGTTTAACATAAGGAGGAGACATTATGAAGATCGAGAAGAAATTTAAGGAAATTGTAGCACAGTACTGCGATGTAAAACCCGAGGATATGAAGATGAGCTTAAGGTTCAGGGAGGATCTGGGCTTTAGCTCACTGGATTTCATGTCAATGCTGGGAGAACTTGAAGATGAGTTTGACTTTGATCTTGAGCAGGAGAGCGCCACTAAGATCCATACCATAGGTGAAGCGATAGACTTTTTGGATCACATGGCACTGGCAGGCTAAAAGGAGGGAACCATGAAGAATATCAGGAGTATCTGGGATGAAGCAGTCGAAAACTACAGTGACTATGTGGCTCTTAAGTGGCTCTACAGAAAAGAAGTAAGGGAAAAGACCTACAAGGATATCGACAGGATAGTAAAAAATGTCAGGACTACTCTGGAAGAACTTGATTTTGTCGGATCTCACATAGCTCTTATAGGAACGAGCTCGCCGGAATGGATAGAGAGCTATCTGGGAATAGTGACAGGCGTAAATGTGGCGGTTCCGCTGGATGCGCTTCTACCTGACGAGGAGCTTATAGATCTTTTGAACAGATCTGACAGCGTCGCGCTTTTCCTGTCACCTTCAAAGGAGGCGCTTAAAGAAAAGATAATCGCAAAATGCCCGCAGATCAGAAAGATATTCATGCTGACAAGTGAGGAGCTTGAGGGCTTTAAAACTGCTGATTATGACGTTCCGGGAGCAGCAGAGTATGAGATCGCGACTATAATCTATACCTCCGGAACCACCGGAAAGAGCAAGGGGGTAATGCTGACACAGGAGAATCTCTCCGAGAATGTCAGAAGTGTTGAATACTCAGCACATCCCGGATGTGTGGTGCTCAGTGTTCTTCCGATCCATCACGCATATTGCCTTGTCATGGACTATTTAAAGACACTTTCACTTGGCTGCACCATATGCATCAATGACTCGTTCATGCACATGGTCAGAAACATGGGAATCTTTAAGCCGGAAGTCATGCTGATGGTGCCTCTTATGATCGAGACCATATATAAGAAGATAAATGGCCTGGGACCCAAGGCAAAAGAGATATTCGGCGGAAGGCTGCGCACAATTTTTACCGGAGGAGCTCATCTGGACCCCTTCTATATCGACAAGTTTGAGGAGTACGGAGTAAGCATCCTTGAAGGCTATGGCATGAGTGAGTGCTCGCCCGTTATCACCAGCAATTCCCCTGACGACCATAAGAAGGGATCAATCGGACGTCCGCTGAAAAATGTGGAAATTTCCTTTGAAAACGGTGAGATACTTGTGCGCGGCAGCAGCGTTATGAAGGGCTACTACAAGATGCCCGAAGAGACGCAAAAAGCCCTTAAGGACGGATGGCTTCACACCGGAGACAAGGGATACCTTGATGAGGACGGATATCTTTTCATAAACGGAAGGGTCAAGAACCTTATCATAATGTCTAACGGAGAGAATGTATCTCCGGAGGAGATAGAGAACAAGCTCTCGCTTAATCCTCTGATATCTGAAGTAGTGGTGACGGGAGAAAACAACGGTCTTACTGCAAGGATTTTCCCTGACATAGACGAGGCATCCGCAAGGAAACTGTCAGATGAAGAACTGGAAAAAGAGCTGTGGGCATTAATAAACGAATACAACAGCTCTCAGCCGGGCTACAGATATATAACGTCAATTATTGTAAGAAAGACACCTTTTATCAGAAATACCACAGGCAAGATAAAGAGAAATGAGGCCGCAAAAGAGAGCACAGCTGCCTGATATTTATCTCGATCCCATAAAGGGAAGCACGCCATTTAAAAAGATGGTTGTAAGTACGTCGGCAACTTTGTCTTTGTCAGACGAAAAATCCTCCGAGATCCATTTGTGAAGGATGCCGATGGTGCTTCCGATAGTTCCGGCTATCAGATATGAGTACTGCTCTCTTGAAACGTTTGCCCCGGTGCTCAGGTCTGATACGCTGGTGACATATTTGTGGAACATTGTCATTGCTTTTTCAAAAAAGCCATCACCCCTTGCGCTCCTTAGAAGATTGGAGAGGAAGGGGTTTTTCTGTGTATAGCTGCAGATCGCAAGGAAATAGGAAAAACACATATCCCTGTCGTTCTTGGGATGGAACCCTTCCATCATCCTGAATATATCGTCAATGGTCTTGTCTTCGGCTGCCTCCACAAGGGCGGGGATGTTCTCGTAGTGGTTGTAGAAAGTGCTTCTGACTATTCCTGCTTTCTTTATCACATCCGAAACGGTGATCTTTTCGTAGTTTTTTTCATGCAGCAGCAAAAAGAAGGCGTCTATGATGGCATCTTCCGCTGTGCTGTATCGCTCGTCCTGTTCATTCATCTTTAATAAACCCTTTTCGCAATTTTTATAATATTATGTTACCATATACATAATTAAACAACAGAATCGGAAAAGATTTTTTTAAAATGTCTGCCAGGATTTATTCCGGTTCGTATAAATGGTTAGCAAACAAAAATGAGTAATATTCAGGAGGGCATTTAGTGATGAACGAGAAAGATATTGAGAAAAAAGTATTAAGTGATGAAGACCTTGAGGGAGTTAGCGGCGGAACACAGGCGCAGCCTCTTTTGTTCAGGGGAGAGGCTCCTAAAGCTGCAAGTGCTGTACAGAAGGGCAAGGCCGACAAGGCGAAAAATCTTGTCTACAAGGAAGAAAAGAAGGACTTTGATGGCAAACTCCTCTCAGGCGGATTTGATGGACCTACATATTGCTGATAGTAAGTATCATAAAGGGGCTGTCTGACAGCCCCTTTTGTTTTTTATCATCTGATATTATATAGTGTGACAGATACATTTACTTTATCTTTTCCGATTGTTTTCTCCAATCGAGCACCTATCTGCAGGTTTTTACTCATTGAGATTGTGGAACCGTTCTTTATGCCATATACTGACTTTCCTGTATCGTAGTTGTATGTATGTAACCACAATACTTTCCACCCGTTCATGCCTTTAACAGTAACCTTCTTTTTTCCGCTTGTTTTAATAGTAGAATTGAAGTTTTTATTCAGCAATTTTGCATAATCCTTATTTCCGATCGTAAAGGACTTTACCGGATTGGAATACTTTAGATATTTAACGTTTTGTGATGTTGTATAGGTTTTATTCTGACGTTTGATCTTTAATGTTATTTTGGTACTGCCTTTTGCTTTTCTGGTAAGCCTGACGTAATTCTCTTTTGTGATTTTCTGGGTGAATATTTTTGGCTGTACAGTAGCAACTTTTGTGTTTGAACTCCTGGCGCTGATTAGTTTATCTCCTTTTTTTATATTATCGAGATACAATATCAGATTGGAATTATCATTGTCGGTAACCCAGAAATAAATTGTACTTTTGGCATCCCTTAATGTCGGGGCTTTCGATGCAGCATATGATGTTACAGGACATAATGCAAGTATGAATACTGCTGCTATCATCGAAGCAAGTATTCGTTTTAGATTTTTAGTGACAGTACTTTTTTTCATTTTTATCTTCCCTCCTACGCACAAATTCAAACTGTTTTAATATGCAAATAGATTATAGCAATTCTGGCGGACTATTGATACAAAAAGAAAGACAAATCTTTCTTTCCTTATAAAATGTCGTGTGCTATTATGAAAAAAATTATCGTAAGGGAGTATGCACATGACAATACTACAGCTTAAATATGTTATAGCCATAGATGAGGAGTGCTCTATGCGCAAGGCGGCTGACAGGCTCTACGTCTCACAGCCCGGACTTTCAAGCGCGGTCAGGGATCTTGAGAGAGAACTCGGGATACAGATATTTCAGAGAGTTCACAACGGCGTGGTCACCACGAGCGCGGGAGCATCTTTTATTGCCTATGCAAGAAGCGCGGTGGAGCAATTTGAGAGGGTAGAGGAAAAATATCTTGGAAAGGGAAATGACAAGCCTTCTTTTTCAGTTTCAATGCAGCACTATACTGTAGCTGTCAATGCCTTCATTGAGACTGTAAAAGAATATGACCTCGATGAGTATCAGTTCTCGATAAATGAGACACAGACTTCAGAGGTTATTGAGGACGTCAAGACCATGAAGAGCGAGGTGGGGGTGATCGCCCTCAGTGATTTTAATAAAAATACATTTAAAAAGATCTTCGCGGATGCTTCGCTGGAGTTCAATGAGATATTCAGCCGCAACACCTATGCTTACCTCAGTAAGCGCCATCCGCTTGCTGACAGAGAGGAGATATCCCTTGAAGAGCTTCAGGATTATCCCTGCATGGTATTTGATCAGGGCAGCAATACCTCATTCTATTACAGGGAGGAGGCGCTTGCCACCTACGACTACAAAAAGGTCATAAGTACCAATGAGAGAGCCACATCGATGGAGCTCATGCTGGGTCTTAACGGTTATGCTGTCGGAGCAGCTATGCTTGGAGACAGCATCAATTCATCTGAAATTATTGCCATAAAGCTAAAAGAGGAGGAGACGCTCACTTTCGGATACATTGTCAGAAAAGGCGGAGAACTCAGCGAAATGGCGCAGACATTTATCGAAAAACTGCAACAATATAAGTGATTGGGAGTAATACTATGCTATAATAATGTTTATTTTTATTCATTTTGACAGAAGGGGGAGGATTTATGGATTTTACTATGGTCGAAGCCGGGTGGCTGTCTATTCTGCCACCAGTGATTGCAATCGTACTTGCTCTTGTTACTAAAGAGGTCTACTCATCTCTGTTTATCGGACTGATTTCCGGAACACTTATATACAGTTTTTTGAGCGGCGGGAGCATTATTACAGCTTTCGCGACTGCCTTTGATATGATGTATGCCAAGATTGCGGACAATGCTTATATGATCATTTTCCTGGCTTTGCTCTGGGGAGTGGTCATACTTGTCTCGAAATCCGGAGGCAGTGAGGCCTACGGCAGATGGGCGCAGAAGAGGTTAAAGAGCAAAAGATCTGCCGCCATCGCAACCTCATTACTTGGGATTCTCATTTTTATCGACGACGGGTTTAACTGCCTGACGGTCGGAACCGTTATGAGACCCATTGCTGACAAGCTTAAGATATCAAGGGAGAAGCTGGCATATATTATCGATGCAACGGCAGCACCGGTGTGCATTATTGCTCCGGTATCAAGCTGGGCAGTTGCTGTTGCCAGCGAGGTCAGTGAGACCAATGGATTTAATGTGTTTTTATCCACAATACCATACAACCTGTATGCAATTCTGACTATCGTGATGGTCTTTGCCATAAGCATAACGGGGCTCGATTTTGGCCCTATGAAGAAGGCAGAAGATGATGCGGTGCAGAGTAAGGCAACAGATACTGCATCGAAGCAGGATCCCAATTCGGGGGGACAGGTAATAGACCTTGTACTTCCTGTACTTGTACTGGTGGTATGTGCGATTCTCGGAATGGCCTATGTGGGCGGATTCTTCCGGGGAGTTAGTTTTTCCGAGGCTATAGGCTATAATCCCACCGCAGGTCTTACACTTGGTGCTTTTGCAGGGCTTTTGTGTGCATTTGTGCTCTACATCCCAAGGAAGCTTATGACACCGAAGGAGTACGTGAAAAACATCGTTGACGGCATAAGCAATATCGTGCCGCCGATGCTGATACTTGTTCTGTCCTGGAGCCTTGGAGGTGTATGCAGACAGCTTATCGGCACAGGTGTGTTTATCTCCGGATTTGTCAGCGGATCACATCTTCCGCTCGGATTTTTGCCGTTTATATTATTTATCGTGGCTGCGCTTATGAGCTTTTCAATGGGAACGAGCTGGGGAACATTTGGAATGCTTATACCCATCGTTACGATGATATGTGCATCGGACGGAGCGGCTGCATACCTCATTCCGACCCTCGGGGCAACGCTGGCAGGATCTGTGTACGGTGATCACTGCTCGCCCATATCGGATACTACGATCCTTGCATCCACGGGTGCGAGCTGCGAACACATAAGACATGTGGAGACACAGCTTCCTTATGCAACGATTGTGGCAGTTATATGTGCTATCTGTTATCTTGTCACGGGATTTGCACTCACGCCGTGGACCGGACTTGCACTGGGGATAATGCTGGTGCTTGCTGCGATCTTTGTACTCAACAGGAGAATATAAAAAAGTGCCTGCGGCACTTTTTTATAGGAAAAATTTCTTTTAAACAGATTCTTCAAGCTGATTCAGAACCTGGAAGTACATACTCTCATCTGTTGTCCCATCATCGGAGCGCATCCGCATGGCATACTTTATCCTGATCGTGACAGGATTTCCGTCGAGCTCTTTTATGGACTCCAGCGCTTTTTTGACCTTATCTGCCAGATCCTTAAGTTCAGAAATGTCACTTGTGTGGGTTATGAGAGCAAAAGTTGAGGCAAAGGTTCTTCCGACAGCGCAGCTTGTGCCGGTTACGGTAAGAATTTCCTGCCCCATCTTTTTGAGCAGCTTGTCGGTAAAGTCCTGACCGTAGGTACTTACTATTCGTTCATGGTTCTGATCCTTCAGGATAATGAGCCCGAAGTCTTTTTGCTGCAGATTGTACTGGAAGGCGTAGTCTATCATTGAATCCGTCAGAGCCTTGGAATTCATGAGACCCGTTACAGAGTCGCTTCTTCTGGTGTTATACAGTGCATCGATACGTGAGAGCTCCTCGTCCACGTCAACAAAATATCCCATAAGACCGATGATCCTGCCATTCCTGTATATGGGCATCTTGTTGCAGACGATACTGTGTACGGTTCCGTTTATGATACACTGGGTCGGAACGTTGTAAATATGGGCGCCTTCATTTATAATGCTCTCTTCATCGTCCTGATAGGTCTTCTCATCAATATGCCAGGCCATGTCTTCATCGGTTTTACCACGAATTGCATCCACTGACGAAAAACCGTAATATTCAAGAAATGATCTGCTGGCGCCAAGGAATCTTCTGTCAGTATCCTTCCAGAAGAACTTGATAGTGGTGTGGTTTACTATATTGTCCCACATTTGCGGATCGATACGCACATCCTTCGAGGTATCGATTATGCCTTTTGCCTTGATATATTCGGAATCCGGAGCTATGAAATCATTTAAGGCTGCGGGAATTGACTTTATACAGAACAAGAATTCTCCGCCGCCGGTGCCCGGGATTATCATAAGGGCTACTTCTTTCCACTCGTAGTTGCCATTCATCTGTTTGAGCCTGAAGATGTCCTCTATATAGCCGCTGACGCTCTCCTGAATCCTCTCGGATATGGAATCCAGATCCATAAAGGAAAGAAAACGTTCGGTGTCTTCTACGGCAACATGGTTTCTTACAAAGGCTCCGAACCTGTCTTTAAGACTTATATTGTGCGCATTGAACTCTGTTACATATAAGAACTTGCCAAGAAGAGGAGTGACCTTGTCGGCTGAAGGATTTATCTGAAGAACCATCTCGAAGAGGTGATTCAGCTCTTTTAACCTGAAATCGAGACTGTTTCTCTTGGAGAGTGCAATGTCGGAGGAGAGGTTTCGGATTGAGCCTTCTATTATGCAGTGTCCGGCATTCTCTGCAACGACCTGCGCCTGAAAGCACAGAATATTTCCGTTGGTTGTATAGTAAAGAGTTTCACGGCTCCTGGTCTGTTTGAGAAGATCGGCAAACTGTCTGTACTTCTTGATAAGCGGAGAGGAAGTGTGGTATATGAGTTTATCTATTTCTTCTAAAGAATGGTCATTTTCAAAGATCTGTTTTTTGTAGGGGTCATTCATGAAAAGAGTCTTGAAATCCCTGCCATTGTCTTCTGTAAGCTCTAAAGGCTCATCTGTTGCCCTGGCTTTGAAGCTTGCTACTTCATAATAGTGACGCCACTGGCGGTGCTCCATATCTATCCCGCGCTGCTTTATATGGGAAAAGAACTCTTCAAGGGGCATGGGCTTTCCATAGTAATAGCCCTGGAGTCTTCCACATCCGATATCCCTTAGAAACTCAATCTGCTGCCTGGTCTCAACGCCCTCTGCAAGAGTCTTGATGTCGATATTTTTGGCCATAGTGACGGTGGAAGTTATGATAGCCTTTGTCTTGTCATTGAGGTTGGAAAGGAAATTCATATCAAGCTTAAGGGTATCAAAGGTGTAATCCTTAAGAAGGGTAAGCGAAGAGTAGCCGCTTCCGAAATCGTCCATCCAGACTTCGTAACCGGCATTTCTGAAGTTGTCGATAACACGCGTCATGAGCTCTGAATCAGAGACGATCATGCTCTCTGTTATCTCTATATGAATATAATCCCTGGGAATGTCGTATTTTTCTACAGCGTCCTCGACTACCTTGAGCATATCAGTAGTCTCAAAATCGAGACGTGAGAAATTGACTGAGACCGGAACTGCCGAAAGATTCGCGTTCATCCTGTCAGCTATATCGTGACATACGCGGTCAACTATAAAGCAGTCCAGCTTGTGAATCTGCCTGCTTGCTTCAAGAGTGCTGATGAACTTGTCGGGGGGAAGAAAACCGAACTCCGGATCGATCCATCTTGCCAGAGACTCGGCACCGCAAAGCTTACCTGTAAGAGAGCGGATCACAGGCTGATAATAGACTTTGATCCATCCGTTCTCTATGGCTGCATCAATGTTGTCAACAACATATTCATCAAGCTTTTTGGTGTTTTTATTTGCGCCGGCAGTAGTCATATGTGATATCTCCAATGACAGCTAGTGTTAATTTGAGCATAACACATATTATGTGCCGGCGCAAAGTGATTATTTGAGTTTACCAAGTTTGTCCTTATTGATCTTGCCGTCAGCAATCATACTTGCAACCCAGACTTTGAGTGATTCTACGGTAAGGTCGATCTGGTCAAGCTGCTTCTGGATATTGACAAAATCAGGCAGCTCATCATCCGATATCACGCCATCTGCGGTAATATCTATGAGCCTGTTCTTCTGGGAGTCAAGAGAATTGAGGGCGGCCAGCATACCGAGAACAATCTCGGACAGTGAGGAGGCCCTGACCTCCGGGACTGTGTCTTTTCCAATCCTGCACTCGTGAGTGCAGTAGTAGTTGCAAAGCTCTGGCCTTTTGTAAGCCCTTGCCATATCTACTACATCCTCGGGAAGAATAGCGGTCTTGCCTGTCTCAAGTTTTTCAAGGCGGCTCTCGGAGATGGTGCCTATGATCTCACTGGCCTCGGCTCTTGTAAGCCCTGCCTTTTCCCTTGCCTCAAAATAAATATTCTTGTTTTCTTTTATTGATTTCTTTCCCATTGTAATTAGTTCCCGGTTATTGAAGTATGCTGTATCCAAAGCTGTTTACAAGAGCATCAATCTTCCTGCCCTGTTTGCAAAGCGGACACTCTGAAGGAGCATAGGATGAGAACTCCGGGATATCCTCAGGTCTGAAAAC
This sequence comes from uncultured Butyrivibrio sp., assembly GCA_946536145.1. Taxonomy (GTDB): domain Bacteria; phylum Bacillota; class Clostridia; order Lachnospirales; family Lachnospiraceae; genus Butyrivibrio. The sequence continues at coordinate 11,857 of CAMNEA010000019.1, forward strand.
CGAGATGACAGGAATGCCATCCACTTCCTTGACAGCACTGAAGATCGCGCAGGCTCCTGAGATGTCGGCTCCGTAGTAGCGGACGCCCTCCATCATTCTCTCCAGAGTACGTCCTGTCGTAAGTGAGCCCATGAGGATCAGCACGTGCTTGCCCCTGATAGCCAGCTGAAGATTGTCTCTGAAGATTATCTGTCCGCTTGACGCGTACTCCGGTGCCACCACGTAAACAGTCCTGTGGGCGTTGTAGTTGAGTACGCCTGCTCTTGTCAGCTCTTCGGCAAGATATGTTCCGATGACCTCTGTCCCGTCAGCACATACAATTGTGTCCACAGGAGTGGAGACTGTGTAGTGCATCGCAAGGATGGTGGCAACTCCGTGAGCTTCGCTGCAGCGGGTCTTCATCGTCCCTATCTCCATATAATGAGTAATATGAGAATGGGTGGTGGCGAAGTGACCCGGAACGATTTTAAGTGATACGTTGGAGTTCATAGATGCAGGTACTTTTGTGTATTGACTTAACATACTTAAAACCCCCTTTATTTATATTTACATACATTATAACATGATAAATCGCTTATCCAAGGGCGTTTTCAATATCTGCGATAAGGTCTTCCTTGTCCTCAAGTCCGCAGGACATTCTGATAAGACCTGCAGGGATACCGGCTTCTTTGAGCTGTTCGTCACTCATCTGACGGTGAGTGGAAGTTGCGGGATTGAGACAGCACGTTCTGGCGTCTGCAACGTGTGTTTCAATTGCTGCAAGGCGGAGCTTTTTCATGAAGCTCTCTGCAGCGGGTCTTCCTCCCTCAATCTCAAAGGATACAACTCCGCAGCCTCCGTTCGGCATATATTTTCTGGCGAGTTCATAATAGGGATCCGATTCAAGTCCCGGGTAATTAACTCCTACTACCTTGTCGTGAGCTGAAAGGAACCTCGCGACAGCCAGGCCGTTCTCAACGTGCCTTGGCATGCGCACATGAAGAGACTCAAGACCGAGGTTTAAGATAAACGCATTCTGAGGTGACTGTATGCATCCGAAATCCCTCATGAGCTGGGAGGTACACTTGGTTATGAAAGCTCCCTCTTTTCCGAATTTCTCAGCATATACGATGCCGTGATAAGACTCATCGGGAGTGGTAAGTCCCGGGAACTTGTCAGCGTGTGCCATCCAGTCAAACCTGCCGGAATCGACTATGGCTCCTCCGACACCTGCTCCGTGTCCGTCCATATATTTGGTTGTGGAATGGGTCACTATGTCGGCTCCCCACTCGATCGGCCTGCAGTTTACAGGTGTTGGGAAGGTGTTGTCCACAATAAGGGGTACGCCGTGAGCATGGGCAGCCTCAGCGAATTTCTCAATGTCAAGGACTGTGAGGGCTGGATTGGCGATGGTTTCACCAAAGACGGCTCTTGTATTTTCCTTAAAGGCGGCGTCCAGCTCATCTCTTGAAGCTGTCGGGGAGACGAAGGTCACCTCGATTCCCATCTTAGCCATTGTGACAGCTATGAGATTGAAAGTTCCGCCGTATATCGATGATGAGGCAACGATGTGACTTCCGTTCTCGCATATATTAAAGAGGGCAAAAAAGTTGGCTGCCTGTCCCGATGATGTGAGCATTGCAGCGCTGCCGCCCTCGAGCGCTGCGATCTTGGCTGCTACGTGGTCGTTGGTGGGATTCTGAAGTCTTGTATAAAAATAGCCTGATGCCTCCAGATCAAAGAGTTTACCCATATCCTCGCTGGTATCATACTTAAATGTTGTTGACTGAATGATGGGGATCTGTCTCGGCTCTCCGTTTGCCGGCTTGTATCCCGCCTGGACACACCTGGTTCCTATTCCATGCTGACTCATTAAAACTCCTCCTTAGATTGTTTGAATTATAAGCCGCCGGACAGACCAGAGTTGTCCGGCCGTTCATGAAATTTATATTTTCTTTCTATAATAAACCACTATTCTTTACTTTGATAGGGTATAATTTATTATATTTTATGCTTTTATATAGGGAGGAAAAAATGAGAATCAGAAGAAAACTAATAGCAGCATCGCTGGCAGTAACGATGATCGCCGGCATTACAGGATGCTCCGGCGCAGAAACAAATTTACCTGAAGATACTACTCAGGACAGCGCGGCATCAGAGCAAGACACCCAAAAAGAGGCTGATGCAGGCAGTGCCTCAAAAGATGAGCAGCAGGCAGAGAATGCCGGAGGGCAGGAAGAGCCAGGCAAGGAAAGCGACCAGACTGCCACTGAGGATACTGCGGCAGACAAGGGAGGTGCCTCTTTAAAGGCTCCTGCCGTTTACAGAAAGTCTGAGTATATCTTTGAGAATGACGAATCCGGTAAATATGATCAGTGTCTGTGTGAGGGAAGGATAACCAGCCTTACCATGGATGATGACAGCAAGGCAGCATTTCCGGCGCTCTACGAGTCGTTCACAGGTTACTTCGATACCAGGGAGTCTGAGGCTAATAGCAGAAAGACAGAATTTACAAATGACAACATAGAGTATCGTGCAGGCATCACACCTGAGGAAACAGATCCTATGATCTACACGGCAAGTGTTGAGCTTGATCATGCAGTAAGACGTCTTGATGAGAAGTATCTGAGCGTGCTTACCACCTTATATACCTTCAGCGGCGGAGCGCATGGCTACACCGAGTTTGGCTCGCTGAACCTCGATGTGGCAACAGGCAGGGACCTTTCGCTGATGGATATTGTTCCGGATCGCAAGGCATTTACGGACTATCTTGTCAAATCTCTTTTGGATACCTATGGAAAAGACGCTTTCTTTGCTTCAGAAACTGATGGCGGATTTGAGAGCCAGATCCAGAACTATGTCGACAACACCTTCGACCCTGAAAATCCGGTCGAAGATGAGAACGGCTATGCCGGATATTTTGTATGGACCCTGGATGCTGACGGCATTACAGTCTTTTTCAACGCCTATGATATAGCGCCCTATGCCTATGGAACTATCACGGCAATGATTCCCTATTCGACAGGCCTTATAGATTCCGCATATGTCCCCGCGGATGACTGCAGTATCATAACTGAGCTTACCAAATATATGCCTGTCTTTGCTGATACCGACAAAGACGGAGTGGCCGAGGCCTATGAGTGCACCAACATACCGGATGAGATGAACGAAGGCGACAGCAAGGCTTTTGAAGTAAGCGGTGAGAAAGGAAAGGTTACTCTTGACACATACTTTTACGGATTCGTACCTTACCTTGTAAGAGCGCAGGGCAAGCATTTCCTTCTGGTCGATCTGTCTGAGATGAATGACTACCAGGAGATGTATACCTTCAGTCTTGATAATGGTGAGGTCGGTAAAGAGGTTATCCTTGATGCCAATTCAAGCACAGGCTATTATGACAATGAGCAGGATGTATATTATTCAGCCTGCCTTACAGACAGCGCAGCAATGCGTCTTTCGTCCAGAATGGACATCCTGAGCACCTACAGCGCCGGCAAGACCTATCATATGAACGAAGACGGCAGCGCAGTCAGTGATGATAAGTATTACATCATCAATTCAGGCATTACTCTTAAATCTGTAAAGGATATCGAGGGTGAGAGCATAGATGATGAAGGAAACAGCCTCGGAAGTATTACTATTCCTTCAGGCAGCGAATTCTCGTTTGTCAGAACCGACGCAGAATCATGTGTTGACTTTAAGCTGGGCGATGGCAGCATGGTGAGGATCGCTGTTGAGAAGGATGAAGAGAACTGGGGCTACAAGATCGGCGGTGTCAACGCTGAGGAACTCTTTGAGACGCTCTACTACGCGGGCTGATCGGATAGAGAGATGTCTGCAGATTAAAGGAGACTGATATGGAGAATATTGGGATAGTTTTTGGGTGTTTTATACCTCTTCACAAGGGACATGAGTCTCTTATAAAAAGAGCTCTTGATGAGAACGACCGCATCATCATTGCGGTTTGCGGCTATCAGGAGGACAGGGGCAAGGATTTCCTTCCCTTTACGGTGCGGCACAAGCTGGTTAAGGAGATGTTTCATGACAATCCCAAGGTCATTGTGGGCATCATCGATGACAAAAAGATCGGCCTGGATGGAACCTTTACTCATGAGAACTGGGTTGCGTGGGGAAAAGAACTCTTTTCCTCAGTGGCTATTGACCCGGACAGCGCACATTTTAACTGGTATACGGGAGAGCCCTCCTATGTGGAGAAACTCTCACCTATATATCCTGATCACACATTCAACCTGGTTGACAGACAGATCATCAAGACGAGCGGCTCCAAGATAAGGAAGAGTCCGGCGGTAATGTCTGATGACATCAACGAAACATTTAGAGAATACCTGAGCAAAACAGGCAAACTGGAGGACAATCCGATGAAACCCATAATTGACAGCTTACTGGAGACCGACCTATACAAATTCTCGATGGGTCAGGCTATCTATCACAACTTCCCTGATTACACAACGACCTGGACTTTCAGGTGCAGGAATAAGGATGTGAAGTTCACGGATGAGATGGTGGAAGAAATAAAGCGTCAGATATATCTGTACTGCGACCTCAACTTTACTGAGGACGAGCTCAATTATCTGGCGGGGATCAAATGGATCAAGAAATCCTACATCGATTTCCTGAGGCTCTGGCATCCAAGGTATGAGGATTTCACGATAGGGACAGACGCTGAGTGCGGACTTAGCATTGAGACCAACGGCACCTGGCTCAACACCTCGATGTATGAGATCCCGACTCTTGCCATTGTCAATGAGGTCTACTTCAGAATGGCTTATGACTATGATGATCTGATGGATTCCTTTGAGAAGAGACTGGATGACAAGATAGCTCTTTTAAAGGATGGCACATACAGAATCGGAGCCTTCAGTGAGTTCGGCCTTAGAAGAAGGCTCTCGGCGCAGGCGCAGGAGCTCGCTGTTCTGAAACTTAAAAACGCTAAACTTACGAAGTCCAAATTTGTCGGAACCTCCAACGTACTTCTTGCCAAGAAGCTCGGGGTAGCACCTGTGGGAACCATGGCGCATGAGTGGATCATGTGCGTAGGCCAGGGCAATCACAAGCATAATCCCGCTTACTCCAACTGGTATGCCCTTGACTACTGGGTAAAAGAGTATGGAATCTTAAACGGAACCGCCCTTACGGATGCGATCACTACGGACTGCTTCCTTAGAGACTTCCAGCTGACCTACTCAACTCTTTTCTCCGGTGTAAGACACGACAGCGGAGATCCGATAGAGTGGGGAGAGAAGATGATCGCTCACTACAAGAGCCTTGGGATAGACCCGACGACCAAGACGCTGCTCTTTAGCGACAGTCTTGATTTCAAGAGGGCCAATGACATCAATGCCCATTTTGAGGGCCGCGCTAAGGTCGCATTCGGAATCGGAACATATATTGCCAATGACACCAAGGTTCCTGCTCTTAACATTGTAATGAAGACTACTGCCTGCAACGGTCAGGATGTTGCCAAGGTCTCAGACGTGGAGGGCAAGGGAATGTGCAAGAACCCCGACTATGTTGACTATCTCCAGAGGTGCATCGACTGGAGAATGCAGCACGAGATGACATGATGAAAGGAATAATATATGGGAGCAAACAGCTTTAACCCGGAAAAAGAAATAGATGGAATTACAAAATGGATACAGGACTGGTTTGCAGAGAACGGGCCGAAGGCGGATGCCGTGATAGGTCTTTCGGGTGGCAAGGATTCAACAATAGTTGCAGCCCTTCTTGTAAGGGCTCTGGGGAAAGAGAGAGTCGTGGGCGTACTTATGCCGGATGGCGAGCAGAAAGACATTGCCGATTCCATGAAGGTTGCAGAGCTTCTTGGGATCAGGTCCTACATCGTCAATATCCATGAGGCAGTGCAGGGAGAGCTAAATGCCCTTAAGGCTGCAGGGATCGAGGCTGGAAAGGACGCTGTCATCAACACTCCTCCCAGGATCCGCATGACTACCCTCTATGCAATTGCGCAGTCGCTTCCCGGTGGCGGACGCGTCACCAATACCTGTAACAGGTCGGAGGATTATGTCGGCTACTCCACCAAGTACGGCGATGCAGCAGGGGACTTCAGCCCGTGCGCGGACTACCTTGTGTGCGAGATGCTTCAGATTGGTGATGCATTGGGACTTCCTTCTGAACTCATACACAAGACTCCGTCAGACGGGCTGTCCGGAATGTCAGATGAGGACAAGCTGGGATTTACCTACGCAGTGCTCGATAACTATGTTTTGACAGGAGTATGCGAGGATGCTGCTACGAGAGAAAAGATAGACCATCTCCACGTCATCAATCTTCACAAGCTGAAAACGATCCCTACCTATCATAGGAACTAAATTTTCGGAGACGACATTTGGAATTGCATAATGAATAAAAATTCATGTATAATACGACAAAATAAATTTGTTGACAGGAGGAAATACCAGTGAGTTTAAGAGTGGGAATTTTAGGTTACGGCAATCTCGGCAGGGGAGTTGAGATTGCTCTTGAGAAGGCTCCTGACATGGAGCTTGTTGCTGTATTTACCAGAAGAGATCCGGGCAGTCTTTCAATAAGAACCGAGGGCGTTCCGGTTGTAGCTGCAGACAAGGCGGCTGAGTGGCAGGACAAGATAGATGTGATGATCCTCTGCGGAGGAAGCGCAACGGATCTTCCTGTTCAGACTCCGGAGTATGCTAAGATGTTCAATGTTGTTGACAGCTTTGACACACATGCAAGGATCCCGGAGCACTTTGCAAATGTTGACGCTTCTGCCGGACAGTCCGGACATGTGGCTGTCATCTCCTGCGGATGGGATCCGGGAATGTTCTCTCTTGCAAGAGTATACGGCAGCGCTATCCTTCCGGACGGCAACGATTACACCTTCTGGGGCAAGGGCGTATCCCAGGGACACTCAGATGCCATCAGACGTATCAAGGGTGTTAAGAATGCCAAGCAGTACACCATCCCTGTTGAAAGTGCTCTTGAGGCTGTAAGGAGCGGCATTAATCCTGAGCTCACAACCCGCCAGAAGCACACCAGGGAGTGCTTTGTGGTTCTTGAAGAAGGCGCGGATGCTGCAGCCGTAGAAAAAGAGATCAAGGAGATGCCAAACTATTTCGCTGACTATGACACAACAGTTCATTTCATCAGCGAGGAGGAGCTTATCAGGGATCACAGCGGCATGGCTCATGGCGGCTTTGTTTTCAGAACCGGCAAGACCGGCGTAAACAACGAGCATAACCACGTTATCGAGTACAGCTTGAAACTCGATTCAAACCCTGAATTCACAACTAGCGTTCTTGTGGCAATCGCAAGGGCAGCCTGCAGATTATCAGCTGAGGGTGCAAAGGGCTGCAAGACAATTCTTGATATTCCTCCGGCATATCTCTCAGACAAGTCCGGAGAAGAGCTCAGAGCCCACATGCTCTGATTTGGGGCTATAATAGAAGACAGACAGGCGTCAGGGACAGGTCTCTTTTTAAAAACGCAGATCCCTGACGCTCTTTTTCAGAGAGGCTTATCATGGCACAACCAAAAAACAGAAGGGAGTATATGACAAAGACTCCCGTACCAAAGCTGATACTTTCCATGTCAGTTCCTACAATAATAAGTATGATGGTGACAGCCATCTACAACACAGCTGATACATTTTTTGTGGCAAGGGTATCCGATATACCGCAGGTCAACACAAATGCGATCGCGGCAGTAGGGCTTGTATTTACAGTAATGGCCATTATACAGGCTTTTGGTTTTTTCTGCGGACACGGCTCGGGAAACTACCTCTCGAGGATGCTTGGGGCAGGTAATCACAAGGAGGCTGACGAGATGGCGTCAACCGGGTTTGCGATTGCCATTATACTGGGAATTATCTTCGCGTTAGTTGGAAATATATTTGTTACACCGATAGCGCAGTTTCTCGGTGCAACCGATGCGACGTTGGAGTTCACCAAAGAGTATATGAGGATAATCCTGTTTGGCGCGCCATTTATGATGGCTCAGTTTGTGATCAATAACCAGTTAAGGTTCCAGGGAAGCGCAGTCTATGCGATGGTCGGGCTTATGTGCGGAGCTGTCATGAACATGGGTCTTGATCCGCTGCTTATTCTTGTATTTCGAATGGAGGTGAGAGGAGCAGCAATCGCCACGGTGATGGGACAGATAACAAGCTTTGTGGTTCTTTTGATTGGAACAAGCAAGGGCGAGAACATTAGACTTAGTATCAGGAATGTCCATATCAACGGCTATTATATTAAGGAGATAATCAACGGAGGAGCACCTTCCCTTTTCAGACAGGGACTAGCGGCGATTTCCACACTCCTTCTTAACAGGACTGCCGGAGCACTCGGCGGAGAGGCAGCAATTGCCGGAATGTCAGTTGCGGGGAGGATCATGCTGATGATGGCATCTGCCCTCATAGGATTCGGACAGGGCTATCAGCCGGTCTGCTCCTTCAACTACGGCGCCGGACTTACAGGCAGGGTAAAAGAGGGATTCTGGTTCTGTGTGAAGTATTCGACGATATTCCTCATCGCTGTAGGAGCGCTGTGCTTTGGCGCAGCCGGGCAGATCATTTCGTTTTTTACAAAAGATCCGGCTGCGATATCCGTAGGAGTTGCAGCGCTACGATTCCTGTCGGCATCTCTGCCTCTCTCGGGAGCTATAGTGATCAGCAATATGATGCTTCAGTCGATAGGAAAAGGCGTTAAGGCTTCAATAACAGCTTCTGCGAGGAACGGATTCTGCTTTATACCTCTGATCCTGATCCTCCCGCAGTTTCTCGGGATCCTTGGAGTTGAGATGGCTCAGGCATGCGCGGATGTGCTCTCACTCCTGGTAGCGCTTCCCATGGCGCTTTCGGAGCTTCGCAGGTTCTGATAATCGTTACTGTTCACTCGCATACAGCTCGCTCCAGTAACGTATTCGCGCATTTCTGTCTGAACAGTAACTGATAATCTTTTTTTATAGCCTTCGATAAGCGTTTAGTGCTTGCAAACATGCATCAATACGAGTAAATTATATTAAAAATACAAGTAAGTCCGCCGGGCGGACTAATGAGGAGGAAAAAGTATGAAAAAGAATGTTTTGGCAAGTCTTGTACTTGCAGGCTCACTTGCATTCGGTGTCCTTACCGGATGCGGCTCACAGGCACCTGCTGATCAGGGCGCTCAGACCCAGGATGCAGATGCTCAGGCAGCAGATAACAAGGCTGCAGAGAGCGCACCTGCTGCATCAGCAGATGGCGACAAGAAGATTACAGTTGGCGCAACACCTGTACCTCACGCAGAGATCCTTGACAACATTGTAAAGGAAGTTCTTGCAGAGGATGGCTGGGAGCTTGAGACCGTAGTATTTTCTGACTACGTGCTTCCGAACACATCACTTGAAGAGGGCGAGCTTGATGCCAACTACTTCCAGACACTTGGATACATGAACCAGCAGAACTCAGATGCAGGTCTTCACCTCAAGGCTGTTGCAGGAGTTCACATCGAGCCCATGGGCATCTACTCTCAGAAATACAAGTCTCTTTCTGAGCTTCCTGACGGGGCTACAATCGGTATTCCCAATGACCCTGACAACGGAGAGAGAGGAATTGACCTTCTTGTACAGAAGGGACTTCTCGTATCAAAGGGAAGCTTTGGAACAGATGACAATTACACTGAGGATTCTCTTTCAAAGGATAAAGAGGCCAATCCTCACGGCTACGTGATCACACCACTTGAGGCAGCAAGCCTTCCTCTTTCACTTCCTGATCTCGACGCTGCGACCATCAACGGCAACTATGCCCTTGAAGCAGGTCTTCCTGCAGAGTTCCCGGCTCTTGATATCGAGGAGTTCGACGATGAGACAACTGTAAAGAGAACAAACTTCCTTGTTGTAAAGGAAGGCAATGAGAATTCCGAGAAGGTACAGGCTCTCATCAAGGCGCTCACCTCAGACAAGGTTAAGGAGTACATCGACTCCACCTACAAGGGAGCAGTTATCACATCATTTATCGATCCACAGTAATATCCCGGCGCAAAGTGGGCTCATCTGTCTACCTGCTGAACCAGAAATACGGACACGTCACTCTTCTGTGGCGTGTCATTTTTTGTTCTATAACAGAAATTTGCAAAGCATTCTTTTCTACTGTGAAAAAGAGGAATCTGTGGTATAATATTCTCTCGTATCAGAAACTTAGCAAGGAAAGAAATAAAAGCATGATAAGTATTGAGAATGTACAGAAGTCATTTAAGAATAACGAGGTACTTAAGGATATCTCCATTCAGATAGAGGACGGAGAGATCTACGGTATAATCGGCCAGTCCGGTGCCGGCAAGTCGACGCTTCTTCGCTGCATCAACGGACTTGAGTCCTACGATCAGGGCAGCATCACTGTTGACGGCAACCTCATCAATATCAGGGACAAGAAGAGCCTGAGGCTTCAGCAGAAGAAGATGGGAATGATCTTCCAGAGCTTTAACCTGTTGGAGAGGCTTGACGTATACCAGAATGTGGCTCTTCCTATGAAATTCTGGGGGATACCTGCCAATACACCACAGGCCAAAGAAAAGATACTAAAGCTTATAAGGCTTGTAGGACTCGAGGAGAAGATGCATCAAAAGCCAAGGGAGCTTTCCGGCGGTCAGAAGCAGAGAGTGGCAATTGCAAGGGCGCTTGTGCTTGATCCCGAGATCCTTCTTTGCGATGAGGCGACAAGCGCGCTTGATCCTGAGATAACAAAAGGAATCCTGGCGCTCCTTCAAAAGATCAACAAGGAGATGGGTATCACAATAGTCGTTGTCACTCACCAGATGGAGGTCGTCAAGCAGATATGTCAGAGGGTTGCCTTTTTAAATCATGGCAAAGTGCTGGCTGTAGGTAAGCCCGAGCAGCTGTTCGTATGGCCCAAGGAAAAGGAGATAAGAGATTTCCTCAGGGAAGAGAGCGACAAGCTTCCATCAAGCGGAGTCAACCTGAAGCTCTTTTTCTTCGGAGAGGGCAATCAGAGACCGATCGTCACACAGATGTCACAGGAACTTCAGACCGACTTCAACATCTGCTGGGCAAGACTTGAGGATTTCAGGGAAGATGTCTATGGAAGCCTTGTCCTCAACATGCAGGAGAAGGACCTTGAGAGAGCCTGCGCATTCCTTGATTCCAGGAATGTAACATGGGAAGTCATATCTAAATGATAAGGAATTAATAATAGGAGGAATCTTAAATGTCAGGAATTTTATCCGGTGCGGGCATGACCTCGGTTGTCATGAAAGCCTTCAATCAGACTTTATACATGGTGTTCTGGTCAACACTCTTTTCTGTAGTACTCGGGTTTATACCGGCGATCATTTTGACGCTTACGGCTCCGGATGGACTTAAGCCCAACAAGATCGTATATGAGATATTAAGCTTTATTGTCAACGTGTTCAGAAGCTTCCCTTTCATAATCCTTCTGGTCATCCTGATACCGTTTACGAGGATGATAGTTGGAAAGTCGATAGGAACTACTGCTTCAATTGTTCCCCTGACCGTATCTGCTATTCCGTATATAGCAAGGGTCTTTGAGACGAGCCTTAGAGAGACCAATCCGGGCGTGATCGAAGCGGCGAGATCATTTGGCGCGTCCAATTTCCAGATACTGATGAGGGTATATGTCAAGGAGTCGATACCCAGGATGCTCAACGGAGTTGTTCTGCTTGTGATCTCTCTTATAGGTTATTCAGCCATGGCCGGAACCGTTGGAGGCGGAGGAATAGGAGATATAGCGATCAGATACGGATACCAGCAGTACAAGACCGATTACCTGATAGTCTGCTCGGTTATATTGATAGCATTTGTTCAGCTCATACAGATGCTGGGCAATCACATGTATAAAAAGATGTCTTAAGACATCTTTTTTCATATGTATTTAGAAAAAGAGGAAGGAGACACAAATGGACAAGTATGAAAACCTGATATCAAAACTAAAGTCATACGGAAGTGTTGCGATAGCGTTTTCCGGGGGTGTGGATTCAGCTTTTCTTTTGTATGCCGCAAGGCAGGCACTTGGGGATAAGGTTCTCGCCATCACGGCATCGTCTGGTCTTTTTCCAAAGAGAGAAATGAATGAGAGCCTTGAGTTTTGCAAAAAGCTGGGCGTAAAACATGTGGTCCTTGAAGTGGATGAGCTTGCGGTTCCCGGATTTAAGGATAATCCGAAGGACAGGTGCTATATCTGCAAAAAGGATCTGTTTACCAAGCTGATCAAGACTGCCTCTGATAACGGGATACCAAACCTTGCTGAGGGGTCAAATACCGATGATGTGGGAGATTACAGGCCGGGACTTCTGGCTATCAAAGAGCTTGCGGTTAAGAGTCCTTTAAGGGAAGCCGGGCTTTCCAAGGATGATATAAGAAAGCTCTCTAAGGAATTCGGTCTTCCTACCTGGGATAAGCCGTCTTTTGCGTGCCTTGCAAGCCGCTTTGTCTACGGCGAGCATATCACAGGAGACAAGCTCAGGATGGTAGAGGAAGCTGAGGAGTTTTTAAAAAGCCTTGGCTTTAAACAGTTCAGGGTAAGGATCCACGGAGACAGCTCTTTTCTTGCAAGGATAGAGCTTCCGACAGAAGATCTGCCTAAAGCGGCTGCAGGAGATCTTTTGGAAAAGATCAATCAAAAGCTTAGGGAGATCGGGTTTGTATATGTGACGCTTGATCTTGGAGGCTACAGGATGGGGAGTATGAACGTAGGGGTATGAGAAGATCTGCCGGGATAGCTGCAGCGTTTTTTTTACTGATCGTGACTATGGGCTGCAGCTTTGGAAAAAGAATAAATACATCGGGCCTCTTTGCGATGAATACGGTGATGGAGCTGCAGGTCGAGGGAGATGAAAAGCTCCTTACTCACGCGGAAGAGATGATAAGATCCCTTGAAAAAGAGCTTTCGGTGACGGATGAATCAAGCGAGATATATCTTCTTAATCAATCCGGCAGCGTTTATCTTTCGGAGGATGTGAGTGACATTTTGAAGAGGGCGCTCAAAGTGTGCGATGAGAGCGGAGGAGCGCTGGATATTACGATCTATCCCGTACTCAGGGCGTGGGGATTTACAACCGGAAGCTACCGTGTCCCTGAAGATGGTGAGATAGAGCAGCTGCTTTCAAAGGTCGGCTATAGCAATGTGCAGCTTACTGATGACGGTCATGCAGAGATTTTAATGGGATCCGCGGTTGACCTTGGCAGCGTGGTAAAGGGATACACAGGCAGCGCGGTAGCTGAATACTTCAGAAGTGAAGGCGTCACTTCAGCTCTTATAAACCTTGGCGGAAATGTAGAGTGCGTTGGAACCAGGCCGGATGGGGAAAAGTGGAAGATCGCGATAAAAAGTCCGTTTGAAGACTCTTCAACAGGAGTGATCGGTGTCCTTGAGGCAGAAGATGAGGCGATAATAACTTCAGGCGGCTACGAGAGATTTTTTGAAAAGGACGGGGAAGTGTACTGGCACATCCTCGACCCTGAGACCGGCAGGCCTGCAAAGAGCGGACTATCATCTGTGACTGTAATAGGAAAGGACGGTCTTAGGTGCGACGGCCTGTCAACAGCACTCTTTGTGATGGGGCTTGACGATGCGATCAGGTTCTGGAAAACTGCAGGCGACTTTGAGGCGGTATTTATTACAGATGACGGGAAGGTCTATGTCACAGAAGGAGCGGCACCGGATTTTTCCCTTACAGCTGAGTACAGGGATGCGGCTCTTAGTATTGTCAACAGGTGAACCATATAATATGATGAGGCATGGGGCAATAATTAAAAGTAAGTAAAAGGATGGAGAAGGTGTGAATAATAAGAAGATACTTGAGAACAAACTGTTTTTGTACCTGACAGAGTTTTTTGCCGGGATGAGCGTGATGGCGGTCGAGCTTGGAGCGAGCAGGCTCCTTGCCCCATATTTCAGCTCATCTCAGATCGTGTGGACTATTATAATAGGAACTATCATGATCGCAATGGCGCTGGGAAATATCTACGGCGGAAGGAGGGCGGATAAAGACCCGGATCCGGGCAGGCTCTATGCGAGGATCCTCATCGCCGCGCTCTGGATAGCAGCCATACCCGTAGCCGGCAAATACATCATACTTGGAATATCAGCGGTGCTTGTTTTTGCGGTCAACAGCAATTTTCTTGTTATTGCCGCATTTGCAGCCTGCATGGTTGTGTTCGTGTTCCCGCTGTTTCTCCTTGGAACAGTAACGCCAAGCCTTGCCAAGTATACGACGGATTCCCTCGAGGACAACGGCAGGATAATTGGAACACTCGGGGCGTTCAATACAATAGGAAGCATCATCGGAACTTTTGTGCCGACCTTCGTGACAATCCCGGCTGTCGGTACTTCCATTACATTTCTGATATTTGCAGGCATACTGCTGCTGCTTTCAATTCTGTACTTTGTAAGTCCGGGCGAGGGTGAAGGCACAAGCTTTCGCGGCGGTAAAAAGGTAATTGCCGGAATCCTTATCTTTATCCTGTGCGTGATTTTCGGTCACAGCACGAGCTTTGCTTTCTGGGAGGACAACCTGACCTTTGAGGGCGAGTCAGTATACAACTATCTTCAGGTTAAGGAGGATGACAGAAGCGTCATCTTATCTACAAATGTTCTCTTTGGTGTCCAGTCCATCTATATGAAGGAGGACACCCTGACAGGAATGTACTACGACTATGCGCTTGCTGCTCCTTTCATGTCGGGAGTCAGGGATAAAGAGAAAATGGGAGAAAAGACAAAAGTCCTTATTCTTGGAATGGGATCCGGGACCTATGCAACCCAGCTGGAAAGATACTTTGACTGCGTTGACATAAAGGGAGTGGAGATTGATGAGAGGATAACCGATCTTGCTCACAGGTACTTTGAGCTGCCGAAGAGCCTGGAGGTTACGACCTATGACGGAAGAGCTTACCTTGCAGCAATAGATGATAAGTACGATGTGATAATGGTGGATGCATATCAGGACATCACAATTCCGTTCCAGATGTCCTCTGAAGAGTTTTTTACAATGGTCAAAGAGCACCTTGCTCCGGGTGGAGTGATGGTCGTAAACATGAATATGTACAGCGAGGATCCGCAGGATCTTGAGGCGGGGAGCATTAACACCTATCTGGCAGATACCATCGCTTCTGTCTTTGAAAATGTGGTAACCGTCGATGTGCCTTACGCTACCAACAGAGAACTTTTTGCTTCAGGAGACGACGCCTTTATGGACAGGCTCTTGTCTAATGCAGAGGCTGAAGAGGACGCAGATCTTAAGAAGCTCATGGAGAATACCTATGCATCGGCTGTCAGGTACGAAAGTACAGGCCATGTCATGACCGACGACAAGGCACCGGTGGAACTTCTTGGTATGCGACAGATCGACCTTATTATCAGGAACGAAGTGGATTATTACAGAAAAGTCTATGACAACTACGGTATCCGGGGACTTCTGGAACTTTTGTGAACCTGCACCGGGTTTATAAGTCGAGGAGAAGATTAATGAGCAGTGATTTAAGAGCGGAAGACAAATATGCACAACAGATGAAGGCACTTCTCATGATCCAGGTCATGGGTCAGACCAGTGTCAACTTTTTAAATAAGAAGAAACTGGGGAGAGAGATGCAGGAACATCTGTCCGCATTTGACCTTGAGGAGGGTGAGCTCATAGAGTTTGCGGAGTTTTTTGTTCAGTCAAGCATGAACTCCAAGGCCTACAAGACCGCCGTCTTTGGGGCAATTCCCATGAGCGATGCCGGTGCTGCCACAAGACTTGCAGCGGACATAGATGAGATAACGAGGGTAATTCCGGGGCGGCTCGGGATGGAGATCGATGCCGGGAATTTAAGAACTGCTCTTCTTTCAGCATATAAGAAACTTATACCTAACGCTGAAGGGCTTCTCTCCGAGCAGGGTATTGAGTAAACAGAGGATTTGCTGATGGCAAAATATATTACGATCGGGATTCTTGCCCATGTTGATGCGGGCAAGACAACTTTGTCGGAGGGCATGCTGTATCTCTCCGGAGCAATAAGGAATATGGGAAGGGTGGATAAGAGAGACACCTTTCTTGATACATACGAATTAGAGAGAGCCCGCGGGATAACTATTTTTTCCAAGCAGGCTGTCTTTGATTATGGGGATATCACGTATACGCTGCTGGATACGCCGGGACATGCGGACTTTTCTCCCGAGATGGAAAGGACGCTGCAGGTTCTGGATATGGCGGTACTTCTGGTGAGCGCTGCCGATGGTGTCACGGGACAGGCAAAGCTTCTGTTCAGGCTTCTTGAGCATTATCATGTGCCGACAGTTCTTTTCATAAACAAGATGGATCAGATAAAGGATGACCGTGACAGCGCTAAGAAAGATATCCTTAATGAGTTAAAGAGCAGCCTAAGCAGCCACATTGTGGACTTTACAAACGGATGGGAGGACGAGTCTGTAAGAGAGGAAATCGCTGTCTGTGATGATGAGCTGCTTGCCGGATTTCTCGAGGGCAAGGACATATCAAAGGACCAGGTAAAGAGCCTTGTAAATGATAGAAAATGCTTTCCTGCGCTGTTTGGCTGCGCGCTGAAAATGGACGGTGTAAAAGAGCTGCTGGATACGGTCACAGAGTATTCGGTGTCTTTTTCTGAAATAGATTCTGCCGCAAAAGACAGCTTTGGAGCAAGGATCTTTAAGATCAGCCGCGATGATGGCGGCAACAGACTGACACACCTTAAAATAACAGGCGGATCCCTTAAAGTCAGAGACCAGGTGGGTGATGAGAAGATAGATCAGATAAGAGTCTATTCGGGTGATAAGTTTTCGGCAGTTCCGCAGGCAGAGGCCGGGATGGTAGTCGCGGTTCTTGGACTGTCCGGAGGAAGGGCAGGCGAAGGCCTTGGAAACCTTAAAGACAAGAGCGTCTCAGAAGTCATTGCGCCTATTTTTTCGTCGGCGCTGATTCTTCCTGAGGGAGCTGACGCATCGGTCGTGTACAGACAGCTAAAGAGCCTTGAGGAAGAGGAGCCGATGCTGAGCGTATCGTACCTCGAGGAGACCGGAGAGATACAGCTTCAGCTGATGGGCGATGTGCAGAAGGAGATTCTTGCGCACCTGATAAAGACCAGGTTTGGACTTGATGTCAAATTTGGGCCGGGACACATCGTTTACAAGGAGACCATAACAGAACCGGTGGAGGGAGTTGGACACTTTGAGCCGCTTAGGCACTACGCGGAAGTTCATCTTCTTCTTGAGCCTCTTGAACCGGGGAGCGGATTGCAGTTTGACAGCAGGTGCAGCACTGATGAGCTGTCACTCAACTGGCAGCGGCTCATAATGACTCACCTTGCGGAAAAGAAACACCGGGGCGTCCTTACGGGGGCTGAGATAACTGACATAAGGATAACGCTCCTTGCCGGAAAAAGCCACGTCAAGCACACAGAGGGCGGAGATTTCAGACAGGCTACCTACAGGGCTGTAAGGCAGGGGCTGATGATGGCAGACTCTGTTCTGCTTGAACCGGTTCTGGACTACAGACTTGAGGTGCCATCTGACTACGTGGGCAGGGCGCTCACGGATATGCAGAGGATGAACGCGACAGTGTCCGGACCTGAGATAGAGGGGACAATGTCAGTGATATCGGGGATCGTGCCTGCCGCAAGCTTTGGAGATTATGCCAAGGATGTAGCAGCCTATACAAGGGGCGAGGGGAGGATATTCACCACGCTCAGCGGCTATGCTCCATGCCACGACCAGGAGGAGATCATTACGCAGAAAAACTATGATCCGCAGGCTGATCCGGGCAATTCGCCGGATTCGGTGTTCTGCATGCACGGCGCAGGAACAGTCATACCCTGGGATCAGGTGAGGGAGCACATGCATGTCCAGTCAGGGTGGGATCCCGAGAGCAAAGCCATAACAACTGACCTGTCGGACAACATCGACATGGAGGCGCTAAAAAAGCTTCAGAAAAAGATCAGAAACAAAGATAACAATGAAGAGAGATCTTTTGACGAGATAGAAAGAGAGCTTCGGGCTACGGAAGGCGAACTTAAGGCAATATTTGAGAGAACTTACGGGCCTGTCAAAAAGAGATACGAGGAAAAAGAAAGCGTTTATCAGGGACTGACCAAAGAAGAAAAAGAGGCGCGAAGAGACCTTGAGCTCGAGCAGCAAAAGAGAGAAAAATATGAGAATGCCAAAGGCCAGAGCCCGGATGAATACAAGGAGTATCTGCTTGTTGACGGATACAATATTATTTATGCATCAGATGAGCTCAAAAGCCTTTCGGCTGCCGATCTTAAAGCGGCGAGGGACAAGCTTATAGATATCCTCATCAATTTCCAGGGCTTTCGCAGGGAGAGGGTGATCCTTGTCTTTGATGCCTACAAGGTCCCCGGGGGAAAAGAGCATGTCGAGGAAACGTCAGGTCTTTTGATTGTTTATACAAAAGAAGCAGAAACGGCGGATCAGTACATTGAAAAAGCTGCCCATGAAATCAGCAAAAAATACAGGGTAAGTGTTGCAACTTCCGATGCGATAGAACAGGTTATCGTGATGGGCAGCGGCGCATTAAGGCTTTCTGCCAGGGACTTCTGGGAAGAGGTAGAAAGAACCGCTCAGAGCATAAGAGAAAAAATTAAAGATATATAAAACTTAAAAAGGACAACTTATTATCTAAAAAAAGTATAAAAAATGCAATGGATTTGCACTCTTTCGCACGGAAAACACTATAATAAAAAATATGACTTTGCGTGTTTTTTAGAAGGAGGAAGTATACATGAATCAGAAAAACGGTTCGGGATTTAAGGCGCCACTCGGAGTACTGCTTCTTGGAGCTACAGCAGTACTTATAGTTGCTCTCGTTGCAAGTGTTATTTTCAGCAGCACCCAGATGAAAAGCATTGAGAGTAATGATGAAGAAGTCTATTACAATATGCTCTATACAATAAGCACGAAGCTTATCAATGCTGACAGAGACCTTTATCAGGCGATGAATGCGGCAGTTCAGGTCAACGCATATAGTTCGTATATGCCTCCTGAGAAGGTGCAGGGATATGTCGATGATTATATATCAAACAGGCAGCAGGCTTTAGACGGTGTAAATGAGGCGGCTGCGCTGGCAAGGAAAGATGATGTCCTGTTCAATCAGCTCAAGGATAGTGACGGAGACTCTTTCTCCCAGATGTACAGCAATTTTGACGCCCAGTTCAATAAGTGGATAGCAGTCTATGATCCTGCGACAAACGAGGGTGATATTGAGTCATTTAGTGTAGAGTTTGAAGCTACCAGAGACTATATCAGTAATATGTCTGACATTGTCGAAACGTGGGCAGATTCTAAGAGAGCGGAGAATAGTGCTAAGATAGGTGCCAGGATTGTTGCCAGCGCTATTATATTCAGTGTAATTGCGGTTATCCTGTTTGTTGTTACCTGCATCATCATAATGATGATACTTAAGACCCTTAAGAGAATGATCGCTGATGTCGAGAGAATGTCAGAGGGCGATTTTGTTACGAAGATCAGAGCTGACAGTACAGTAGTTGAGTTCAATAATATTTTGTCGGCACTTGAGTCCATGAGGCATGAACTGAGAAATGCACTTGTTAAAGTCATAGACCATGCTGATACAGTCAATACAAAGGCTGAGCTTGCAAAGGATTCAATATCAAGTTCACAGAAGACAACTACAGATATCTCATCTGCTGTAAATGATCTGGCAACAGGTGCTACAGCGATGGCGGAAGATGTACAGAGCACTTCTTCGATCACAGTCAATATTGGATCTTCAGTTGACAACGTTCTTGACTCTGCAAATGCCAATCTTGAGAGAGGCAAACAGGTCTTCGACGAGTCTACCAGGGTTAAGGATCAGCTTGAGCAGATCAAGATCCAGGATCAGAAGAACGATGAGATGGCCGGACAGGTTGCAGATTCTGTAAATGAAACAGCAAGCGTTGTGGCTCAGATATCTACAGCGGCTGAGTCCATCATTTCAATAGCAAGTCAGACCAACCTCCTTGCGCTCAATGCTTCAATTGAGGCAGCAAGAGCCGGCGAAGCAGGTAAGGGATTTGCAGTTGTTGCCGATAACATCAAAGACCTTGCCGGAGATACCAACAGCCTTGCCGGTGAGATCACCAACATGCTTTCGACCATTACCGATTATTCGCAGAAGAATAAAGAGCTGACTGAGAACATCAAGGCAGCAATTACCAATGAGACAATGGCTCTCGAGGAGATGAGCGAGTCCTTTGATCAGATGCTTGCACTTCTTCGCGAGACCGAGGAGGGCAACCGGCAGATCGTTGAACTTGTTGAGTCCATGAACTCAGACAAGGAGAGCATCATGAATTCCGTGGAGTCACTCTCAAGTATCTCCGAGGAGAACGCAGCTTCAACACAGGAGACAAGCGCTTCGCTCATGCAGCTTGACACCAACATGGAATCTGTTGTTGAGCAGGCACAGGATCTTCAGAGGATTGCTGAGGAGCTCACAGCCAACGTCAAATACTTCAAGGTTGAGCTTCCTCCCAATCAGAAATAAAACAGTTTTGCGGGGCTGTCGCACTAATTAGTGTGGCAGCCCCCCTTTGAATCTTTAGCTGTTGCGCCTGAGTATTTCCGTATATGCAAGAATAAGAGGAGCCACGCCTTTGGCTTCGTTTTCAACCACAGGCTCCGAGAAGTAGTAATCAAGCGATCCGTTTCTGTGCTGGGCGCCTCCAAGACCTGCTACAAGACAGATACCGCCAAGCTTGGGCGATCCATCTTCGTTGCGTGAGAGGTACTTTTCGGTGATACCGTCGAAAGCTCTTTTTCCCATCTCCTCAAAGCGCTTGGGGAGATAACCAAGCCGTACGCCTTTTAAAAGACCGTAAGCAATAAGTGCTGTGCCTGAGGTCTCGAGGTAGTTCCTCTCATCATCCTTTTTATCAACTATCTGATAGAACATGCCGCTCTCATCCTGGAACGGGATAAGCGCATTTGCAAGGTTTTCAAGCATTGTCTGAAGATATCTGTACTCGTAGTACATGGATTCATCCATCGCCTCTGCCGTATCAACAAGAGCTACAGTGAACCATCCAAGGGCTCTTAGCCAGAAGTTCGGACTCTTACCGGTTTCTTTATCGGCCCAGTACATCTCTCTGCTCTCGTCGTAGCCGTGGTAGTAAAGACCTGTCTTTTCATCCTTCATCAGCTCCTCAACGTTTTTGAACTGCCTGAAAGAATCAAGGCACCCCTTCATCTTGTTGTAGCGCTTCTCATACTCCATGTAGAAAGGCTGGGCCATATAGAGACCGTCAAGCCAGACCTGATGGGGGTAGATGTTTTTGTGCCAGAAATTGCCTGCGTTTGTTCGCGGCATTGAATCAAGCTGGCTTCTTGCAGTATCCATGGCTTTTCTGTATTTTTCCTTGCCGGTGAGGTCATAGAGCCTGAAGAGATTCTTGGAAGGGTTGATGTTGTCAAGGTTGTACTCGGCGGGATCATAGGTTTTTATTGAGCCGTCTTCCTGTACAAAAAAGCCCACAAAGTTATCCGCAAAATCGAGGTATTTCTTATCTCCTGTCATCTCGTAGAGTGAGAGAACGGCAGTGATCATGCATCCGTCGATGTAGTTCCACTTGTTGGGCTTGCCGGAAAGAACCATCTCCTTGTTCCAGTAGGGGTGCTCCGCATCGGATTTATCAAGGAGAAAGTCAACGTACTCGTCCAGCATCTTATAGGTTTCTTCGCTTGTCATTATAAATCTCCAATCTTTTTTCTTTGTATTATTTAGTTGACCGGATCAAAATGTAAGTGCTTACATTTTAACATATAATTGGAAAATATGATATACTATTTTCTGCAACTTTCTGAAAGGATTAGATAAATGGAAAAGAATTCAGTTACGAGTAAGATGCTGGACTTTATAAACGCATCTCCTACCTGTTTCCATGTTGTGGACAATATTAAGAAGCTGCTCACGGACAATGGATTTAGAGAGCTTTTGGAAGATGAGGAGTGGAATTTAGAGAGCGGCAGGTTCTTTGTGACCAGAAACGGCTCGTCCATCATCTCTTTTGTAATACCGGACAAGGACTTCAAGGGCTTTCACATGATAGCAAGCCACAGCGATTCTCCCACTTTCAAGATCAAGGAGAACCCGGAGATTGGAGCGGGGAGTGCTTATGTGACGCTCAATGTGGAGAAGTACGGCGGGATGCTCTGCGCGCAGTGGCTGGACAGACCTCTTTCCGTTGCGGGGCGCATCTTTGTGGAAAAGAATGGAAAGGCGGAGCAGATACTTGTCAATGTGGACAGGAATCTTCTTATCATTCCGTCTCTGGCGATTCACATGAACAGGGAGGCCAACGACGGATACAAGTACAATGCCCAGAAAGATATGCTTCCGCTGTTTGGAGATGAGAAGTCAGAGGGCAGGTTTTTTGAGATAATCGCTTCATCCGCAGGGGTAGATAAAGACAGTATCCTCAGCCATGACCTGTTTTTGTACAACAGGGTTGAGCCGACTTTGTGGGGTGCGGACAACGAGTATATAGCAAGTGCCAGACTTGACGACCAGGAGTGCGTATATACGACTTTGCACGGTTTCATTAAGGCGCAGCCAAGAGACTTTGTCTCAATGCACTGCGTATTTGACAACGAGGAGGTTGGCAGCACGACCAGACAGGGAGCTGCATCGACTTTTCTTAAGGATACTCTTGAGAGGATAGGCCAGGGACTTGGAAGGAGCAGCCAGCAGTACCACACAGCGATTGCCCAAAGCTTTATGATCTCTGCGGACAATGCGCATGCGTATCATCCCAACAATATGGATAAGGCCGATCCCGTGAACAGGCCTGTCATAAACGGGGGCATCGTCATCAAGTACAATGCAGCTCAGAAGTATACGACAGACGCATTCTCTGCAGCGCAGTTCAAGCTCTTTTGCAAAGAGGCAGGCGTGCCTTATCAGATATTTACGAACCGCTCGGATATGGCCGGAGGCTCAACGCTCGGCAATATATCAGCAGCGCAGGTACCGGTTAGTACGGTGGATATAGGACTTGCGCAGCTTTCGATGCACTCGCCCTATGAATCGGCAGGAAGCAGGGATCCGGAGTATCTATCATCGGTGTCAGAAGTGTTTTTTGGTAAGTAATGAATTTTCACTATCTGGGAAAATCGTTCGGTAATCCTATATATGGAGGAATAAATGGGAATTTTTGGTTTATTTGGCAATAAAAAGAATGAGACAGAGTCAGAAGAAGCAAGGGAAGCTGCGCTCAGGGAGCAGCAGGATAAGAAAACCGAAGAGGTAAAAAAGGTCTATGAGGGAATGGAGTGGCCTACGGTTCCGCGCCACAACAACGTGGTCATAGGTAATGCAGAAAATGACAGCGAGGAGAAGCCGGAAGATACGTTGACCATCGAGAGAAAAAATGAGGTGGGTGAACTTATCTATGAGCAGAACCTCTCGCCGAATGCGTTTGCTGATCTTTCAGGGCAGGAGCTTTTGTTCCTGCTGACAGCGATGGAAGCTTTTAACAAGAAGGCTCCTCTGCCGGGGTTCGAGTCCAACTCGAGGAAGGTTTACTACGAACTGCTCGGAAGGATAAGAGATGCGAAGGTTCTGTATGTGCTCTACGACAAGAGCACCGGATATCCATTCATTGAGAACGGCTATAGCTATGTCTATTTTGAAAAAGAGCTGGCGGAGAGAATGGCAGCTGTCTATGAGAAACAGTTTCACAAGCTCTCAGCTCTTGAGCGCAAGGTAGTGGATGATGAGAGCCCTTCAAACAAGAAGGCAGGGCTGTTTGAGTTCTTTTACTATCTTGGCATTGAGAACCTTGTCATTGACAACGGCGGATACAGGGCTAGATTTAAGAGAAATGAGATTGTTGCTGCTCCCGGTGACTGGAATGCGGATGATAAGGACAAGGCTCCTTCAAATCCGGAGCTCAACTTTGCCATGACGGATCTTATCCAGGAGGCAAAGTGGCCTGTGAACTATGATAAGAAGAGGGATGTTCTTAAGGGCAAGGAGATGAGGATGATTACTCTGGTAAGGAACGGCACATTTATTGTTCCTATGCAGCATGAGGGCCCTGCGCAGGTTATGGAGGACGGAAGGATCCGGCTCGACAAGGATACCAAGACGAAATTTCTTCTTATGAAAGCTCCGGATGGCAGGCAGTTTGTCCCGGTATGCACAGACGGCTTTGAATTTGCAAGGATCAACAAAGACAGGGAATGGAATGCTGCCATTTTCAGATTCAGGGATCTTGTGCGCCTTGTTAATGACAAGGATGGGATAAGGATCAATCCTGCGGGACAGGGTATTGTTGTGCCCAAGCAGCAGATGATGCTGATAGAGATGGCCGGCCAGCAGGCAGATGCACTCAGGGGGAAAAAGGCAAAAAAGGGAACTGCAGGACTATCTGACGATGAGGCAGTTACAAAAGCCCTTGGCCAGGCACTTGAAAAAATGAAAGATGAAAATAGGCATGACGCTGATTAAATCGCTTGTTATCGTACAGGGTTTAGTCTAAAATTGTAATAAGTATATCGATATTGAGTATATCTAGGAGAAGGATATGTTTGATCGTCTAATCGGCACTTATCTTGTGGAGCAGGGACTGATAACCCGCTTACAGCTTGAACAGGTCTATAAGACACAGGAATCGAAGCGGGCCAAGCTGGGCGTCATCGCTGTGGCTGAGAAACTTATGTCAATAGCGCAGGCAGAACAGGTAAATATGCTTCAGGCTTCCATGGACAAGCGCTTTGGAGATATTGCAATTGAAAAGGGCTACCTGTCACAGAATCAGGTCTCAAGGCTTCTGGAACTTCAGGGCAACAATTACCTTGTGTTTTTGCAGTCCGTTGTTGATCTGGGGCTTTTAACCATGGAGCAGCTAAGCGGCGCGGAGGCAGACTACCAAAGGCAGCATGGCTTTACCGAGAGCGATATGGCTGCGCTCAAGACAGGTGATGTGGAGCAGGCTGTACCAATTTTCCTCCATACCGACGATCCTATGTACAAGGCAATGTTCACAATGGGCATTAAGAATATGTATCGTCTTGTCGATGACCATATATATGTGGGCAGATCTTATACTGCCAATGTCCTGAAGGAAGAGGTTCTGGGATATCAGAGGTTTCATGGTGACCAGGCTGCGGTTGTGGCCATCTCGGGCAAGTACAATGATGTCAAGAATATGGCGATCGCCTATACAAAAGAGGAGTTCATAGACACCAGGGAGGATGCCCTTGATGCCGTCTGCGAACTTATTAACTGTATAAATGGTCTTTATGCAACTGAGCAGAGCAGGATTGACAAGAAGATCGATCTTGATCCTCCCAATTTTATGACGAGTTTTTCGCAGGCGAAATGTCAGGAGATGATCGTCATGCCTGTGTATATATGCGGCGGCGAGGTAAAGTATGCAATAGCAATATCAAAGGAACTTGTTATTATATGACAGAAGTTATGGAGGCGCATAAGATGATAAGTGTTCTGATTGTTGACGATTCGAGGACGTCGAGGAGCATACTGAAAGATATCCTTGAAAGAGCAGGTTATAAGATTGCCGGAGAAGCCATAAATGGCAAAGAGGCTGTTGAGATGTATGCAAAACTCCTTCCCGATATTGTTACCATGGATATTACCATGCCGGAAATGGATGGGATAGAAGCCCTGAGGCAGATAAGGCAGGGATATCCGGATGCCAGGATAGTGATGATAACAGCTGCCGGACAGAAAGAAAAAATGCTTGAGGC
Source organism: uncultured Butyrivibrio sp. (assembly GCA_946536145.1). Taxonomy (GTDB): domain Bacteria; phylum Bacillota; class Clostridia; order Lachnospirales; family Lachnospiraceae; genus Butyrivibrio. The sequence continues at coordinate 37,568 of CAMNEA010000019.1, forward strand.
AGTCAAGCTTGGGGCGACCGAGTTTGTATCCAAGCCTTTTATGGAAGAGAGCGTTATAGACGCGCTCGAGCATTGCAAAAAAGAGATGAAATGATGAAGGGGAGTCAATGGGGACGTTTCTCATTGACTCCCGCCTACTTTCCGGGAAAGATTGGAGCTATCAATGAACAGAAAAGTTTTTGTGTCGGGAGCCTCCAGAGGGATAGGAAGGGCAATCGCTGAAGTATTTGCCCAAAAAGGAGACGAGCTTTTTATCACCTGTTTAAATAATATAGAAGAAATGGATCGCTTTGCCAAAGAGATGAGTGAGCGGTTTGGCGTAAGATGCAGCGCCTACAGATGTGATATGTCCGATAATGATGAAGTCAGAAAACTCTTTGATGAGATCGGAGATGTGGACATACTGATCAACAACGCCGCAGTTGCATGGATAGGACTTCTTACTGATATGGATGAACGGGACTGGAGGCGGGTGATGGGCACAAACCTTGACAGTCTCTTTTATACCTGCAGGGCAGTTGTCCCTTCGATGGTAAGAAGGCAGAAGGGAACGATCATAAATATCTCATCGGTGTGGGGCAGCGTCGGAGCATCCTGTGAAGTTGCATATTCTGCTTCCAAGGGCGGTGTCAATGCTTTTACAAGAGCGCTGGCAAAAGAGCTGGCACCGAGCGGGATCAGTGTCAATGCGATAGCCTGCGGCGTCATAGATACCGATATGAACAGGAAAGAGCTGAGCGAAGCGGATCTTGCGGAACTTGAGGATGAGATTCCAAAGGGAAGAATGGGCAATCCCAAGGAGGTCGCAGACCTTGTGATAAGTATATGTGACGCGCCTTCGTATCTCACGGGTCAGATCATTACGATCGACGGGGGATGGATATAAGATTAAAAAATGCTTTACAAACAAAATAAATATGATAATATTAAATTGCACACAATGTATATGATTTTTGTTTCAAATATAAAGCTTAATAAACAGGAGGATAAACTATGTACGATCTTATAATAATCGGTTCAGGCCCCGCAGGACTTTCAGCTGCCGTATACGCAAAAAGAGCAGGTCTCAACATGCTCATAATTGAGAAAAACCCCGTCAGCGGAGGACAGATAATAGATACCTACGAGGTGGATAACTATCTTGGAATTCCCGGTGTCAATGGCTTTGACCTGGCGATGAAGTTCAGAGAGCATGCGGATAAGCTTGGAGCAGAGTTTGCAGACGGAACAGTGACAAAGGTAGAAGTCATTGATAAGGGCAGCGATACCAAGGCACCTGTTTATAAAGTGGTTACAGATGCAGGAGAGTATGAGACACACACTGTCATCCTCGCAACAGGTGCACATCACTCCAAGCTTGGCGTTCCGGGCGAGGAGGAGTATACCGGCAAGGGTGTATCATACTGTGCAACCTGTGACGGAGCTTTTTATAAAGGAAAGGTTACTGCTGTAAACGGCGGCGGAGATGTTGCGGTTGAGGATGCCATATTCCTTTCAAGATTCTGCAGCAAGGTTTACCTCATCCACAGAAGAGATGAACTTCGCGCTACCAGGATCCTTCAGGATGAGCTGTTTGGACTTCCCAATGTGGAGATTATATGGGACAGCGTTGTCAAAGAGATAAATGGAGAGGACAAGGTTAATTCTGTTCATATTGAAAATGTGAAGACCAAAGAAGAGAAAGATGTTACAGTTGATGGCATATTTGTTGCAATAGGAATTCATCCTTCCACGGATCTTTTTGCGGATCTTTTAGAGTGTGATGAAAAGGGCTATGTAGTAGCATCTGAGGATGGCGCCACATCGATGCCGGGCATCTTTGTTGCGGGAGATTCGCGTAAGAAGCGCCTTAGACAGATTGTTACAGCTGTCGCTGACGGTGCCAATGCTGTTACATCCGTACAGGATTTTCTTGTAGGGAAAGAAAAATAATTATAATTATTATTAAAAAAAAATAAAGAATTAGATTGACAAACCGGCATATGTGGCGTATATTTTTAAAAGATGTAACAAATTCGTAACATTTTGGAGGTTAGTTTTGAAGAAGCCATATATGCAGTTAGCTGCTTTAGCTATGACAGCTGCAATGACATTCACAAATTTCAGCATAGATTCCTATGCTTCATCCAATAAAGTCACAAGCGTAATGCCTCAGGCAGGTATCACATTTGCGCTTGGCAGCAACCAGGTATCGCTCTCCAATCTTCAGGAGACTGTAGAGTCTGAGAAGGCTGAAGCGGAAGCTTCATCCGGCGCTGAGAAGTCAGTTGCCCAGGAGATCAACGAGTCCGAAGGCGCTGTAACTAATATAACACCTCTTGCATCAACTGTAACAGACAGCATTTTGTCAGATATTCAGAATGCTACAGGCGCTATCATCAGCAACGTTCAGGAGGATGATGCAGAAGCCCGCAAGGAAGAGGAGATGTTCAAGACTTTGGTCATCGCCAAGGTTCATGATTATGTTAATGTACGTGATCTTCCTGATGAGAATGAAGGTGAGGTAGTCGGCAAGCTTTATGACAAGTCGGTAGGTACCTTCATAGAGGAAGAGAATGGCTGGTACAAGATCAAGTCAGGATCGGTTGAAGGTTATGTTAAGGGTGAGTACTGTGTTACCGGTGAAGATGCAGTTGACCTTGCCAGAGAAGTAGGAACAAGGATTGCAACCGTAACAACTACCACACTTAAGGTTAGAGGGGGCCCGGGGCTTGATGAAGAAGTTTTGGGTCTGGTTCCTATAGAGGATCAGCTTGTAGTAGAGGAAGAGCTTGACGGTTGGGTCAAGGTTAGTATCGAGGAAGGTGACGGTTTCGTATCACTTGACTATGTAACACTTTCAACAGAGTTTGTTAAGGCTGAGTCCAAGGCAGAGGAGGAAGCCCGTCTTGCCAAGGAAGCTGCTGAAAGAGAAGCCGCTGCCAAGGCTGCCGCCAAGGCAACCAAGAAGGGATCTACCAAGAGTTCTGAGCCAAGGAGCTACAACTCAGCAGGATCTTACACTACAGCAACAAGTTCTATCGGTTCTGCGGTTGCACAGTTTGCTCTTCAGTTTGTCGGCAACCCTTATGTATACGGTGGAACATCACTTACTAACGGAGCTGACTGCTCAGGATTTGTAATGAGCGTTTACAACAATTTCGGTGTAAGCCTTCCGCACAGCTCAGGTGCTGACAGAAGCGTTGGCGCAGCAGTAGACGGACTTGCCAATGCACAGCCCGGAGACATCGTATGTTACTCAGGACACGTTGCTATCTACATCGGCAATGGTCAGATCGTACATGCTTCTACAGCCAAGACCGGTATCAAGGTATCTGATGCAGGCTATCGTTCAGTGCTTGCTGTAAGAAGAATCTTCTGATAAATAATTATTGAATAATTAAGACAGATTGCAATTTGATTTGCAGTCTGTCTTTTTTGTTTAATTAGGGAATTCGTACTACACAAAAGTGCATTTGTAAAGTGTTTACGTCATCTTCTTCAAAAATGCACATAAATTTAAAAGTCAACCACAAATTTTATTTTTTCTTAAGAGTTTTTTTAAAAGTTATCCACAAAGGCTGATTATAAAAAAGCGTTTTTACGACTTATACACGAAGTTATCCACATTGTCCACAAAAATATGATACAAAAAGCCCGTTTTACACAATAGAAACAATAGATATTTTTTATACAATTTGCACAAAATATAATTAAATTGCGCTGTGCTGGCTATCAATGTTATAATACTTTTAATAATAACGCCGCAAATGGCTGAGCAAAGGGGATGATTGCATGAAATTTACTATCGCAGGCAAAAACATTGATGTAACACCCGGACTTAAGGCAGCAGTAGAGGAGAAGATCGGTAAGCTGGAAAAGTACTTTACTCCTGATACGAATGCCAATGTGACACTTAGTGTGGATAAGGAGAGACACAAGATTGAAGTGACCATACCTGTTAAGGGCAAGATAATCCGCGCTGAGCAGGTAAGTAATGACATGTATGTATCTATCGACCTTGTCGAGGAGGTTATTGAGAGACAGCTCAAGAAGTACAAGAGTAAACTTGTTGACAAGCAGCAGGCAGAGGCAAGCAACTTCAAGAAGGAATACATTGAGTCCGACTATATGGACGACGAGGACATCCGCATCGAGCGTATGAAGAAGTTTGATCCGAAGCCTATGTATGCCGAGGATGCATGCGTACAGATGGAGCTTCTCGGACACAATTTCTTTGTGTTTGTCAATGCCGAGACTGATCAGGTTAATGTAGTTTACAAGAGAAAAGGCAATACTTACGGCCTTATTGAACCGGAAATCTGATTTCTTATATTTTTATAAAATAGCCCCCTTTGAGGGGCTATTTTTGTTGCATTTGACTAGTCTGTATGCTAAAATAAATCTGTTCTGACAAAAATTTATCAATCAGAGCAAGCGAAGGTTTATACAAGAAAATCAAATAAATGGAGGTAATACGTTATGGCAAAAAAGGTGGTTTTGGCAGGTGCCTGCAGAACAGCTATCGGCAAGATGGGCGGAGCACTCAGCAATACTCCTGCAGCTGAACTTGGTACTATCGTTATCAAGGAAGCGCTTAACAGAGCAGGTGTAAAACCTGAACAGGTTGATGAGGTTCTGATGGGCTGTGTTATCCAGGCAGGTCTTGGACAGAACGTGGCAAGACAGTCATCAATCAAGGCAGGAATTCCCAATGAGGTTCCCGCTGTTACTATTAACGTAGTATGCGGTTCCGGTCTGAACTGCGTAAACATGGCAGCAGATCTTATTCTTGCAGGAGAGGCTGATATTGTTGTTGCCGGCGGTATGGAGAACATGTCAATGGCTCCTTATGCACTTCCTAATGCACGTTTCGGATATCGTATGAACAACGGCACAGTTGTAGATACAATGGTAAACGATGCTCTTACTGATGCATTCAATCACTATCACATGATGATAACAGCAGAGAATATTTGTGACAGATGGGGACTTACAAGAGAGGAACTCGATGAGTTCTCAGCTAACTCTCAGCAGAAATGCGAGAAGGCACAGGCTGAGGGTAAGTTCAACGATGAGATCGTTCCCGTTCCTGTTAAGGTTAAAAAGGAAATGGTAGAGTTCAAGGTTGATGAGGGTCCTCGTGCCGGCACAACAGTTGAGACTCTTTCAAAGCTTAGATGCTGCTCCGGTAAGGAGGGCGGCCTTGTAACAGCAGGTAATGCATCAGGCATCAACGACGGTGCTGCTGCAATTGTTGTTATGAGTGAAGAGAAGGCTAAAGAACTTGGCGTTACACCTATGGCAACATGGGTAGGCGGAGCTCTTGCAGGTGTCGAGCCTGAGATTATGGGTATCGGACCTGTTGCAGCAACCAGGAAGGTACTTAAGAAGACAGATCTTACACTTGATGATATCGATCTTATCGAGGCTAACGAAGCATTCGCTGCTCAGTCTGTAGCAGTTGCCAAGGATCTTGGATTCGATATGAGCAAGGTCAATGTAAACGGTGGAGCAATCGCTCTCGGACACCCTGTTGGAGCATCAGGATGCCGTATTCTTGTTACACTTCTTCATGAGATGAAGAAGAGAGAGGATGCCAAGAAGGGTCTTGCAACTCTTTGCATCGGCGGCGGTATGGGCTGCGCTACTATCGTAGAAAAATATGAGTGATATAGGGATTCAAACTGAAGCGGTCTGCCGTGCTTGCACTGGGCAGACTGCTTTAGCTTGAAGACCGAACAGACATGAGGAAGTAGCGCGGCAGCGCGGATTCCGAATGTCTGTAGCATGACGGGAGCGAAGCGGAGTCATGCGTATTTCACGAATTAAGTAGATTATTCGTGTTTTATCACGAATAAATAGATTCGTGTTTTATTACGAATAAATAGATTCGTGTTTTATCACGAATTAAGTAGATAAAAAACAGGAGGGTTTTAAAATGGGCTTTGTTAATTGCGAGTTAAAAGACAAGATTGCTGTGATCACCATCAACAGACCTGAGGCTTTAAATGCACTTAATTCTCAGGTACTTGATGACCTTGAAGCTGCATTTGACGGTCTTGACACTGATGTTGTAAGAGCTGTTGTTCTTACAGGTGCCGGAGAGAAGTCATTTGTTGCAGGAGCTGACATCGGAGAGATGAGCACCCTGACCAAGGCTGAGGGTGAGGCATTCGGCAAGAAGGGCAACG
>CAMNEA010000020.1 GCA_946536145.1 uncultured Butyrivibrio sp.
TCATCGTATATATCTGGCAGTATGCAGGTTATATAATGCTCATCTACATCACCGGACTTAACACTATCCCGGGAGATGTTCTTGAGGCTTCATCAATCGATGGTGCGAACGCAATGCAGACTCTTTTCAACATCAAGATTCCTATGATCGCTCCTACGATTACAATTTGTACATTCCTTACACTTACATCTGCCTTCAAACAGTTCGATGTAAACCTTGCTCTCACAAATGGTACCGGTTCAGTTCCCGATTTCCTTGGCAACTACCTGACAAACGGTACTGAGATGCTTGCGCTCAACATCTACAGCACAGCGGTTATAAATAACGAATATGCCTTTGGTGAGGCCAAGGCCGTTCTGTTCTTCATAATTCTTGCTACTGTTTCTATAATTCAGGTTCGTATTTCTAATAAGAAGGAGGTGGAATTATAATGCATAGAAAAGAAAAATCATCCAGCGTTGCGATCAGACTGATAATCGCTATTATAATTGCAATTTATGTATTGTTCCCATTCTTCCTGGTTGTTATCAACTCCTGCAAGGAGACAGCAGAGATTACCAAGAACCCTATCGGATTTAACGGTGTCAGTCTGGGACAGCTCTTCAGAAACCTCAGCGATGTTATCAACAACACGCACTTCCTGTTCTGGAGCGCATTCGGGTTCTCCGCACTGATCACTATCGTATCACTTGTTCTTCTCGCTCTGTTTGGCGCGATGGCCGCATGGGTTATCTGCCGTAATAAGACAAAATGGTCACTGGTTATCTACTTTACGTTCATCGCATCAATGATCATTCCTTTCCAGGTAGTTATGCTTCCCCTTATCTCAACTTTCAGAGATGTGGGCAAGTTCATCGGTATTCCGATGCTCCAGTCAGTTCCGGGTATCGTATTTGCTTACCTTGGATTCGGCGGTGCAATGACAGTGTTCATCCTTAACGGATTTATCAAAGGTGTTCCTTACGACCTTGAAGAAGCTGCTTCTATTGACGGATGTACTCCGGAGCAAACCTTCTTCCAGATAATCTTCCCGCTCCTTACACCGGTTATCACAACCGTTACAATCCTTAACGGAATGTGGATCTGGAACGACTATCTGCTTCCTTCAATGATGCTTGGTCAGAACGGTGTTGTTAAGACTCTTCCCGTTGCGGTACAGGCATTTGTAGGATCCTATGTAAAACAGTGGAACATGATCCTTGCGGCAGCGCTGCTCGCCATCATTCCAATGATAATCCTTTTCCTTATAGCACAGAGACAGATCATGGAAGGTATGATCGAGGGTGCTGTAAAGGGTTGATCATCAGCTTACAAACATTTTAATCATATAAACCCATAGCGAGAGGCACTGCATCATGCAGTGCCTCTCGCATATATATAAAGAGGCTGCGAAGAATTATTTCCTCGCAGCCTCTGCTGATTCATTTTTAAATATTACGTTGATGCAAGAGCCGGAACTCTGATGAATGCAAGTACTCCATGTCTTGTCATATTGACGAATACATGCTCTTTCCTGATCTCTGATACCGAGAGCTGAACCCATTTACCATTCTGAAGCTGATATACTGCTATGTTGTCATTATCTACAACACCATCAACAAAGAAGTTTACTTTCGCAGTTGCAAAATTTACTCCGGGTGAGCTTGTTGTAACGGTATTTATAAGGTTTCCGCCAAGACTTGCTGCCAGCTCTTTTGCTGAAGAAACTGTTCCGCCATCGGGTGCTGCCACCATAAATGTCGCATTTGATTTAGCGCCGTTGATCTCAATCTTCTTGACCGGGTAGCACAGGGATCCATTGTAGTTTACATAGTTGCCAACCTGCTCTGTAGTTGATGAAGTTACACGGGATGATCCGCCGCTTCCGCTACTGCTGCTACCGCCTCCCTTACCGGGATTTGTAACACCGTTGTACTGATTCTGCGTATTGGTATTCTGATTATTGTTTGAAGCAGTGCTGTTATTATTATTGGTCGGGTTGTTGGTATTGGTCGGGTTGTTTTCGTTTGCGTTTGTAGGATTATTGTTGTTTGTATCGTTGTTGTCGTTGTTGATCGTGATCTCTGTCTTCTGAGCCTTGATAACCTCGGTCAGTATCTCGATCTGCTTGTTGAGACTGTCGATCTCATTTTGAAGCTGCTCGATGTCTTTCGCGGTAACACTCTTTGATCCGTCTTCAGCAAATGCAACTGTTGAAGAAGACACCACCATGACAGATGCCATAATCAGAGCCAGAATCTTCTTTTTCATTTTGTACCCTCCATACATTTAATTTTTAGTTGCCAATATATCAATCCCATTCAGACTCAGGGTCTGAATAGTCAACATATCTGTCGATAACACCCTTGACATCACCAACCAGGCATCCCACAACCACAGTCTGCTTGGTGGGATCATCACTGTTCCTGGTAGACAGGGTAATGATAAAATTGTCCACCTCTACAGCGTTCTCCCAGCCTGTCCTGACAAACCTGTTCATACTGTTCTCTGAATATATCTCATCCAGAAATGCCTGACATCCGTAGGCATAGGTAAAATCATACTGCTGTATAAGCCTGGTATCATTTCTCATAAATGCCGCGAATGTATAATAAATAAGAGCATTCCCATCCATATAAACATATATATACGGATGCTTGTCAAAAAAGGATCTGTCCAGGAACTTATTAAGATCCGCGAACATGGTTCCGTCTTCCGGGCACTGACCGTGCAGAACCTCATTGAAATCACACATGTTGGTAAGATTCGCCGCCTCAATGTATATGGCTCCCCTGGGATCCTCTTCTCGAAATACATTGTGACTTATGTAATAGTAGTCATCCCCATCGGAGTTCTGTACCACCGGATAGTCAATTCTGGTATCCGGCACATATACCCAGGCAAAGATATCTTCGTTTATCTTCTTAAGTTCGCTGATGTCCACGTGAGAGTCGCGCGCAGTTTCCGTTTGCAAAAGCTGCTCATACTGCTTTTTTTTCTTTTCGGATTCCGAACCACAGCCGCTTATCATCACAAATACAAGTAAAGCTGCAAATATTATTTTTACAACTTTACCGTTTATTTTCTTATTTCGGCACAAAGTATACATTTATTTAGTCCACATAATCAATTTTTTCATAAAAAATATCAATTATTGTCTGATATAGCGCATCCTGATCTACGATAAACTCTTCAAACTCACCATTTTTCTGATTGGTTCCCTCGATCATTCTAAGGTCGCTGCTGTCAAAGCTGTAGCTGGTAAGAAGCGGTGCCAGATAGCTGACTTCATCAACCGTAATGTCGGTCACCATCTTTTCACGTATTGAAGTAAACAGCTCCACAGCCGTGTTGGGATTCTGAGCGCTTGCATCTCTGGCAGCCTTTATAAATCCGTTCAGGTACTGCCTCTGCCTCTCAAGCCTGGTATCATTGGACCCGAACACGTTGAGGTCTCTGCACTTGACATAATTAAAGGCACTCTCCCCCATCAGATGGACTTCTTTGCCTTTGACAAGACTCTTGTCCCACTTAGTAAGATCCTCGAGTACAGTCACATCAACTCCGCCTATCTGATCGTTGATAATAGGGATGGCGCTCATGTTGATCGCAGCATATCCGTGTATCGGAAGCTGCATGAACATCTTGGAGACAGCCTTTACCTGATACTCGCAGCTCTTTTCAACTCCGTTTCCGAAGCCATGCTGGGTTGCGATCTGCGCATGCACTGTAGTCTGATATCTTCCGTACTCATCATAGATGTCCACTTCCGCCATTGAATTGCGGTTTATCCCGATGATCTTGACGCTCTCATCATGGGGATTGAGCACCAGCAGGAAAAGAGAATCCGCCTGCCCGCCATCTGTTCCCTCAGCAACCTCGGTGACCACTTCGTCACTCTTGTCTATTCCCATGATAAGAAAGGTTGTTATATCCTCATTGTAGTCATAGACTTCTCCGTTGTATCTGACCCAGTCAGACTTCCAGGTGACATCATTAGCCGGCAGCTGCATAGGATCAACGGACTGCTCAAGCACAGGCGTACTGGTGGCAGATTTTGAGTCAAGATTTGATTTTCCAACAATTCTTACCACCTCAAAGGTAGCAAGCGCAAGTGTGATAACCGTCATGACACTTGCCCAGATGATAAGAAATATCCTGCCCTTTCCTTTCATTTGAACACCTCTAGTTTCCGCTCTCTGCTCCGGATTTGGAGCCGACATTAAGATTTGGGAAAAGCCCTTCTTCTATTATATCGGATGAATCTCCGTTATTATCAATATCGTCTATATCCGCAGGAAAAACTCTTGACTGCTTGGTAACATTGCCGGAAAAATCAGCGACTGCATAGTAGACAACGGCCGTTGACTTATCCCTGTTAAGGACAACCTTCTCGACCACGATCCTGTCCGTAAGCTCTCCGTCTTTGGAATCATAAGCCGCAATCCCGTTTATCAGATCACTGTCCGTAGTCCTTGAATTGTAGACCATATCAAGGACAGAAAACCGGAACTCCGGAGCAGTGCGGTCACTTCTGCCATAGGCAACAACTATCAGAACGATCAGTACACCGCTCAGTATTGAAAAAAATATCCCGAGAATATTTCCTCTCAATTTAGACTTTCCTCCAAAAGGTTAATCTTTTCTTGTAACTCCCGCGAGATAGTTGAGCTCGTCGAGATCATCTTCATCGGGAGCAAGGTCCTTGCTCACAGGATTGGGTTTGGAAGCAGGCGCACTGTTTATGCTGTCCTCCCCGTAATTGCCGTAGTACTTGCCATAGTATTTGCCGTAGTACTTGCCATAGTAATTACCGTAATGACCATAGTAGCCCTTACCTGAAATATCAACTTTATTGAGAACCACTCCAAGCATCTTGGCTCCTGCCTTGTCGAGCTGATCCTTGACACGTTGGGCAAACCTGTAGGATATGGCATTACTCTCTATCACCATAACCGTACCATCGCACTGCTTGGCCACTACTGCAGCATCGATAACACTTCCAAGAGGCGGCGTATCTATTATCACATAGTCAAAAACCTGCTTCATATTCTCCAGAGCTTTGCCAAAAATCTTACCTCCAAGCAGTTCACTTGGGTTCGGAGGAACAGGTCCTGCAAAAACCACATAGAGATTGGGAATATCTGTCTCACAGATGACACTCGAGAGTCTCTCTCTTCCAACCAGACAGTGTGTAAGTCCAAGCCTCACAGAGCCTGTCCTGTATCTTCCCACAAGAACCGACTTTCTCATATCCGCATCCACGAGGACAGTCTTTTTGCCGGCCTCGGCAAAAGCTCTGGCAAGAGCCATTGCCACCGTCGTCTTACCTTCTCCGGGAGTACAGCTTGTGACAGATATCACCCTGACGTTCTGCCCACTGAATTCCACGTTGCTTCGAAGGGTCTTATATGCTTCTTTTATCTGATAGTTATTCTCAGCCTGACTGAAATGAAGCTTAGCGCTCTGCATATTCCCTCCTCTTACCTCTTCTTTTTGTTCTGTTTCTTGGATTTCTTTTTATCAGACTCCTCCGTCGTAAGAGGAACAAGTGCAAGTGTACTTAGACCAAGGTATCTCTCAACATCGTCGTTGCTCTTGATCGTATCGTCCAGGAGATATTCAAGTATCACAAAGAAAGCGATGATAATCGCGCCAAGGAAACCGGCGATCACAGTCCATCTGGCGACACTCGGTCCTGATTTCCTGGTCGGCACATTTGCCGACTCAGCGACATTGATCGCATCAATATCCATAACATTCGCAATGTGCTCACTGGCAACTTCTCGGATGCAGTTGGCTATCTTCATCGCCATCAGCGGATCCTCGTCCCTTGCGGTTATCGACACTATGCGTGTATCAGAAGGGGTATCAACCTTTAAGACACTCTGGAGATCCTCATAAGTCATGTCAATAAGATTGAGTCTCTGTATAACTTCCTCGATAACATACCTGCTCTTAATAAGCTCTGCATAATCCTGTGTCAGCTGGGTTGAAATCTGCACATCCGAATAGGTAACAGTCTGATTCTCTTCTTTATTAAGAATATATATCTTGGTTGTGGAATCGTAGACCGGGTGAAGTACAAACTTACTGAGAAACAGCCCCGCAAGCGCAAAAAAGATCCCTGCACTTATAATAAGAAAGGCTCTTGACAAAAGAACTCCAAACAATTCCCCAAGATTAATTTCTATTATGTCATCTCTCTTGCCCATGTACTCTCCAACTCATTTATATTTTGTCGTTTCTGATAACGTTGGCAGCATTTACGCAAAAAATCTTAGAAGCATAGTCCGCTCCGAATTTTTTCTCAACAAAATTTCTGCACTCCAAAAGATTGGGCGATCTCTTTGCCGCATCATGGGCATCCGATGCCACAAAATGTACCATCTCTTCTTTCAGCAGTTTTTTTGTGAAATGAGCAATGCCAAGTCCATACCTGCCCATAATGCTTGAAGCATTCACCTGTATGTAGCACCCCATATCAATGAGGTCTCCCACTCTCGACGAGTGCTGGACAATGTCACTGTAGCGCTCAACATGCGCGATTATCGGTATATAGCCGGCACTCTGCACTCGGTTGATGGCATTCTGTATCGCTCTGAAGGGATTGGAAGGATGGAACTCCACAAGCACGTATCCGGATCCCGCCAGTGGACATATCTTACCGCGCAGCAGTTCCTGCATGGTCTCATCGCTGTAATATATCTCGTTTCCGGAGAAGAGCTTGACCTTGATCCCTGCTTCCTTAGCCTTCTCCATTAGTCTCTTTCTGTATAGGACATTGTGCTCTACGCTGACGTTATGATGCATCGGCTTGTGGTGCGGCGTCAGTATCATGTGAGTTATACCATTCTTCTCAGCGATCCTCAGCATCTCAAGGCTTGTCTGAGTATCAGGCGATCCGTCATCAACACCGGGCATAATGTGACAATGTATATCTATAGTCGGCTGCATTGAGCTCCTTAAGCATTTTTACTAAAATTTACATTTTTTCAATCTAATTATACTACAATAAAACGTTAAGTGACAATATCGTGTGGATGTTTGTGCCCCATTATTCAAGATATAGTGTGAATGATCCAATAATTTTGAATCAGCATGTGAAAGTGGTTCTGCAGTGTTTTTCTGCAGGATTGATCCAAGATGGGAACCCATGGGCAGTTTTTACGGGCTCAGCTCAAAGTGACCACTCTTGATAAATTCCCCAATCACCGCCGGCGCATTTTCGACAATCAGCTATCGCAATTAGCTAAAATCAGTCGATAACAGTCTGGTCAGTAAGCGCCGATACTTATTAGCTATTTTTTTCGATGATATTTGACTGTGTTTTCATCGGACGATAATCACCTTCAGCATCGGGATAAATTAACCAATTTCCATCGGGTCATTTCAACCAATCTGCTTAATGACCTCTTTCCCGGAGTATATTCCTTACCAGATGCATGTCAAGGCACGCAAGCTCTAAAGGCCTTGACATACTAAAGTATTCTGGTGCCAGGTTTGACCTGAACAAGCAGTAATCATCATCTGGGTGCACTTTTATATCGAACCAGGGTATTATTCTGGGGCCAGGTATGACCTGGATAAGCAGAAATCATCATCTGGGTACACTTTTATATCAATCCAAGGCAGTAGTCTGGAGCCAGATATGACCTGAACGAGTAGAAATCAGCATTCGAGTACACGTTACAAAACGCATAGCATGCCAGGCTATAAGGGGAATTGCTTTCGGTGGATTCCTTATGAATCTAAAACAAGATTCATGCAGGCTAAACAAAGGATTTAGGGTATGGCGTCGGCCCAGAAACAAAAAGAGCTTTTCTGGGACGACGCAAAATGCTGTTTGGATTCGTTATATAAGAAAACTGAGGACCTGCCGTCGTCCCAGAAACAAGAAAAGCATTTCTGGGACGACGCAAAATGCTGTTTGGATTAGTAATATAAGAAAATTGAAGACATGCCGTCGGCCCAGAAACAAGAAAAGCATTACTGGGACGACGGCATGTGTTGTTTGAGACCATAACACAAGAAAACTGATGACTTTACGTCGTCCCAAAAATGAAAAGATTATTATAGGGACGACGCAGCTCATCCTACTGCATCTGCACTCTGACACCCTAAATTATGAATACAAAATATATGCATTCTTGGATTAAGAATCCAAGAATGTATCAACCAAGCCATTTTAATTCGACTTCGGCGAAGGGCTTGGTTGACTCCTGAATCATGTTCTTACGAAATCCGCAGCAGGTGCGGATTTCTGTAATTTTATCTAAGAATACATGACTTCTTAGATAAAATATCAGAAACCCGCACCTGCTGCGGGTTTCGTGAGAACATGATACAAGATGCAAACAAGCCTGCGATGTAGTCGCCTTCAAATGGCCTGTTTGATACATTCCTGGATTTTCAATCCAGGAATATATAGGCAGTGATGATTCTCAGCATATTACACCTGAGTTTTTGGTTATTTTACTATTACTTTGACAGTAACTGTTTTTGTGCCCTTTTTATAGTTTTTGTTTCCGGCAGCTGTTACCTTAAGCTTAACAGTATAGGTACCTTTTGAAAGTCCCTTTTTAAGCACCAGTTCACCTGTTTTCTTGTTGATACCAATTTTCTTATTTCCGGAGGATTTTGAATAGCTTATTTTACCTACAGCGCCATTCATCTGAAACATCTTCTTAGCAGCGATTTTCTGATCTGCCTTTTTAAGCTTGGAATATTTCACTGTAGGGGTCTTGTTGTATTTTACTTTTCCGGGATTAGGAGCTTTTTTGATTGTCCACTTGATGGTTTTGGGAGTTCTGGTATTATCTGACCATTTATATCCTGCCTTAAGTGTTGCCTTGGCCTTATAGGTCCCTGCATTTGTTCCTTTGTGTCCTGATATGGAATAACCGGTACCGGCGGGAACACCAATCTGTTTTTTGCCGGTATATGTAAGATCTTTTGCGGTTGGTATTTTGGCAATTTTGTCTTGCTTTTTGGAACTGTCTGATTTGCTTCCGCCTTCACCCTCGCCCGAAGATTTGCCGCCACTACTATCAGAACCACCACTTTCACTGCCGCTGCCACTTCCACTGCCACCATTTCCGTTGTTCCCGCCGGAATTGTTCTGTTTTTTTGCCTCCGCGTTTATTTTTCCGTTTTTGTCGTAGTTACATAGATCGCAATAACTGTCACCATTCAGATCAATATGAAATCCCTCAACCCACTCTGAATGTGCGCCGCACGTTTCACAGACGACTCTTTCCTGATGATACTGAGCGCTAATAAAATCACCAAACTCAGAATGCATTTTTGAGTCTGCCGGATTTTCACAGTTGCAGCGCCAGCCAGCACTTGCGTAAGCAATAATGCCAGCATTCATAAAGGGGGCAAAAGCCATAATTATTGCCATAGAAAGAATAACCGAGAACACTTTTGATTTAAAGCTGTTTTTCTTCATAGTTGATCACCTCATAGCTTTCTGTACGACCTGGACAAATTATTCTTTATTTTGATTATATTGGGCTCACAAAAAGACTCAATGATTTTTGTATATTCGGTCGTTTTCCATGTCTATTCGGTCATGATATCCATTCCTGGCACAGATGAGTGATGACAACAGTTTGGGAAAATAAAAAATAGAATTATCTGAATTTATTTAATTTCTCATCGTATTCATAGCCGCAGGTCTTTAGTTTGCCGACAATTGAATCGACCTCTTCCTTAGAGATATCAAGTCCTTCGGCAAAAGCCTCCATAGAACTGTAGTTATCCCGAAGCTGTGTATTTATGTAACTAAGTAGCATTATCGGATCCTGTGGTAACATTTCCGTCCTCCTCTATATTTTTCTAAATCTATTATAAAAGAACGCCAAAGATTGTACAGCTCTTGTAAACTGTTCCAATCCTTGACGTTCCTGCATAATTATATGAGTCCGGAGCAAAATTCTGTATTTTGCCACTGCCGTCCACCACGTCGGACTTTTGCCTCGTCGTCTATTACATTCTTTTTACTTGGTCAGCACCATCATGATCTCGTTGCTCCTTGCAATGAATTTGGTCATTGCGTCGGCCTCAAGAGGCGCATTCTGGATGCGGGCGAGGTCATAGAGCTGTTCACAGATCATCTTGGTGTTGTCGTTATCTTCGTGTTCCATCACATACTGCACAAGAGGATGATTTGCATTCAGGATAAGGGTCTGTCCCTCCGCTCCGAAATCGCCCATGCTCATGCCGTTCATGGCGTACATCTTCATCATGTCAGCCATACGCCTTGACTCCTCAGATACTGTGAGCATTGATGACATCTTCTTGTCCTTGAGCTTCTCAAGTCTGATGGCGAGTTTATCATTCTTAAGAGCCTTTCTGATCTTCTCAGTGAGCTCTTTCTCCTTCTCCTCAAGCTCGGCTGCTGCCTTCTTGGAGGTCTTGGACTTGAAGGTATCTGTTAGGTCTGCATCGATCCTGCAGAAGCGGATTCCCTCGTTCTTGCGCTCAAGCTGCTCCATGAAAGGAACATCGATGTTGTGGTTCATTATGAAGGCATCCATCTTCTGTGCCTTGAACATGTTGATGTACTGGCTCTGCTGCTGCTCGTCTGTTACGTAGTAGATGGTGCGGGGCTCTTTGTCCTTCTCATCCTCAGCCTTTTTATCTTCTGAAGCAGTATCCTCTGTGGCAGCCTTGGCTCCCTCGTCTACAACCTCAGCTTCTACCTTATTGCCATCTTCATCGACAGCTTCAGCCTTCTGCGCCTCAGCCTCTGCCTCTTTGTTGATCTGAAGAGCTTCGGGTGTAGTGAGGTACTTGCCGTCGAGGTTCTTAAAGAGGATGTAGTCTGTCATCTTCTCGCAGAACTTATCATCTCTGAGGCACCCGTATTTGATGAACGGGCTGATGTCATCCCAGTACTTGTCGTAGTTCTCTTTGTCAGTCTTGCACATACCTGCGAGCTTCTCAGCGACCTTCTTGCTGATGTATTCTGAGATCTTCTTGACAAATCCGTCGTTCTGAAGAGCCGATCTTGATACATTAAGAGGAAGATCAGGGCAGTCTATTACGCCCTTTAAGAGCATCAGGTACTCAGGAATGACTTCCTTGATATTGTCTGCAATGAACACCTGGTTGTTGTAGAGTTTGATCGTACCCTCGATTGACTCGAACTCCATGTTGATCTTGGGGAAGTACAGAATTCCCTTTAAGTTGAAAGGATAGTCCATGTTGAGGTGTATCCAGAACAGAGGCTCCTTGTAGTCGCGGAATACCTTTCTGTAGAACTCCTTGTACTCCTCTTCTGTGCAGTCCTTAGGTGTCTTGGCCCAGAGGGGATGAGTATCGTTTAAAAGCTCAGGTCTTCTCTTTATCTTAAGCTTCTTCTCCTCCTCTTTGGCTTCAGTACTATCAGCACCTTCGCCCTCGGTCTTTGTTTCTTCCTTCTTCTCGGGCTCGATCACCTCAATTACGATGTCGTCATCTCTCTTCTCAGACTCCCTTATGGTCTCCGTACCCTCTTCATTCTCCCTTGAAATATATATCTCATAGGGCATGAATGAACAGTATTTCTGAACAACCTCTTTGGCCTTGTACTCGTTGCAGAACTCAACACAGTCATCTGAGAGGTGAAGAGTTACAGTTGTGCCGACGTCAGTCTTATCTCCGTCTGTCATCTCGAAATCAGAGCCGCCATCGCAGGTCCAGTGAACAGATGCAGCATCTGACTTGCAGGACAGTGTATCAATATCCACCCTGTCAGATACCATGAAGGTTGAATAGAAGCCGAGTCCGAAATGACCTATGATCTGATCGGCATTGGCCTTGTCCTTGTACTTGTTGAGGAAATCGGTAGCTCCGGAAAATGCCACCTGGTTGATGTACTCCTCTACCTCTTCTGCCGTCATGCCGATACCATTGTCGACGATCTTGATGGTCTTATCCTTGTCATTGAGGATTATATCCACGCGGGGCTTAAAGCCTTCAGGGAGCTCATACTCACCCATCATGTCCATCTTGCGTATCTTGGTGATGGCATCACAGGCATTGGAGATCACCTCTCTGTAAAAAATATCATGGTCCGAATACAACCATTTCTTGATAATCGGAAACATGTTTTCGCTGTTGATTGAAAGATTACCCTTCTTTGAAGCCATAGTTCTCACTCCTTTTTATAAAATAATAAGATGATAAAAATCCTTTTATCGTACAAATCCTAGTTTAATTCCACACCGGTCAAAAGTCAATAAAAAATTAGCACTCGATTGATTCGAGTGCTAACAGCAAGTCATGACTTCTTGAATGAAATACCAGAAACCCGCAGGCTGCGGGTTTCGTGAAAACATGATACGAGAGGCAAAAATATCATGCAGTAAATTTATACCAGATAGAACTCTTGGTATTCTTCTTATAATAGACTGATTTTTTCAGCTCAATCTTTCCATTCCAGAAATTTGTTACGTCTTTTAGTTTTTTGTTTACTGAGTGCTCAAAGTCGAAGTCATTTCTCTTGCCTCCAAATGCCGTGTTGGGGCTGGCAAGTCCGATAATGAATGAGGGTTTATCGGTGCTTTTATACGTCTGGCTGAACTTATATTCTACGTTTGTTCTTATATATAAGTCATTATATTTTTTATATGTGGGGTAATCAGGTCTTGTCAAAACTCCCTTAGTATGCCTGGCAGTAGAGTATTTAACCTTTCCGGTTTTGCTGTTTAGAACAAAGACATCAAAGGGATAGAGGTCTTCATATTTTGACTTTTTCATAAATTTCGTAATTTCTTTGGATGCTTTCTTAATTTTCTCCTTACCCTCTTTGGTAATAGCGTATGTTACCGTTACTGTCACACCGTAGTACAACTTGCCATCGACAAAGCTTTTGTAAGGCTTGCCCTTAACTGCCTTGATCTTAACCTTGGCAGGAACATATCCAACTACGGGGTATTTGATCTTAACAGTATATGTTTTTCCGTTTTTCGCCATATTCATGTTTTTGGTCGAATATGTCTTATTTGCTGCAACAGCAGTCTGGGGATAATCAGTGTAAAAGCGATCGAAAGTGCCAGCAGTAATGTGAATATCCTGCTCAAAATTGAATTTGACTTCTTGTCCATAAATTAAACCTCCTTGTCTAAGTGCTGTTATTAGTACTTCTTATGTGACTTTATCAGATAATAATCACGCATACCATACTTTACGTTTATTCGGTCGTTTTTAGTGTCTATTCGGTTACTGTTTGCTCGCCCCAAGCAGGTCATACACAGTAGTGCGCATCCATAGCGGAGCGTTTTTGTTTAACAGGAAATCAGGAGGAATTTCCTGTTAAACAAGATGTATCACCCCGTACGGGCTATGTTTTTCCATGTATCTGTCAGCAGCCTTGTTTCCTACAACACAGACACATTTATAGATGCTCTCAAGTTTCTCTTTTTCAAGGCGAAGGCGCTCAGGGTCATTTCCCCAAATGAGCATGACAGGAAGATCTTCGGCTTGTTCTTTCACAAGCTGTTTTTCTGCAGGCAGGTATTTTTTGAGAACCTGCTCCAGCTCACGATATTTTACCGGCTTACTGATATAGTCTGTAAAGCCCTTCTGAATATAATTCTCCTTTGCGCCAATAATGGCATCTGCCGTAAGCGCAATGACAGGTGTATCTTTAAGGATCTCCATGCTTTGCATTTTATTAAGAGTCTCCTCTCCGCTCATCCCCGGCATCATCTGGTCAAGCAATATACAGTCATAATCCGTTTCCATAGCCTTCTGTATGCATTCAGCTCCGGAAGATGCATTATCTACACTGACCCCGGTGTCGGCAAGCAGTCCATCCATAACTTCCAGGTTCATGGCGTTGTCATCAACCACAAGAATATGGGCATCCGGAGCGTAAAGCGTTGCATCATCTGTCTCTATGTTTTCAAGATAATGCCGGACTGCCCCCGAGAAGTCACCGATTGGCTGTCTGTTTACCACCTTTTGCGGGACTATGATTGTAAAGGTACTTCCCTTTCCGTACTCACTCTCTATCTCGATCCTGCCGCCCATCATCTCCATGAGGCTGTGAGTTATATTAAGTCCAAGTCCCGTACCCTCGATACTTCTGTTTTTCTTTTCATCAAGTCTCTGAAAGCTTTTAAAGAGCTTGTCCCTGTCCTCCTGTCTTATCCCCTGCCCGGTATCCGTCACCCTTATGACGAGCTCGATGTAGCCACCCATCATGATGTCCCTTGAGGATACATCGATGTCAACTCTTCCTTCTGCGGTATACTTTATAGCATTGTTGACGATGTTCAGCATCGCCTGCCTTATCCTTATCTCATCGCCGTTTAAGACAGACGGAATCATGTCGGATACCGTCAGACTGTATTCAAGGTTCTTTTTCTGTGCCCTCGGGCGCGTCAGATTGAGAACATCGTTGAAAACTGAAGCAACGTCGTAGTCAATCGGAATTATCTCAAAATTCCCGGATTCGATCTTAGACAGATCAAGAATGTCATTAATAATAGAAAGAAGTGTATTTCCCGCACTCTTTATCTCAAGTGCATACTGCTTAATTGTACTCTCTCTGCTCTCTCTTATTATCATCTCATCCATCCCAAGGATTCCGTTAAGGGGCGTCCTTATCTCGTGGGACATGTTAGCAAGGAACTGGTCTTTGGCCTTGCTGCGCAGCATCGCCTCATTGGCAGAGAGCGTCATCCCTATGAGCTGCTTGATAGTATGTATCGCCGCGCAGATAAGAAACCCTAAAAGTCCTATTGACATCATGAGTCCGGAAAAGACTCCGTTGTGAGCGAAAACATATGTAAATATCTGCCCAATGCCGGCCAGAGCAAGCACAACAAATCCGACCGCAACATACTCATAGCTCTTGGTAAGCTTTTTTACCGAGTCATTTACAAGCGTAGTTGCAATAATACCAATGGTGATGAGGCAGCACAGCGCTGCAATATAAAAGCTCTTGACAAGCGGCATCTTCCCTAAGATAAAGAGTATCATCAAAGCCGCAAAAACTACGATCTCCATCCACCCGGCAAAGGTCAGACGCTTTGTGTATCTTCTTTGCTGAAGAGAATCTATGAATATCGTAAAGGGAATTGGCAGAAGCATGACCATCAGAAACGGCACATCAGACATCACAGAAATGTTCCTGGTATAGAACTGCCTGAATACAGAATTTGAGAGAACCCAGCATGCCCCAAGAAGTACTCCGGTGGACAGATGCTGCATCTCGAGATATTTTTTATAAATTATCCTGTAGATTATGGACGCGATAAAACATATAGATCCCAGGCTCAGTATAATGAATCCTACAAAGAGCTCTGCTCCGTACAGGGAAAAGATATATGCCCATATGCCAAGCCCTGTGCCATAATAAACGCCATAGACATAGCCAGAATTGTACGCGTAGTTGACCCTGAGTTTTTTCCCCGCGTCATCCGGATGAATGTTCACGATAAGATAGCACTCAGCAGAGCGATCTCCCAAAAGCTGATACCTTGGAGCTATAACCTCATCCCTTAGAACATCATCAATAAAGACCTGCATATTCATGCCCCTGAAACACAGAGCAGATATATCCTTGTCAAGGTCAGAAGGAATGGTGGTCTCAATAACTACATCTTCCCCGGCTCTTCCGGGAAGTGTAATAGGTTCCCTCGTACCGTCATCTTTTATCCTGACCCAGTTATCTCCCGGAAGCTCATGACAGATAAAACCGCTTCTGGGGGTGTCGTAGACAAAGGCATATTCACCTATGATTATATACCCAAAGACAAGTACAAGAATTACAGAAAGTGCAGCTTTA
The DNA here is from genome assembly GCA_946536145.1 of uncultured Butyrivibrio sp. Classification (GTDB taxonomy): domain Bacteria; phylum Bacillota; class Clostridia; order Lachnospirales; family Lachnospiraceae; genus Butyrivibrio. Next base: position 15,767 of record CAMNEA010000020.1, read on the forward strand.
ACATATTTCATGTAAGGTCTTCCTCTGAATTGATGTCATTTAACAGCGTCTGAAATCCTTCTGATCACCTCTGCCGCTTCATCGTACATAAAGTCATTTATGTACTTCATGGCACGCTTCATCTCTTCTGCCTGCTCCGCATCAAAAGGATATCCAAGAAGTTTCCCTGCAAGCTCTTTTGACTTCTCATCATCAAAGTCATCGAGAGCTTCAAGGAGCCTTTCTGCAATCTCCAAGGCCTCTTTATCTCCTATTTCCCCGGGCGGAGCATCATCAGATCCTGCAAACGGCTTAAGGAGCTGCGCAAACCTTCTGTATTGTTCTATGACATTTGGGGTTTCTTCTTCAATATAGGCGGCATCACCATTTTTACCCGCATGCTCAAGTTTCTCAAACAATCCGGCCTGAATGAATGCTCCGATCATTTTAGAATTGCTCTTTAAGGCATGAACAATGATCACAAAGTTGTCAGTGTCTCCTCTGTCAAGATAATCCAGGATCATCCGTGAATTATCCTCAAAGCCTTCAAAAAAGCGGCGCAGTGCGGCAATGTACTTTTCCTTATTACCCGTGTAATCAATGCCCGATTTTGTATCTATCCCGTTCTCTTCCAGAAAAGTAAGGTCAAAGTCCACGAAAAGCCTCCTATCCAAGGATATCTATGATCTTTGCAACAAGCTCCGATTTTTTAGTGGGCTTTACGATATAGCCCTGGGGCTTTAAATCAACCAGTGTCTTTATGACGACATCCTTCTCGGAAACACCTGTCAGAAACATCACCGGAATATCCACATATCTTATGTCTTCGCGAAGTTTCCTGTAGACCTGCGGTCCATCCATGTCAGGCATGAGATAGTCAAGAAGGATGAGATCGACTCTCCTCTTTGAGAGGAGCTTAAAGGCATCCCTGCCGGAGCCCACCAAAGTCACGTCATAGAACTCTTTAAGGTGCTCTTTTATCCTGATTAGCTGCTCTGCTGAATCATCCACTGCCAGAATGTGCTTCCTTGCTATCCCATCTGGATTGGGATTTACAAATTCAGACAAAAGAGCATAGTCATCATCTCCGTCAAGATACCTCTTTTCCACATCCTCAAGCTTGTCATAGAGCATGTAAAGAGAAACAGGTCTGGACAAAAAGAACATCTTCTCTAGACCTGTATACTTTATAAAAAGACTTTTATCCTCATTGTTTGAAACGACGATAAGCGTAAGAGCCCCAAGCTTGGCGCACTCTTTCAGGATGTCATAAGTCTTTACCGTCTCCCTGGTCTCATTGCCGAGGCAGATAATTATTACTCTTGGCATCTCATTTGGCACCACCTGGAAAAGGACATCCTGTCTGGCCTGACACTTTATCACGTTGTAGTCCCTGTCCTCAGCAAGATGATTACATATATCTGTTGCAATGCGCCTGTTCTTGCCGGTAACAAGAATTTTCATTTTCTTCATCGGATAGTCCCTTCCCGCTCAGCCTAAAACATACATAGTCCATACACCGTCAGCTGCAATGAGCCCCACGCCTGTCCCATCTGAAACGCTCTCCTCAGAAGAATTTGTGGCGATAAGCTCTGCTCCGTCATTAAATCGAACCTGATAAGATCTGCTTCCAAGAGACATTGTAACAACCCCAAGTGCATCGTACTCCGTCACCTTTGGCATTTGCGAAACAGTATTTGCAGTACTATTCTCCGACATAGCCTCATTCTCCTTTTCCCGAATTTGCCATCAGCATGGATTTAAGCTCAATGTTCATCTGCCTGACTTCCTTCCTCCAGGACAGGTATTCTGTAAGCCAGATAATGAAATACACAATGGTAAAGACAATAAATACGATAAGCAGCACGCTGTGAGGAAACCATCCAAGCATCTCGCTTATCACAAAGAGCGTCATGAAAGTGATGATGTAATGAGTAAATGTCGCTCTTGCAAGGCTCCAATCCTCAAAGTCATAGATAATAGCCCCGCCGTTTCCCACAAGTCCCAGTGCCGCGGAACAGAACAGATGAAGCACGAGATACACTTTATCAACTGGTTCTGTATCACTTACCACCAACACATAAGTAAATATTCCTATGCACATCCCAAGTGTAATCCCAACAAGGGCTCTTATAATAAACTTAGTCTTTATATCCATTTTCTCCTCCTTTTGACAGCACCTCCTTAACATTTCTGACCCTTCTTCTGGCTACAAAAGTCCTCTCTCCGTTTTCAAGTTCAACACCTATGGTTCCCGCAGCTGAGAAATCAAAGCTCTTTACCTTGCGAAGATTTATGATCTCGGATTGGGAGATGCGCACAAATCTGCTCCCATCCATCATGTTCTCGAGCTCACGAAGAGTCTTTTTGGAATCATACAGCCTTTCGCTTGTCTGTACCATAACCCTTCTGTTTGCTATGTAAATGCGGAAAATCTGCCCCTGGGGCAGCATCACATAGCTGTCCTTAAAAAATGCAGGGATCATCGGTATCTTCTTATTGGCATACGACTCGATGGCAGCAATAACACCCTCCACATCATCATCCCTCTCCCTGCACCTTATGACTATGTTGAGTTTCTCACACGCCTTATCAATGATGAGTTTAATATCCAGTAATTCTGACATGCCCTCTTTCCTTTTCCTATGCCTGTTTTAATGCGATTATACATAAATAGTATACAATTTAGAACAATTAAAGCCTAAGCGGTCGTTTTTCGTGTCTATTCGGTATGCATACCGCAATTGTTTATTTTTATTTTATCTGTCAGGTCACCATATAATCAGAAAAATGTATTATTATTAATGATATAGGTGCCCAAAGTCGTAAATGCGTACATGCTTGCATGTTAAGCTATATCATATGGTGCCAAAAGTCTGACATAGGAGCATTAAACATGACTATTCGCAAAAAAAGAGCAATCACAATGGTACTGATACTGGGTATTGCCATTACCATGTTCTCCTGTGCCCTGATGACTATGTCATTTCGCAAGATGCAGGCCGACACCTATGTGCACACGAGCCTCCTCAACACCACCAGTGCCATAAGCAGGCTTAACTATGCCCTGAGTTTCGGCAAGCCCCTGAATAAATATTACGGACTTGATGAACTCCTTGAGGAGACAATGTCCCTGTCAGAGGATATACTTGGAATTGAGGTAATTGACAAGGAAGGAACACAGATAACGACCTGTGGGCAGACCCTTGAGTCCGTCCGGCAAAGCGGTGCCGGTGAACAATACATTCTGAAAAAGGACAGCATTTATACATTTGTACCTTTCGACGCGGGTATGCTTGTGATGAGGCTCAATATATCCGGCGTCCTTGAATCCACCAGAAACTACATCAGCTTTATAACCCGGGTTGCGCTGTGCGTACTTGCAGGAATCTTTGCCATGACCCTTCTTTGCTTTTTACTCTATTCGGGGGATAGTATATCTGTAAAAAGGATGCGATATACCGGCATCATCATCCTCCTTCTTGCCCAGGGTGTTATGAGCGGCATCTCCATGCATTACATGGATGTTTCATACAGGGAATCAGTGGAAAAGGTTGCCCTGGCAACTTCCCGTATGGTGGAGACTGATATCAATGCTGTTATTGATAAAGGAGTGTCCTATTCGGAGATAACCGGTCTTGACAGATATTTAAGTCACCTTGTCGCTGACATCCCGGAACTATCAAATCTTGTCATAGGAGAGAGAACTTCGGGAAGTTTAAACAACACTTCCGAGTTCAAGCTCTCTATCAAAGGTGAGGACGAAGGCAGGATAAGTCTTCTTTGTCATTACAATCAAAACCAGATCAATAACATTCGCAGGAACAATATCATAGACTCACTGATTCTGATCCTGATAATTGTCTTTATAAGTCTCGAGGCAATAAATTTCCTTACCAAGCATCTGGAAATGAAGGACCAAAGAAAAGATGGCGAGTTATATCTGCCGGGATTCCGCCTTTTTGTTTTCGTTGAGGGCATAGCCTTTTCACTGGATCTCGGATTTTTCTCTGTCCTGTCTTCAAAGATGTTTTCCGCCATGAATCTTCCGGATTCTATGTCATTTTTAAGCGGTATGCCAAACACCATGTTTTCCGCAGCAGTCCTTATCGGGCTCTTCGAAGCGAGCTCCCTGATAAGGCGCTTTGGCATGAAGAGGATGCTCACCTTCGGTATTATCATGGGCATAGTCGGATATATCTTTTGCGCCATTGCCATCAATCTGCCCATGCTTATTCTGGCACGGTTTATTTTCGGTTTTTGCGACGGGATCATTATTAACTCCATACGTCTTTATGCATCATCCCAGGCAGACCCGGAGATCCACACAAGGATTCTGGTGGAGTACATGGCCGCGATCAACCTTGGCGTGAGCTGCGGTGTCGTTATCGGAGGTCTCTTGGCAGACGCCGCATCCTACACCACCGTATTTTTGGCCGGTGCTGCGCTTGGCGCTGTCTGCCTGCTGCTTATATGGTTTGCAGGCTTTCCCAGGAGGCAGGAGGCCAAAGAAGAAATGTCCTTTCTTATCGCAATCAAAGAGCTCGGCAAACCGCAGATCCTCATATTCATGGTGTGCGTTGTTCTGCCCCTCTATATCGCAACTCTTTTTGTAGGCTACACATTCCCGCTCTTTGGCGATGAAGCAGGCTTTTCCAACTCCATGGTATCAGGGTGTCTGATGATCAATTTCATAATCATCGCCTACCTGACTGATCCCATCTCTGAATGGGCCATGAAAAAGTTCTCTCCCAAGATCCTGGTGCCCGTCTATATGGTCCTTCAGACCATCAGCATCGGCATTTTTGTGGTCACCTCAAGTGTATGGGCAGCCATCCTTGCCCTTGTGCTCACCAGTCTCTGGGACTGCTTCGGCATGGTTGCCATGGATCTTGGTCTTGACCATATAGAGGGAACAAACACCGAGAAATGTACCCTTCTGCAGATGTTGTTCGGCAAACTCGGAATGGTAATAGGCCCCGTTGCGATCACAACCCAGCTTGGACGCGGCAGCGCAGGTGCCACAGGAGTTATCGTTGTTATCATGATCATAGGTTTTATCCTATATATGATATCAACTATTGTCTTTTCCAAAGGCAGATCAAAAGAGTCTGACCAGCCCTGTAAAGGAGGCCATAAATGAGTCCGAAAAAGAAAATTGTTTCAGGGATTATCATCTTACTTGTCGCCCTGATCCTTCTACTAACGTCAGTGTTGTCGATTATGGCAAGCGCCAAGGAAAAAACTGCCTCCCCCAAACAGCTGAGGATAGGCTACAGCGAAGTTATGGAATACGGTTCCTTCGCACAGGTTGTGCTGTGTCTTGCCAGGGAGTTTGCCGAGGAGGGAAGTATCTCACAGGACTTTGTAAAAAAATATGAAGACGTAAATTTCGAGGAAAAGTTCACAGCAGGCGACACGCAAAAACTTTGGAATGATATCTGCGACGCCAATATAGAAGGAGCTGCCTATCAGTTCACCAGAGAGGCGTTTTTTAACATGAGTGATATGGATGAGTCCGAATATCCCCAAATGGTGAGCAGAGACGATATCGACCTTATCCTTGCAATGGGCACTGCCCCGGCAGTCTACCTGTCCGAGAATAAGACCACCGATAATTTCATGGCTATCTACCTGGCAGACCCTGTCGCCTCAGGCATTGTAAAGAGCCCTACAGAGCGATATACAGACAATTCCTTTGCGATTGTGGACACAAATCCCTGCCTTCGTCAGCTCGATGCGGGATACAGATTTCTTCATTTTAAAAAACTCGGAGTTGTCTTTGAAGATAACGAGGAGGGTAGGCTTCGCGCTGTCATCCCTGACGTGGAAAAAAAGGCCGCAGAGCTTGGCTTTGAGCCAATTTATGAGCATGTAAAAGAACCTGTTGACGCCGAAGATGAAGAACGCTACTATGAAGATTTAAAAGCAGCCTGGCGAAGGCTCATAGACCGTGGAATGGACTGCCTGTATATCACCGTTGCCCCCATAGACTATGAGACGGCACTTGAGGATCTTCTTGCTGATGCCATACTGCCCTGCAAGATAAAGACACTTGCCCAGGATGATTTTCTTCCTCTGCCCTATGGAGCGCTCTTTGGCGTTACGGTAACAAATGCAGAGGAAATCTCAGCTCATATTTTTACACAGCTGGAGCGCCATCTCAAAGAAGGTGTCCCGTTTGGTGAACTTGACATGGAGTGTGAGTCAACACCAAGGATAGGAGTAAACTTTACAACCGCAAAGAAGATCGGCTTTGATATCGGTTTCGAAGAGCTGCAGATGGCCGATGAAATCTTTCGAAACGACTAATACCCAAGGAGAATAAGTCTTGCAATGACCCATCGTTTTTTTACAGATCTGTTCAATGAAGCTGCAGAGCGGTTTGGCGACCGGCCTGCTCTTCATTATGATAATTTCCATTACACATACAGAGAACTGGAAAGGCTCAGCGCGAATATCGCGGCATGGCTGCGCAGTCAGGATATCGGCCTTGGCAGTATTGTTCCTGTCCTTGTTCCCCGTTGCCAGTATATGACAATTGCAGTCCTTGGCGTGTTAAGATCCGGAGCAGGCTATGAGCCTCTTGATATCTCCAATCCGGGGAGCAGAATCCGGAATATGGTAACGCAGGCAGATGCCCGCGTGATAATCGCATCGAAAGAATATGCTCATCTTCTGAAAGCGTCAGACGGATCCTTACCATGGCAGGTTCTTTATATGGAAGATATTCCGCTTCTTCCGGATATGGCTGCGCCTTCCCTTGACGAAATGTCGGACTCCGACCCCCTGGTGCTTCTTTTTACATCAGGTTCCTCAGGAGACCCCAAAGGCATCATCCTGAATCAGAAAAATATTGCTTCGTATACAGACTGGTATATACCTTATTTCCATGTTGATGAAAATTCCCGCATGGCACAGTATGCCAGCTTCGTATTTGACATGCATTTTCTGGAGACCATTCTTCCGCTTGCGGCAGGTGCCTCCATTTATATCGTGCCGGAAGAGATACGTCTCGACCTCATCGCTTTAAAACAGTTTTTTGATGAAAACGGTATCACTCACACCAGCATGACTACCCAGCTGGGCAGACAGTTTGCCATGAGCATGGGAAATACCACCAAGACCCTTCGCCACATGATAGTCGGAGGCGAGGCTCTCTCAAGAATATCTTCCCCCAAAAACTTCACGCTCTATAACGGATATGGCCCTACAGAGTGCAGTTTTTGTGTAACAATCTTTCCGGTACTTACAGATTATCCGGGAAAGGTTCCTATCGGGAATGCTATAAAAGGCGTTGAGATATATCTTTTAGATGAGAGGGAATCCCTCGTTCCCGATGGCGAAATCGGAGAACTATGCGTCGCAGGACCTCACGTCGCGGACGGTTATCTGAACAGGCCTGACCTTACCCAAAAGTCCTTCACACCCAATCCGTTTTCATCAGACCCGGATAAAAAAGTCCTCTATCACACAGGGGACCTCGCAAGATACATCAAAGATCCGCGCGGTACGAATTCTGAAGTCTGTCTTGAATATATGGGCAGGGCTGACCGCCAGATCAAAATCAGAGGATACAGGATCGAGCCCGCAGAGATCGAAGCGCTTCTGCAGCGCCATGATAAGATCAGTGATGTCGTAGTGGAATGCCCTGTAGTCGGAGGGCATAAGGTTCTTGCTGCCTATTATCTGTCCGACGAAGCTATCGATGAGGATCAGCTGCGCAGCTGGGTTGCGAAGGAGAAACCCGCCTACATGGTTCCCTCCTTTTTCATCCGGCTTAAGGAATTCCCCCTGACCGCAAACGGTAAGGTCGACACTGAAAAGCTCCCAACTCCGGCTTCCAAAAAGCCGGCAGTGGACTTCGAGGAACCTGTGGGAAATACCGAACACAGCCTTGCGCGTCTTGTCTCTGAGATCCTTCGTGTAGAGCAGGTTGGAAGGCGCGATAATTTTTACCTGCTCGGCGGAAATTCCCTGGCTGCCGTAGAGCTTTTATATCGGATTTTTGAAACCTTCTCCGTAAGGATCAAGGTAAAGGATATCCTTCAGTACCCCGTTCTTTCTCAGCTGGCCGAAAGGATCGATGAGTATTCACAGACAGCACTGCCGCAGATAATACCTCTTTCTCCAAGGGAGAGCTACTGCGTAAGCAGAACCCAGGAAAGAATATACACCGCCCAGAGTATGCTTGATGGGGATGATCCCACCTATCTTCTTGACATCTCCATAGTGACTTCGGGGCGTTTCGAAAAAGACATCGTAAAAGAAGTTCTTGAAAAACTCTTTGCCCGTCACGAGAGTTTAAGAACCTGCTTTGTGCTAAACGGTGACTCTGAGCTTGTGCAGCGCATCCTCCCTCCGGAAGATGCAATTATTAAAGAAGCGGTAACCCGGTCAGAAGCAAAAAACCTTCCCGGCAGTTTCATGCTTGACAAGGCGCCTTTGTTCGCCTGGTCCTGCAGTGACAAAGAGCTCAGATTCAGGTGGCACCATATCATCAGCGACGGCAGAAGCTGTATCCTCTTCGCCAGAGAATTCGCCTCCTTATATAATGGGGAAAGTCTTAGTCCCCTTTCGGTTCACCAGAAGGAAATAGCCGACTATGAAAGACGTCTATCTTTCGGTTCACACCTTAAGACCTGGCAGAAGAACTGGCAGGACATGTTTTCGGACTTTACGGATGCAAGGGAGCTTGATCTTCCATCTGACGGCATGATGAGCACAGATAAAAAAGCAGGCCGTCTGTCTGTAGTCTTTTCGCCTTCGCTCTCCGATGAGATAGGCCGTTTCTGCAGCAGTGAGAGTATCACGGCTTACATGTTCCTTCTCTCGGTATTTGCCATCCTTCTAAACCGCTACTCAAGACAGGATAAGATCATCCTCGGAACGGTAATGGACGGAAGGGAAACACCCGAGTCCGGAAAGCTCCAGGGCATGTTTGTCAACACTGTTCCGATGTTTATCAAGGTAGACGAAGAAAAGACTCTCACATCTTACCTTGGCAGTGTTTCTTCAAATATCCTGAAGGCTATGGAGAGTCAGTCGGTTGCGCTTGAAGATATCGCAAAGAGCTTTGAGGAAGCCGGTGGTTTCTCCCGCACGGCGCACGGCCATCTTCTGTTTGATGTGCTGTTTGTCATGCAGAACATGGACCGCTCTCTCCCGGATCTTCGGGGAAGCAGTGCTCATCTTGAAATACCTGCAACCGAGGGATGCATGTACGATCTGACACTTGAGGCAGAAAAGCGCGAAAACAGTTATCACTGCGAATTTGAGTATGACTCTTCCATTTTCTCAGAAGGCAGCATCTTTTATCTCGCCCGCCACTTTGAGGCGCTTATAAGATCCTGTCTTACACGGAAGGACTCATATATCAAAGATCTGGAAATGCTTGATGAAGAAGAAAAAGACCTGCTCTTAAATGCTTTTCAGCCAGAGCAGATCTCTTTTGCATCAGACAGGGAACCTGCAACTGTAATTGAGCTTTTAAAAGAAAGGGTTCTTGAGAGTCCTGACAAAAAAGCTCTTGTTTATATGGACACGCAGCTATCCTACAGGCAGCTATGGGATGAGTCATATCTGCTCTCAGAAATGATACTGTCGGATTATCCTGCAATTTCAGATAGGGGTGATCATGAAGCGCGGATAGCCCTTATCGCGGAGCGCGGCGTATCAATGATAATCTCCATCTGGGCCATACTTAAGCTGGGATGTACCTATGTTCCCATATCTCCTTCATATCCGGAAGATCGCATCCGTTACCTTTTGGGCGACTGCGACCCCTCGCTTATAATAAGCTGCGCACTTACATCTGAAAAGCTAAATGCCTTTCTTAAGTCGCAGCCTGTTCCTGTGCTCTCTTTTGAATACCCGCTAAAAAGGGGCGGATCCACATCCGCAGTTTCTTCAAAAGCCCCTGGCAGCGTAAGTCCAAAAACAGCTGCCTACATGATATACACCTCCGGAACTACAGGACAGCCCAAAGGAGTTGTCGTCGAGCACAGGCAGCTTACTTCGCTCCTTTTGGCTTATGACAATATATACCGGCTAAACAGCGATGACACGGTACTCTCGTTTGCTGCCTTTGTATTTGACCAGTCTGTCTGGGATATTTTCCACATACTGACACTCGGCGGAACTCTGTGTCTGATTCCGGAAATGATTGCCAGGGATCCCGATGCCCTTTCAGACTACTGTCAATCCAAAAACGTGACAGCGGCATCCCTGACTCCGGCTTTCCTTGGGCTTCTTGATCCGTCTGCCTTTAAGACCCTGCGGCTGCTTGATGTCGGCGGTGAAGCACCTGACAAAGACCTTTTAAGTGCATGGGCCGGTGGCAGAAGGGTCTTTAATACCTATGGCCCGACAGAGACAACAGTAAATGCGACCAGCTTTTTATTCAGCAATGAGAGCACGCTCTCAAAAGAGCAGCGCCCCCTTTCGAAAAAGGTTCCCATCGGAAAACCTGTTCCGGGTAGCCGTGTATATATCCTAAGCGGCAATACTCTGTGCGGGATTGGCGTTCCGGGAGAGCTCTGCATCGCCGGCAATCAGGTGACGCGGGGATATTTTAACAGGCAGGAACTTACGGACAAAGTCTTTACCAAAGATCCCTTTGCTGATGGCCGCATGTACCGCAGCGGTGATCTTGCAAGATTTCTTCCTGATGGAAATATTGATTTTCTGGGGCGCCTTGATGAGCAGGTCAAAATACGCGGCTTCAGGATAGAGCCAAGTGAGATTGAATCCGTTATCAGGGCAATTCCCGGGATAAAGGATGCCCTTGTACTTGTTCGGAAAAATGATTTCGAAGAGGATGAGCTATGTGGTTATTATGTAGAAAATACCGCTGATACTATTTCACCGGATAAGATGCGCAGGAACCTGGAAGAGGCACTTCCCATGTACATGGTTCCCTCTTTCCTGACTCCCCTGAAAGCTTTGCCTCTTAATATAAACGGTAAGGTTGACAGGCGCATGCTGCCAAAGCCGCAGCGGTCTGCTGCCGCAATTTTTGAAGAACCCGGAACCGGAGAGGAGCAGCTCCTCTGCGACATTTTCCGCAAGGTTCTCTCCCTGGACAGGATCAGCATATCAGATGATTTCCTATCTGTTGGCGGCGATTCCATAAAAGCCATAAGGATCAGCTCTCTCCTTCGCGGCCTCGGATATACGCTTGGCGCAGGCAAGGTGCTTGAGCATCGGACCATAAAAGCGCTCGCGCCACTTCTTGAAAGCGGCAATGCTCCCACAGAGTATGAGGAATATCCGGACGCCATTCTGACGCCTGTCATGAAAATATACTTTTCAGCAAATATGCCTGATCCGGGCTGGTACAATCAGTCCGCCCTTTTCATGCTCAAATATAACCCTGATCCCGCTCTTGTACTGTCAGCCTTAAGCAGACTGCGAGATACCCATGGAATGCTCAGGCTGATAGTCAGAAATGATCCTGCAGGCGATGGGAAGGCTCCTTTACTTATTATAAGAAAGCCCGGAGAGATGTCTGCGGTAAACCTGGATGTCTACGAAGATCTTTCAGAAAAAGAACTTATTAAAACCTGTAATTTATTGCAGAAAAAGATGTCTCCTTCAGAGGGAGAAGTCATGGAGGCCGCCCTCTTTATCAACAAGACCGTGGAAGGAAGAAAGATGCGTCTGTTCCTTGCCTTTCACCACCTTGTTGTCGATGAGGTGTCCTGGGGCATCCTGACTGCAGACCTTGACAGATTCTTAAACCCTTCGCGCAGAGAGGATAATATTTATAATACAGTGTCCTTTGGCGAATGGAGCAGACTTTTGTGGGAGTACAAAGACGCTGAGGCTTTCCTTCCCGAGAAGGCCTATTGGACACATGTGCATAGTCTTCTCTCTCAAGACGCACATGAAAATGAAGAATTTCTAAATGGGCTTCGCCTTGATCATGATCCCGGGAAGGGATACTGTGTCCTCAGAAAGTCTCTTTCGGAGGATGTTACAAATGCGGTACTTGAAACCGCAGTTGAGCTGTGTCATGGAAAGCCTGAGCCGGTTCTGCTCTCCTGTCTTGCCATGGCGGTCAAAAAGTGCGGCGCAGAAAATACTCTTATTATACAAATGGAGAGTCATGGCCGCGGAAATGTTACAAACGCAGATGGCAGGGAAGTAAGTACAGACCGGACAATAGGCTGGTTTACCGCTGTTTATCCCCTTGTGCTTGATCTGGCGGGCACTTTTGGCGAACAGATCATCCTCACAAGAGAGGCGCTAAGTGCTGTGCCGGACTTTGGTATAGGTTATGGCCTTATTTTTGATGATCTGAGCAGATACAAAGGCGTCATCTTTAACTACCTCGGCCGTGGACGAAATGAAGACTATGAAAACCTCTTCCCTGTAAGTGGAAACGGCTTAGAGGACATTTCCCCGCAAAACGGCGACCCTGATACCATTAGCTTCGATCTAAGACTTGACGGACAAAGGCTTTGTATCGAGTGCCGCTATGACTCTGTCTATGATCCGGATAAGATACAAAAGCTTGTGGATACTTTTGCAAGCACCCTGTCCATGCCGGAATCACCTTCAGAGAGATTAAACGCGCTCAAATACAGCCCGTCGGATTTTTGTCTGGGGCAGGCCATGTCCATATCGGACTGGAAGGAGCTTGTGCTTGTTCATGACCCTTCTGATATCTGCGCGATCAGCAGGCTTACGCCCCTGCAACAGGCAATGCTGTACCGCTTTATCGCAGATCCCGACAGCCGCGCCTACTTTATTCAGGACAAGCTGATAATTCCCGGAACATTCAGAAAAGACCTGTTTAAGACAGCTCTTTATCTGTGCTCAGTCCGCTTTGATGCCCTGCGGCTTCGTTTTGTTTACAAAGGCATGGATATGCCGTATCAGATCATCCTTAAAAAGCAGGTTCCCGAGTATGAAGAAGCCTTAGACAAGACCTTTGATGAAGCTGCCGCTGAAGATATGAGAAGAGGCTTTGAACCTGACCTTGGATGCCTTGTCCGTTTTGTACGCTGCGCTGCAGAAGATCAGGAGGATGTGACCACACTTCTTGTTTCAAGCCACCACCTTCTGATGGATGGATGGAGTTTTTCCATATTTATTGATACGCTTATAAGCTTTTACAATAAGCTTCTTGACGGAGCAGATGCAAAGGAGCTCTCCGCCAAGGCAGAGGCTTCGGCAAAAGGCAGCACTTCCTATGCCGACTACCTTGGAGAAATATCAAAGGTAAACAGCTATGCTAATACGCAGCACTGGATGGATTACCTCGACGGTCTTGAAGACGGGTGCACACTCCCATCCCTTACGCCTTCGGAAGAAAGCACGCAGGTTCCGGCTTCCACCAGCTTTTCGCTCCCCGATGACACTGCGCAGAAACTAAGCGACTTCCTAAGAAAGAGAAAGCTGACCGGCGCCGCCTTCTTTGGCACAGTCTGGGCGCTTCTTCTTGGCATGGAGAATAATGTAAATGACATAGTCTTTGGCGAGACTGTGTCCGGACGAAATACGGATCTTAAGGAAATTGAGAAAACCGTAGGAATGCTGATCACAACCATTCCGGTCCGTATACACTGGTCTGAGGAAACAACAATAGACAGTCTTTTGGACACAAGGCAGAAGGACTATTACAAAATGCAGCCCTACGAATCAGTTTCCTTAAGCAGGCTCGGCTCACTCACGGGTCTTGATTCAAGGCTGATCCGAACGCTCTATGTATATGAGAACTACCCTCCGGCACAAAGTAATTCTTCTTACAGTCTTTTGCCGGTGCATGAAGAAGTTGATTCTGCCGCGGGACTTAGCGTAGATGAGTCGAACGGATACCACCTGCGTCTTGTCTATGATGCCGCTCTGTACGCAGATGACTATATAAACAGGCTTCCGGGAAGGATCCTCCATCTTACGGATCAGATTCTCGAAAGCCCTACCATCAGAGTATCAGAGCTTGACAGGATCTCCCCTGATGAAGAGAGATTTATGCTCGGTGACCTTGCAGGGACAAAAAAAGAGTATCCCTCCGATACTTTCCTTGACATGCTATACCACCAGGTTATTACCAATCCCTCACGGCCTGCTCTTACCATGCGCGGGAATACCATGACCTACCTTGATCTTTGGAATGATGCGGCTGCCCTGCGGGAAAAGATCGGCTTTTCGGGTGAGCGCTTTATAGCTATCATAACAGACCGCAGTTTCGAGCTCATAGTCTCGATCACTGCCACGCTTTTGTCCGGGGCTTGTTATGTCCCGATCGATAAAGATTATCCGGCAGACAGAATACGCGCTATCCTGAGCGACTGCAAGCCTGAAGCTGTCATCTGCCGAAGGGAGTTTCTTGAATCTCCGGTCGAGGGCGGAAGTAACTTAAAGCTCCTTTTCGAGGAATTAAAGCTTAAAGTCATTGCGGACATTCCCTGCTCTGCCGGCACAGATAGCCCTGATAACGGATCCGTCGAGAGTCTGCAGAAGGCAAAAAAAGCTCCCCCTCCTTCTGCCGATCTTATGCGTGACAGGATTGCCTATATGATATACACCTCCGGCACAACCGGAAAACCCAAGGGCGTTGAAATAGAACACAGATCGCTCTCTGACATGATCCATGGAAATGAGGCATATTTTGGGAGCTTTTATGACGATGTCGTTCTCCTTCTCCTGAATCCGGTATTTGATGCTTCGATCCAGCAGATTTTCCCTGTGCTTTCACAGGGCGGCTGCCTTTGCATCATCCCGACCGAACTTATGAAGGATCCTCGGGATATCGCAGACTACTGTGATGACAATAAAGTGACGGTACTAAGCGGTACCAATGCTCTCCTTCGCACCTTTGTTCCGGCTCTTAAAAGAAGAGTTCGCGTCATGATCACAGGCGGCGATGAGGCTGAGCGGCCGATATATGAATCCTATGCAGGGCATACCGATCTTCTTGTCAATGACTACGGCCCCACTGAAGCCTGTGTGCACGCTCTTTCCTACACCTTTGACAAAGATGCTCCGCAAAAGAGGATACCTCTTGGCATGCCTTATCCCAACAAGAGGATTTATGTGCTGCAAGGCGATAAGCTCTGCGGCATAGGACAAAGGGGTGAGATCTGCATAGCCGGAGCAGGCCTTGCAAGAGGCTACCACAATTCCAAAGTTCTGACAGATGCAGCCTTTGTAAATAATCCCTACGGCGAGGGGCTTATGTATCGCACCGGCGACCTTGGAATCTTTGACAGCCGCGGCAACCTCTTCTTTGAGGGGCGCTGTGATGCTCAGATAAAGATCCGGGGCTTTCGCATTGAACCGGCTGAGATTGAACTTGGTCTCAAGTCTCATCCTGAGATTGAGAACGCACTTGTGGTGCCTGTCAAAAAGTCCGGTAAAAATGCATTCCTCGCAGCATATATTATATTGAAGGACAAGGAATCCCGTGCCGATAATGACAGGTCTGAGGAAGCAGATACTCTGCTGTCAGAAAACGATATCCGAAAATACCTTAAGGGAAGGCTTCCCTCCTACATGATCCCGTCTTTTATCAAAGCGGTTGATGCATTTCCTCTCACCGCAAACGGCAAGGTTGACATTAAGAGTCTCCCGGAGCCAAAGGCCGGATCCTTTAGAGATTACAAAGCCCCCGCGACCTACTTTGAAGAGAGGATAGCTTCAATGTTTGAGAAGGTCCTTGAGGTTGACCGGGTTGGAACTGATGACTCCTTCTTTGAACTTGGAGGCAGTTCGATCGAGCTTATGAAGCTCCTTTCGGGACTTGCAGGTCTTGGTATCAGGGCTGCTGATGTCCTTTCACACCCGACTCCCAGAAGCCTTGGAAGCCTCCTTCAGCACGGTTTTATCAGGGAGCAGGAGCAGGCGGACGGCTGTATCTGCATAAAAAGCGGAGACTTGTCGCTTCCGGCCATTTTCTTAATTCCTCCCTCCTCAGGAACGACCATGTGTTATCTGGAACTGATAAGGGAGATGGATTACCCCGGTTTTGTCTGGGGAATGACTGATATGAAATACCGCCTCTTTGGCAATATGAGTCTTAAAGAGCTTGAAAGCTTTGAGGCGAATTTAAAAAGTACATCAGATCAGTCCGCTGCAGATTTAAGGTCAGATACGCTCAAGGAATACATGAAGGCACTAAAAATAAAATTCCGTCCGGGAGATATCCTCATGGGCTATTCCCAGGGAGGATGCATTGCCCACACGCTGGCAAGATGGCTTGAGGACGAGGGCATACAGCCCGGAAGGATCATTGCCTTGGAGTCGCACCCTTTTACCTCTAAGGACCTTGCTTCTCTTGTCCCTGACAGCAGGAAACAGCGCCTTGCGGATGCGAAAGTAGTCTTCCTTGGCCAGCGCGGCATAGCCAAAAGCAGCGATGATGAACTTCGCGGAGGCGAGCCGGATAGCATTTCCACAACTGAATTTTTGAAAAATGCGCTAAAAGATATTTCTCCGGATGAGACAGATGAGCAAAAAGAACTGCTTCATGCCTTTTATGAGACTTATCTGGTGTATACTATTAATACGACCACTCCCTTCATTACAGAAGGAACAGTGGGAAGTAGGATCGATGCAATACTCTTTTCCGGACAGGAGAATAACTGGAATGATCATTCCGGTTCAGAAGGGATTACCTGCTTTATCGAGGGAAGCCCTGATGACCATCTGGTATTCTTATCCAGGTACAGAAAACAGATAGCCGCCCGGATAAAAAACTGTTATAGCCAAATGTGTTCTTGCATGATCAGGAATTGAAAGGAGAACAGGATGGAGAACAAACAGACAAGGAAGGTCAGCCTTATCACCAAGCTAACCATTATGGTCACCGTATTTGGTGTCATATCGCTGATCATGAACAGTGCCTATACCTACATCACCCAGACAGTATCCTATCACAGGGAGTGTGAAAACAACCTTAGGAAGATCACCGACTATATGCAGGCAGAACTGGCTGAAGAGGGCGACGATTTTAAGGAGCTGAAAGAATACTTTGAGCAGCATCATGAAGACATGCTTGTTCCGGCGGATTTTGGATGGGACTACAGCCAGGCAAAAGAGTCCTTTGAAGAATTGTTCAAAAAAGAATATCCCGGTAAGATTCCCGGGCGCGATGTAAGCTTTGCAGAACTTACGGATGAAGTAAAGAGCGCCTACGCCCTTTACCGCTACGAGTACTGGATCAGTACTTTCCATTCCGTATCAGATAAGTTCAATCTTGTATACACCTATTTCATCTATCCACTTGATGAACCCAACGTGTGCTATATGATAGATCCGATGCCTGATGTCAGATCCGTTGATGGTAAGGATTACTTTGCCCTTGGAGCCAGCGGTCCTTTGACTGCCGAAAAATATCCCATGATGTGGGAGGCCTGGCATACGCAGAAGTCACCCACCGGATTCGATGTCTTCGACAATGAATATGGTAATAACTATGCCTACTATGCACCGCTCGTTGTTGACGGACAAGGGGTTGGTCTCATCGGCGCCGAGATCGCTGTTGCAAGTGTAAGCTCTACTATCCTGAGCTCAGTGCTCACCCAGATTTTCGGATACCTTATCATTCTGACCATAAGTATCAGCATCATGGTCTATCTGTCAAAGAGGGCGTTCATCAACAGGCTGCTTGACCTGACACACAGTGTTGCGGAATACTCAGAAAAGAAGGATCCCGCAGTAGCCGGCTTTATCAGAGAGCGTGAACAGGGTAATGACGAGATCCGAAGCCTCTCCGACAATTTTGCCGATATGATAGTCGAACTTAAGGACTACATGGACAACCTTCAGTCTGTGACGGCCGAAAAGGAGAGAATAGGCGCAGAGCTCAACGTAGCGACTCAGATCCAGGCGGACATGCTTCCGAGGATCTTCCCTACGTTCTCTGATAAAAAGGAGTACGAGCTCTTTGCGACAATGGATCCCGCCAAGGAAGTCGGCGGTGACTTCTACGATTTCTTCAACATCGATGACGACCATCTCGGTCTTGTAGTGGCAGATGTATCCGGCAAAGGCGTACCTGCTGCCCTGTTCATGGTAATTGCCAAGACCCTTATCAAAAACCGCGCCCTTTTGGGAGGCTCTCCTTCCGAGGTTCTAAGCTACGCCAATGAGCAGCTTTGCGAAGGCAATGATGCCGAGCTTTTTGTCACTGTGTGGTTTGCGATAATCGATGTACACACAGGAAAGGGCATAGCCGCCAATGCAGGTCATGAGCACCCTGCCATCAAGAGAGCGGGCGGTGAATTTGAGCTTTCTATCTACAAGCATTCTGTAGCTGTTGCAACCATGGAAGGCATACGGTTCAGGGAGCACGAGTTTGAACTTCATCCCGGCGATATCCTCTTCTGCTATACAGACGGCGTCACCGAGGCAACCGATTCCGGCAACAACCTCTTCGGAAACGACAGACTCCTTGCCGCACTCAATAAAGATCCCAATGCTTCAGCCGAGGGTCTGTGCCAGAATGTCATGGAATCAATCGACGAATTTGTCGGACAGGCTCCTCAGTTTGACGACATCACGATGCTTTGCATAAAATTCAACTGAAGATAAAAGAGTGTAAAGGTCAAAAGTAATGTCAGGGTCAAAAGTCTTCATCCACTTTCAAGCAAGCTTGACGAAGTGAAGACTTTTGACCCTGACATAATTTTACAGGTATGAATATTTTCCGAGCATGTCTACGGAAAAGTTCACGGTTGATCCCTTTGAGAGCTCTGCTTTTATGGCGTAGATCAGATGCGCCATCGACAGAACTCCATCTGTCATCGCTGCCCTCGCACAGGCATTTAAAAAGACTGTCTTTATGATGCTTCCCGTGAAGTCCCTGAACTGCTCCGCAAGATAATCTATATCGATGTTGTCATGAGGAACCCTGTCAGTAATAAGGCTCTCCCATATCTGGCGCCGTACGTCCGCATCGGGTGTGTCGAAGTGGATCACATACCTTATTCGCCTCATGAAAGCCGGATCGATGTTTCCCTTTATATTGGTCGCCATTATCACTATCCCGCTGTAGGATTCCATTCTCTGAAGCAGGTAAGAGATCTCATTGTTGGCATACTTGTCCTTGGAGTCCTTGACTTCGCTCCTTTTTCCAAACAGAGAGTCAGCTTCGTCAAAAAACAGCACAACATTGGTCTTCTCAGCAAATGAGAACACCTTCTCCAGGTTCTTCTCCGTCTCTCCTATGTACTTGTCAACAATGTTAGAAAGATTGACCTGATAGAGTGGTATCCCAAGTTCTCCTGCAATAGCATTGGCAGTCATAGTCTTACCTGTTCCCGGAGGTCCCGACATCAGTACGCTCACTGCACAGCCGTATCTGTAGCTCTCAGAAAGCCCCCACCTGTCAAAAAGCACATGAGCGATCCTCGCGCTTCCTATTGCATTTTTGATGGTCTCCGCAAGTTCCGGATTCATCTTAACGTCGCCAAGCCTCGTCTTAGGATAAAAGATCTGCCCAAGTTTCATGCTGTCGGCTATCCCGGAAGAAATCAGCGCAAGTCTTGAAAGAGCGACATTTTTATCCTCCCCTGCGTCCCCGTCTACATCCTTAAGCCCCCTCACCATACGATACGTCTCGCTGGCATTTAAGTGATATCTCATGGCAGCTTCCTCAGGATTTATATCAAATCCAAACATGGAGGAAAATCCCTGCCATAGCTTCTTCCTCTCATCAAAAGATAGAGAATACTTCAACTCAAGGACACGGTATCCGAAATCATCTAATCTTCCGGAAAATCTTATGTTCAGGTCGCAGCACATTATGACCGGTATATGAGCCCTGAGTATATGTATCAGAAAACTCTTTTCCAGAATCTCTGTCTCATGTTCACTGCCGCCCTTTAAAAGCTCATCTGTTAATCCATACAGACATATTCCGCTATCCTGAAATATTGCCTCCCTTATAAGCTCATTTCTGGTAAAAGCAAAGTTCTCACCCATGGTGTTTGAAACTTCCCTCATATCCAGGAAAAGAGTTTTTCTGCCGAGATTTTTTGCTATATGCCTTGCTATAAATCTCCTTCCTCCTCTTCCTGAGAGCTGAAGGATCTTTCCGCCGCCAGCGAAAAATTCCGTTCCTGCCTCTATCAGTTCTTTTGCAATAAAGGCATCGTGAAGCTCATCGGAAGGATCAGCCATATATCCGAAAAGTGACGTTCTGTACATGGGCTCATCACTTCCCATCAGATATCCCGCCACCCTGTCATCCATAGCTATGTTCTGATAAAGGAGCGGCATCTTCCTTAGGTCGAGTCCAAAAACAAGCGAAAGCTTATCCGCCTGTTTCAGGATCTCTTTTTCATCCGGAAAAGAGATCTCTTCAAGCTGATAAGCAAGTGAGAGATTGACACCTTTGTCAAAAAATTCCTTCAGATAATCAATAAATTCGGGATAAAAGAAAACAGCGATCGACAGATCCAGGACAGTCCTGAGGACATCTCCCGCATCCAGAATATTCAAAAGTTTCTGATACCTTGCAGCATAAGGATCCAAAGGGATCTGACCGCTTCTACAGGTCATCTCCTGAATAGCCCAGTTGTCCATGGAGGAATCATCGAGTTTATTCGTCAGTTCGCTCAGTCCTTTGTATTTACCAAGAGAATCCTCTGTTCCGCGCACCTGCAAATACGTGTTGCATCTAAGCATTATGAGTGCAGCATTTACCTCAAGAAAATTCATCAGTCTTCTGCCTTTCCATTAGCCTTATTTTGTCGAAAGTGCCGCCATCAGTGCATCTCTCCAGTTGGAAGGTGCGCCGACTGCCTGACGGATCCTGTCGAACCTCATCGTCTTCTTGAACTGCGGATAAGTCATTCTTGCAGGCTTGGAAATGTAGGCCGTCATCATTTTAAGCGCTGCCAGCTCGTCACTCTCACGGCCATCCTTCTGCATAATGTTGGAATAAAGGTCAATTGCAGCATACACTTTAGAGATGTCCGCCAGATGTTTGGCACTCTTTATACCCGTCTCTTCAGCAAGCACCTCTTTTGTAGAGATCTTACTCTTCGGTACATTTCCTGCTGTCAGCTGATCAAGCAGTTCCTCGTCCTGTTTGGCTTCTCCCCATCTTATGACAAACTGTGAAAGATATCTGTCAGTGTTCGGAGCAGTTTTAAAGGCAGCCTCAGGCACTTTCTCTTTTTCCGGAGGTTCCTTTTTTGCTTCCTCTTCATTCTTTTTTACTTCGCCGTTATTCTTTTTTTCTTCTTCCTTATTCTGAATGAGCCTGGCGATATTGCTGTCCCCTGCTTTCCATGTTTCCAGATCAGCCTTCAAAGTATTACTGTTCAGAGAGGTTGCACTCATCTGAAGAGAAAGATACATGGCTTTGACATTTACTTTGGTACTTGCAATGCTCTCCTTCATCGTATTCAGAACATCTGCCCCAAGTCTGGATGTGTCAAGATCCGACAGGGCCGCAATCAGATTGATGATCTCCTCACTAAGAAGGGCTGCCTGATTGGCTGCCATTATGCAGACATTTCTTTCTTTGTTGAGATTGAGGTTTTTTGTTTTCTCTTCGTCTGTCGCGTTTTTTGCAGGTTCAGGTATTCTTCCAAGACCTTTCTGCATAGCCCGCGTATTGATCACAACAGCTGCCGCCGCCAGTCTTTTACCGATCTCCATGGCATTTTTGGTCATAGTATCTATCCCGATACCCGTTATCTCTACGAGTGTCGGCACGGCCTGCCTGAGTATCACCATCGCTTCCTTTTCAGCGTCCTGCTCGGGATTGATGTCATATAGAGCAGAAAGCCTTGAAAACTCCCAGAAGTGTCTTATGGCAGTTAAATACATATTAAGGGCAGGCCCTATGACATTGCCGGACGTGGTGAGCTCTGTCAGGTCATTTGACTGCCCGGGAATACCCTCTTCATTTATTTTGAATTTGTAATAATCTACGATAGATTTATCATTTATATGGTCAAAGAAATCAGACTGTCTGAGCGCAATCCTGAATTTCTCCCGCTCGGCGATATATTCCTGCGAAGGGTTGCTGCCGGCAGCATATCCTCCCTGATCCTGAACCTGTCCGGGGTTGGATGGAACAAATTCGCCCCCGATAAAGAAACCTTCCACAACTCCTCCAGCTCTGGTGATCATCCTGTAGACCTTTGAGTTGCTCTGTGAAAAGATCTCCGCGCCGTTTAAAACCTTCTCATCGGCGATCAGGTTTGCATTTTGAAGCTCTATCTTCTCCTGCGGATTTATCTGGTCATTTTTTTCAATCTGCCCATTATCATTGTACTGAAACCCTGATCGAAAGACATTGAAATCCTTGTCGATCATATATCTGATCCTGTCTGCTCCGGCTGTCCCTATCCGCTCTGTGGGAACCTGACCGGTTCTGGTGGCGACACCCTCAGCGCTTACCATACTATGGACCATATTCATTCCTTCCATAGTTCCTGTTGAAGCATCCTCAGGCTCAGATACATCAATATTGAAGCGGGTGGAGGCATAAGGATCCCCTATCCCTTCAGGACCGTTCCTGGCAGTTTCCTCAAAGGCATTTATATCATCCTCTCTGAACACACCCCTGTATTCTGCGATCTTCTTTTCCGCATTGGGATTTGTAAGCTTGAGATCCGGATTGCCGTTCTCATCCTTCATATTTCTGGACATGGTGTAATAAGCCATAAATAGTCTGTCATAAGTGTCATTTATCGGCTTGTATACGTTGTCATGGTAGCTGCGAAGCATACCATTCCAAACTTCAGCAGCCTTCCTGACATCTCCAATAGCATTCTTAGCAGCAGTCTTTTTGTTCTCGGCATCAGTTCTTGCCATATAGCGCATAGGTACTCTGTACGAATAGCGAGGACTGAACCTGGTTCTGCTCTCTTTGCCGTAGTCATTAAGTTTCTTTTGCTGGTCGGCATAAAACGCCTTGTCTTCGCCCGTCCCCTTGGTATCCGCAGCAGCCTTATACGCATTGAGCGTACTCTGTGCCTTCTCAAAAAGAGGCGTCCTGCTGCCATCGTCGGGGGTGGCCTCAGTTCCGTATGCCAGAATAAGAGCCTTGGTCTCTGCCATCAGTGCCTGTTTCATTGCACCCTGAACACCCTCAGCAGCCTTCTCCATTCCCTGTACGGAGTAGTCAGCATGAGCCTCTGCCATTTTCATGGCTTCATTCTCTGACTTCGAATTCTCCTGCTCCATCCTCATAAGAAGCGTATTGCGCACTCCTGTTGCCACACGCTCCTTCTGTTCGTCAGAAGTTGCTCCGATAGCCATAAACGAACGCGCTTCCGGAAGGTTCCTTAGCTGTTCATCCTGCGTTTCGCTCTTAATCCCCTTATCGTCTCCGTTTTGCTCCGGATTTTTTTTCTCATTTTCCTGTTGAATTATCTCGGGCTCCGGCATAGTATTACCTCTCAAAGCTCATAATTATTATGATGTAAAGATCAAAAGTGATGTCACCTACGATTTTTTATACGAATAATAAGCGCTTTTAGTCATATAAACTGACATTGTTTATAGATTTTTGGATTTTGTTTATGTCTTTGGCTCATTCCTCAAAATACCTGTCATACACATCCATCAGATCCGAGGTGCGCACATTCTCATCATTGACAAGGGTTATCTTTTCCCAGAGCTTCTCATTGAGATCCTTCGTCAGAGTAGAAACAAACGCGTCATACTGTGCACCGAAAACTTCTCTCTTTCGCTGGGCCACGATCCTTAGCTTGTTGGCCTCTGTCTGCTCGCGATCAAAGGTGCTGACACACCTTAGGATCACATAGCCATCTGATGTCTCCACAATCCCGCTCACCTCATCATTCCCGAGATTGAAGGCTGCTTCCTCATAGGCCTCTTCCATCTCTCCTTTGCCAAAAGAGATTATATCCTCATCGGCCTCATTGTACTCGGCCATAAGTTCATCAAAGCTCCTGCCCTCTCCAAGACGTATCATGACCTCTCTCGCAGTGGAAAGAGCAACCCTCTTTTTCTCATCACTGAAAGGTGTCTTATTTCCGCCTGCATCAAGTGTGTAGGTCTTAATAAGTATCTGCTCAACAGTGATAGTTCTTGCTTCGTCGTCGCTTATCTCGGGGTTGATGTCCTTTATCAGATAATCATAAAACTTGTTGGCAACAGCCTGTTCAGTATAGATCTGCACAATGTCCTCATAGGTGACATTGTTCATCGCCGCCTTCTCGGCATCCGAAAGGCTGTCATAATACTCTTTAGCAGCTGCACTTATGATTTCATCCTCTTCCTCATCAAGGACGATCTCATTCTCCGCAGCGAGAAGATTCATCACTTTAATCTGGGCGACCTTCGCAAGTACCGATTCCTTGAGCCTCTCCTCTACGGTTCCGCTGTCTGTCTTAGCACTCCATATCTCACTTCCGAACGAAGCCTCGTATCCGTCCTTGGTATTAACCAGATAGACCATTATCTCCGTCAGAGAACAAACCGAGTCCTCTATCCTGAACACCTCCTGGTTGGAGAACCCCGTGGTAAAGACTATCTTGCGGTCAAGAGCATCGTAGCCGCATCCTGTAAGGAAAAGACACAGTGCGCACAGGACAGCACATTTAAAGTTTCTCATTGCTCAAGCGCCTTTATGATGCTGCGGGCAACAGACAGACCGTTGGCACTGGCCTGCTGAAGTCCCCTCGTAACACCTGCGCCGTCTCCTATGGCGCGAAGTCCCTTTATGCTTGTCTCAAAGTCTGTGTCAACAATGACTTTGTTGGAATAGAACTTGACTTCCACGCCGTAGAGCAGTGTCTCATCTGACGCGATTCCCGGAGTCACCTTGTCCAGAGCGCGGATCATCTCATCGAGGTCCACCATGATCCTGTGAGGAAATACCAGGGACAGATCTCCCGGCACTGCGTCCTTGAGCGTAGGAATCAGATTGTTCCTGCAAAGTCTCTCCTCAGTTGTCCTTCTGCCTCTCTTGAAATCCCCGTAGGTCTGAACCAGTATCTTGCCTCCGCACAGCATGTTTGAGAGCTCGGCGATCTTCTTGCCATACTCTATCGGTGTCTTGAAAGGCTTGGTAAAATTCTTGGACACAAGAAGCGCAAAATTGGTGTTGCTGGTCTTAAATTCTTTGCCCTTGTACGCATGTCCGTTGACTACTGCAAGTCCGTTCTCATAGTATTCCGTAGCAACCTCTCCCGAAGGATTGGTGCAGAAGGTGCGCACCTTGTCGTCAAAGGTAGGTGTGTGATAGATGAGCTTGGCCTCGTAAAGGTTCTCATTAAGGAACTGCATTACTTCGTCACGCACCTCGACCCTCACTCCCACATCGACTGTTCCGGGTCTGGTCTCTATGCCGATCTCCTCGCACTTGTTGCTGAACCAGTCCGCACCCTCGCGGCCTACAGCACTGACGATCTCTTTTGCATAATATGTATTGCCCTTGTCTGTCGTAACACCGCAGGCTGCTCCGTCTTTTACAATAATGTCGGTGACCATGGTGTTAAACTCTATGGTGACTCCCTTGGAAAGGATATGCTCCTGAAGGCGGCTGTAGATCTTGTAGCCCTCCTCGGTTCCGAGGTGTCTTATGGGGCACTCCACAAGTTTGAGGTTGGCATTTATAGCTTTCCTCCTTATTTCCCTGATCTCTGCCTCTTTGTCGACTCCGTATACATTTTTGTCCGCTCCGAACTTAAGATATATCTCATCTGACTCATGGATCAGTTTTGTTGCCTCGTCGTATCCAAGGATGTCCGGAAGTGTGCCCCCCACATCAGGAGAGAGCGAAAGCTTGCCGTCAGAGAAGGCTCCTGCCCCCGCAAAACCTGTTGTTATGGAGCATGGTTTACACCCTGCACAGGTCTTGGTTACCCTCTTTGGGCAATTTCTCTTCTCAATGGAACGCCCCTTCTCAATCATGAGCACCTTGAGATCAGGGCGCTTCTCCATCAGCTCATACGCACAGAAGATACCGCCGGGGCCTGCTCCGATAATGATCACATCTATGTTATCTGACATTTAATTTCCTCCTAAAATCATTCCGGCAAAATATGTTATACATTTTTGAATCAAAGATTCAAAAATGCCGCAAACAAGCCATCCTAATGCGACTGCGTCGCAGGGCTTGTTTGCCTCTTGTATCATGTTCTCACGAAACCCGCAGCTGGTGCGGGTTTCTGAAATATCATTCAAGAAGTCATGCCTTAAAACATTTGCGTCATACACTGCCTGCGGCGTTTCATCTCCCGCGCCGGCAGTACCATCAGTATACCACATAGGAGGGCGTACTCAAAGATTCATCCCGTCCCTTCCTTCATGCGCATCTTGCGCTCATACATAAGCTTATCCGCCCTTTCAAATGCTTCGATTCACAAGTGGAATAGGCGTGTTTGTTTCCGACACCGGTAAGTTCGTCCTTCGTTGACATTTCAACGATCCAGCCTATTGCGGTTCTACCGATAAACGGGATCAGCGCGGATAATGCCACGACCGCAAATGTTCTGCCCTTCATTTCTATCCATTAACACACTCCGTTTCCCGGCCGTAATTTGAAGGATATTTAACCGTAAAACCCTTCACATTATATTATATTCCTCGCCCGTTCTAACCGCAATTATGGAATATATTATTCGATA
>CAMNEA010000021.1 GCA_946536145.1 uncultured Butyrivibrio sp.
TGCGGCCTCTGCGTCCCGAACGCAGCGCTCTACCAAACTGAGCCACGCCTCGATTTATCGTTGCCGACCAAATTATTATATTGGATAATGAGCGTTTTATCAAGGGGAATTTTTTAAAAGGAGAAAGTAATAAATTATATGCTCTCACAGGAAGAAATATATAAGCAGTACAGAGACAAAGTCTTCGGATATGTAAAGAACCATGTAAATTCAATTGAGGATGCTGAGGATATCACAAGTGATATATTCGTGAAGATATACTCCAAGCTGGATACTTATGATGAGTCCAAGGCGGCACTTTCCACCTGGATCTATTCAATGACCAGCAATACGGTCATTGATTTTTACCGCACCAATCATATCCACTCAGAGATCCCGGAGGATCTTACAGATGACAGGAGCACGATCGAGGATGAGATACTGACCAATGAATCACTGGATGAGCTGGCAGATGCTCTTTCTACGCTCCCTCAAGAGCTTTTGGACATAATCGTCCTAAGGTACTATAAGGGGCTGACACTTCAGGAGATTGCCAAGAAGATGAACCTTTCCTATGGCGTTACTAAACTGCGCCACAGAGAGGCTCTGGGTAAACTCAGAGATTTGTTATAAATTTTTTTGCCATATAGAAAATGGGTTCGTATAAATAATTGAAATCAAAAACACATTGCCAGATGGAGGAATATATTATGGAGAGTAAGCTGTCACGACTGTTCGATTATCAGAAATTTGAGCCAAACTCAAAACTGGATAAACTTATAAAGGATGTTGAGTCAAGATATTCACTGGACGATATGATGATGTCTGATGATGAGCTTGGCATGGTAAATGCTGCCGGGACTCCCGACGCAATGAGACTTAGAGAAGATGATGATAAGTATAATAATAGAGGATAGTAAGTTACCCCCGGCAGGAAATCCCTGCCGGGGTTTTTGATGAAAAATTACACATCTTAAGAAAATCTTAAGAATTTTCGACGGTAAATCTTAAGATTTATCTGATAATCTGTTTAATGCCCGTTCTGAGCAGGCAGTCACAATCGTAGCTGCATCAGCGAATCGCTGAAATTTTCCGGTAATGAAAAAAGTTTATAAAGGAGGTTAGAAAGAATTGGAGAAGAAACAGATTATCAGGACACTAAGACTGGCAGCAGGGGCAGTTTTTCTTTCGCTGCTGCTTGGGCTTATCATGCCCGGAATCCCTGCAAGTACAGTACATGCCAAAGAGTGCAGGCATGAGATCTTTGCCTGGGAGGAGATACTTGCGCCGACATGCTCTAAAGAAGGCATGAAAGCCAGGATATGTCAGGAATGTAACGCCATACTTGAGACATCACCGATCAGAAAGCTTGAACACAAGGGGCAGTGGAAAACCACAAGAGCCTCAACCTGTACGAAGGAAGGTATCAGATCTTTTATCTGCAGGAATTGCAACACAGTGATTGAGACGAAGCCGGCTCCCAAGAAGAATCACTCTTATAAGTGGGTTACGACCAAGACAGCAACATGTTCTGCAGTTGGCAGAAAGGATAGGAAATGCAAAAACTGCGGAGTAATATCTGAAACAGCTGTAATTTCGACAAAAAAGCATTCATATAAATGGGTGACTACGAAAGAAGCAAGCTGTACTTCGAAAGGGATTTCGTCTCACAAGTGTAAAAATTGCGGAAGTGTTGGTGAGACAAAAGTTCTGGATATGAAAAAGCACAAATGGGGATCCTGGCAGATCAGGAAGGCAGCAGCCTGCAATGCAGAAGGTATAAAGGTGAGAGCATGCACGGTTTGTAAAAAGTCAGAGAGTGAGAGCATCAAAGCCACGGGAAAGCACAAGTACGGCAACTGGGAGGTAAAGTCTATCACTGTATACGGTCAGACTATCAAATTTTCTCAGATGCGTAGATGTAATGTATGCGGGGCAACGCAGAGAGCAGCCGGACAGTCTGCATCTTTTGGTAAGCAGCACTTAGCTAAAAGCTATTATTTCAAGCACACTCCAAAGTCAGGAAGGATTGTCATCCTGTGCATAGACTGCCACAAGTCTGTAACCGGTACAGTTTCAGATGGTGTGGTGGACTTCACCAGACCTTCGAGGGATAATTCAAAGCAGACATCTAAGAACTGGAAACCTATATCGTGATTTTTTAAGCAACTGCTCATTTTAATTTGCAGCCTTCGGAAATCCATTGCCTATGTGATAAATGTCATGTAGACTATGATGAGACATAAAAAGAAAAGGAAAACGGATTGACCACTATGGCAGACTACAACGTGATTTTTGATATGGACGGGGTTATCTTTGATTCCGAGCGCACCCTGTATGATTGCTGGATGGAGATGGCAAGGAAATACAGCCTTGATGAAGAGCTCGTAAGTGACACTTATATCAGATGTATAGGGACTAATAATAATCAGACGACACAGATATACGAATCTGTATTTGTGCCTATCCTTGGGTATGAGAGAACAAGGGCTTTGTGGGATGAATGTGTAGAGCTTCACCAAAGAAGGTACAGTGACGGTATTCTTCCGATAAAACCCGGGGTAAAAGAGATTCTGGAATATCTTTACGGAGCAGGCGTTAGAATCGGGATTGCTTCATCATCGAGAAAAGAGACAGTCGAAAAGCAGGTAGGAGCAGCAGGACTGATCGGTTATTTTAGCGGGATAGTAGGTGGCGACTCGGTTAAGATAAGTAAGCCTAACCCGGAGATATATCTTCTTGCATGTAGTGAGTTCGGATTTATTCCTGGAGAAACATTCGCCATAGAAGATTCTTTCAATGGAATCAGGGCAGCAAAGGCAGCGGGAATGAGGGCAATCATGGTACCGGACATGATTCCCGCTGATGGTGAGATGAGAAGCCTCTCAGAGACCATTTGCAGAGATCTTAATGAGGTCATCCGTTATTTTAAATCGCTATGATACGAAAAAGAGAGTGCAAATAAGTATAAGGCTCTCTTTTTCGTCAGTTTTGTGGTTAAAACAAAATTTCTTTTATTGAAGTTTTGAGGTGAGATCCCCAATATTTTATAAAGAATCCGCTTAGGTTCAATTGTCGTATTCGCGACACAAAGGCAATTCTGCCATGATTTCCAACTAGAGAAATGTACTGAAAGGAACTAAAAAAATATGGAAAAACTAACTGTATCAGGAGCAGTCGCTTCCGTCGACGATGCCTATCTAAGTGCAACAGGTCCGGTGGCGGTTGGTATGACCAATGACTATATGTTTCGTATAGTCTTTCAAGAAAACAAGCATGCATTAAAAGGGCTGTTAAGTTCGGTACTACATATCGATCCTGAAAGCATTAAAACTCTTGAGATAAGAAACTCTGTAAAACCCGGAGTAAGTATCGCTGATAAAGAGTACAGGATGGACATCATCGCAACAATGAATGATGAAACAAACCTAAATCTTGAAATGCAGCTTAGGAACCAGGGGAACTGGAAATACCGGTCTTTAGCATATCTTTGTCGAGAGTTTGATAGTCTTAATCATGGTGATGACTATGAAATGGTTCAGCCTGTCTATCAGATTGGTTTTCTTGGCTTTACCCTTTTTGAAGATCACCCTGAATTCTGCGCATGCTATCAGATGAGAAACTGTAAGGATAACTATGTTTATACTGACAGGTTCAATCTGATAGTGATAGAATTAGATCAAGAAGATAAAGCATCAGATGAAGACATTAAATATGGAATAGACAGGTGGGTAAGACTCTTTAAATCCAAGACATGGGAGGATCTTAAGATGGTAGCTCAGGAAAATGAATTCATGACTTCAGCTGTTAAATCAATGTACCTTTCCAATGAAGACAAAAATGTCATCAAAGTCGCAAGAGAACGTGAAGAATTCCTTCGATCACAGGCCTATAAAGAAAGAAGGATCGCTAGTCTTACAGCAGAGAATGCGACCTTATCCAATGAGAATGCGACTTTATCCAATGAGAACGAGGTCTTGGCCAGTAGGAATAAGACCTTATCTGAAGAAAAGGCTGCACTTGAAAGCGAGATTGCCCGTTTGCACAAGATCATTAAGGAAAATGATATTATCGCCGACAGCTGATTATACGTTTAATATTTCATGAAGTACCGGAGGAGAAAATGGGATTACTTGAAGATTACAAAGAAAAAATGAAGCAGCTGGGATATCTGAAACATGCTACAGCGCTCATGAACTGGGATCTTGAGACGACGGCTCCGGACGGGGCAAAAGAAAAACTCACTGATGCGCTAACTTATTTTTCAACGGAAGCTTTTAAGCTCTCAACAAGCGATGAAGTCTATGGTCTGGTAAATGAACTATCAGAGCCTGAGGAGTTTGATAAACTTGATGATGTGATGAAGTTTGACATCAGCCGCACCAAGAGAGATCTTGATAAAATGAGGAGGCTCCCGGCTGATGTGTATGAGGAGTATGTCAGGATCACGACCAAATCGGGAATCACATGGCAGAAAGCCAAGCAGGCCAGCGACTTTTCTTTGTATGAAAAAGATCTTTCAGATGTGATCGAAATTGTCAAAAAGTATCAAAGCTATGTCAATCCTGATAAGGATGTGTATGATGCTCTCATAGACCAGTTCGAGGAGGGCATGACCCAGGAAATAATAGACAGGGTCTTCGGAGACCTGAGAAAAGAGCTGGTTCCGCTTGTTGATGAGGTTAGCAAGAGACCTCAGCCTGATCATAGCAAATTTGCTTTCAGGGTTCCCGTGCATGTTCAGAAGGAGGTCTGCCGCTTTCTGGTTGAATACATGGGAATGGACATGAACAGATTCTCCATGGGAGAGACAGAGCATCCGTTCACTACCAGTATGAATATGGATGACGTCAGGGTCACAAATCACTACAGGGAAGATGCATTCATCGAGCCGATTTTCTCGGCTATTCACGAGGGCGGTCATGCGATCTTTGATCAGAACGTGGATCATAAATATGACAACACGGCGGCAAGTGATGTATCCTATATGGGACTTCACGAGAGCCAGTCAAGGTTCTATTAAAATATTCTGGGAAGGAATATCAATTTCTGGAAACCCATTTGGCATAAGATGACAGAGATGATTCCTGAGCTTAGAGATGTTACGCTTGATGACTTTTATAGTGAGATAAACTCAGTTCAAAAGAGCTATATAAGAACAGAGGCCGACGAGCTCACATATTGCCTGCATGTAATCCTTCGATACGAGATTGAGCGGGAGATTTTTAAAGGCACTGTCACGGTAAAAGAGCTGCCGGAAGTTTGGAATAAAAAGATGGAAGAGCTCCTTGGCATAATTCCACGAAATGATGCTGAAGGTGTCCTGCAGGATATGCACTGGTCGGACGGAAGCTTCGGATACTTCCCATCATATCTTCTTGGCAATATTTATGACGGAATGCTTCTTGAAGCGATTGAAAAAGACCTTGGGAGCATCGATGATATCCTGGCAAAGGGAGACATTAAAAAGATCACAAAATGGCTTAATGAGAATATCCATCAGTATGGTGCCACAAGGATTTCCAGGGAAGTCCTCGAAAAAGTCTGCGGTAAAGAACTTACGGCAGAGCCAATCATTGCTTATTTTAAAAGAAAACATCTGTGATAACAAAAATAACGAGGGAGCTGCACAATGCAGTTCCCTCGCCTTATTATTAACATCATTGCACTTTTACAGTGCATTTTTGCAAAGAATATGGTGCTTGGGATGTGCATGATATCTTGAATCTCTGATTCTAAATATCATAAAATGGATGTACGATCTGGCTTTGACAGGAGGAGAGACAATGCACTTTGTTGAAGCAAAGGGAATACTTACAGCAAACCATGGACGCCATGGTATGAATATTTATCGTGGATGCACGCATGGCTGTATTTACTGTGACAGCAGGAGCAAATGCTATCAGTTCAGGCATCCCTTTGAGGATATAGAAGTGAAGCGCAACGCACCACAGCTGCTGGAAAAGGCACTAAAATCCAAAAGAAGAAAGTGCATGATAGGCACAGGCGCTATGTCCGATCCGTATATGCACTGCGAGAATGAACTTGGACTGACCAGGAGATGTTTTGAGATAATAAGGCACTACGGCTTTGGACTGGCAATACAGACAAAATCTGACCTTATCCTTCGGGACATAGATCTTCTTGATGAAATAAACCGTTTGGCAAAGTGCGTGGTGCAGATGACGCTTACAACCTACGATGATGATCTGTGCGGTATTCTGGAACCCAACGTGTGCAACACAAGGCGCAGGATAGAGGTGCTAGAAGAGATGCAGAAAAGAGGAATTCCCACAGTAGTATGGATTACTCCGATCCTGCCGTTTATAAATGATACTGCTGAGAACATAACTGCAATATTAAACGAGTGTGTACGCGTAGGTGTGGTGGGGATAATTGATTTTGGCATGGGGCTTACGCTTCGTGAAGGAGACAGGGAATACTATTATGCAGCACTTGATAAGCACTTTCCGGGCATGAAGGCGCGATACATAAGAAGTTACGGAAACGCCTATGAACTTCCAAGTCCCAACGCAAAAGAGCTGACGCGGATATTTAAAGAGATTTGCTTGGCAAATAATATCATTTCTAATCCTGAGGAATGCTTTCAATATATGAATGAACTGCCTGACAGATATGAGCAGCTGAGCTTGTTTGATTAGATGATAATGGCCCCGGTGGCAGGCTCTATTTTTCTTAAGATTATCGACAAGCTTCATATGATTATCCTCCATAAGTATTTGACATTCTGATTATATTATACGTTTTCATTGCAGAAAGTTTAGAAATATTTTATGATTAATGAGCACAAAAACTGAAATATTATTTCGCCAAATGATGAATTACAGTAAATGTTTGCAAAAGATTTTTTGTAGACAAGGGGGCAAATGTGGATATTATTACTGGCGAAGAGAAGGAGGGAGAGAATGCTAAAAAGGAAAATTATCTTAGGAAAGGCAAAAAAGGCGCTGGCATTAACGCTCACAAGTGCGATGATTGCTTCACTTAGCCCGAATTTTGTGGGAGGGGCACTGAAGGCGCAGGCTGCTGATGAACAGAACAGAATTGCCGGGACAAATCTTTTTAGGGGTATATCAGAAATTGATGACCCCTCAGGTGCCGGAGGGTGGCAGTATTTGTATTTTGGGAAACTCAAATCAAAAAACCTAAAGTACAGGATTCTTGATAAAGATTCCACAAAATACAGATCATCCGGGAAAACAATATTTATTGATTGTGATAATACATTGAATAGTACGTATACTGATATCTGTTTTCCTTACTTTGATGAACATTCTTATGAATGGAGATTCAGCAATCTGTACAAGTGGCTTAATGGGAGAGATTTCCTGAACAATGACAACTGTTTTACTGAACTTGAAAGAAATGCGATTCTGCCAAGTACTCAGGAAGAAGGCTCTATATATATGAAAGATAGTGGTATAACACATAGATGTTGGGCACTTACTGGAGAAAAAGTGTTTGCTCTTTCGTGGAATGATGTGTTTCCTGTTACTTCAGAATCAACTACATACAAACAATATGGTTATGGTAATGCTGAAGCAAGAAAGAAGAGATACTATCAAAATCCTGATAGTACTATTGCACAGCATTGGCATTTTCGTTCGAGGGCTTATGGAACATATGTTAACCCTTTAGAGGGGGTTGATGAACAAGGAAGAGAATGGTACGAAAGTGATACCGATTACAGTAATGCCGGAATCAGCCCAGCCATGAATCTTGATCCCGAGCAGGTTATTCTTTCTTATCTTATCAGCGGATATAAGGACAACGCCGGTGCGGAGTGGAAACTCGAATTATGGGATAACAAAATGTGGGTCAATGTCACGGATGCAAGCTCTGTGAATGTAACAGACACTGAGATGGATCTTAACGTGGATTATGAGATACAGGGAGCAGGAACTCCTACACATCTGGGGCTGCTTGTTTACGCTGGTACAGCTGATACCGGGTCTCTTGTATATTATCAAAATGTGGAGTATACGGGAGAGGAAAAAGGAACAGTTACATTTAAGAATGTCAACAGAGGTTTGATGGGTTCCGGTTACAGCATATATCTTATTTCAGAGAGACTGAATGGTGGAAAAAACACTGATTATGCATCCTCTCCAAAGGCAATGGAAATAAAGCATGTTCATAACTGGACCGTGACTAGTAATTCTACCACAAAAGCTACCATTTCATGCAGCGGATCTTTAAAGGGCGAAACCTGCGGAATAACCAAAACTATCACACTCGACGGACCAGGTAAAACATATGA
Organism: uncultured Butyrivibrio sp.; assembly: GCA_946536145.1. Lineage (GTDB taxonomy): Bacteria > Bacillota > Clostridia > Lachnospirales > Lachnospiraceae > Butyrivibrio. Next base: position 8,261 of record CAMNEA010000021.1, read on the forward strand.
TGGTTCGGAGGCAACTGCACGGTTTTCAAAATCAGACTCTATTTCAAGCGCAATAAGTATTTCTGACATTACATATACTAAGATACTTAATGGAAAGACTATCTTTTTGAATGGTGCGCCTGTAAATGCCGGGACGTATACGGCATCAGCTACTGTAGGGGATGGTACCAATACAATAAGGCTGCAGGCACGTGTCAGGATAGCACAAAAACCTCTTTCACAGGATATGGTAAGTGTTACTCCGAACAGCTTTACGTATGATGGCAAAGAAAAGGCTCCAGAGGTTGTTGTTAAGGATGGGAATAAAGTCCTTAAGAAAGATACCGATTATACGATAGACAGTTCAAGCATTCAAAAAAGCACAAAAGCAAGTGCTCCGGAAGGATATACGGATGGATATCCGATTACAGTTACCGGAAAGGGCAATTATAAGAATTCAGTAACAGGTCGATGGACCATAGAAAAAGCAAATCCTGTTGTAACTAAACCTGTCGCAAAAAGTCTTAGTGAAAACGGTTCGAATCAGGAACTTGTGAAATCTGGATCAGCCAAAAACGGAACCATCAAATATGCACTTGGAAGTAACGACAAGACTGCTCCTGCGTCTGACAAGTTTTCAACAGCTGTTCCTACAGGTAAGGCAGCAGGAACCTATTATGTATGGTACAAAGTTGATGGTGATGCCAACTATACAGATGTTGCTGCAAAATGCATAACTGTTACGATATCTGCAAAAGAAGAACCTGCTCATAAGCATACCCTTGTGAAAACCGAAGCCAAAGCGGCAACAGCAACAACAGCCGGTAATTCTGCATACTGGACCTGCAGCGGTTGCAATAAGTATTTCGCAGATGCAGCAGGAACCAAGGAGATAACAAAGAACTCCTGGATCATTCCAGCAACAGGAACAGTCGCCAAGCATACCCACAAGCTTGTGAAGACAGATGCCAAGGCAGCTACAGCAACAACTCCTGGAAATACAGCATTCTGGACCTGCAGCGATTGTGGAAAGTTCTTCTCGGATGCGGCAGGAACCAAAGAGATAACAAAGAATTCCTGGATAATTCCGGCAACAGGAGCAGATAACAAGCATAATCACAAGCTCGTAAAGACAGCTGCTGTTGCAGCAACTGCAACCACAGCAGGTCATACTGAGTACTATACCTGCAGCGATTGCGGAAAGTTCTATTCAGATGCAGCAGGAACCAAAGAGATAGCAAAGAACTCCTGGATCATTCCTGCAAAGGGAACAGATAATAAGCATACCCACTCACTGGTTAAGACAGAAGCCAAGGCAGCAACTGCAACAACTCCCGGAAACACAGCATTCTGGACCTGCGCAGGCTGCGGAAAGTTCTTCTCAGATGCAGCAGGAACCAAAGAGATAGCAAAGAACTCATGGGTGATCCCGGCAAAGGGTAAAAACAGCAAGACACCTGCAGCAAAGGGCAAGACAATCAGTAACAAGTCAGCGAGCTATGTGGTAACCTCCAGCAGCAAGAAGGCACCTACCGTTAAATACAAAGCACCAAAGAACAGCAAGGCTACATCTGTAACGATTCCTGATACTGTGAAGATCAGCGGTGTTACTTACAAGGTTACAGAGATAAATGCAAAAGCCTTCAAGAATAAGAAGATAAAGAAGGTAAAAATAGGTAAGTACGTCACCAAGATCGGTAATAATGCATTCTACGGATGCAAGTATCTGACTACGGTGAGCGGCGGAGCAGCAGTTAAGTCAATTGGTGCAAGTGCATTTTATGGCTGTGTCAAGCTTAAGAAAGCGCCGATAGGTGCTAAGGTAACATCGATAGGCGATAAGGCATTCTACGACTGTAAAGCCATGACCACCATGGTTATTCCGGTCAATGTCAACAAACTTGGTGCGCTGTTTGCAGGAAAGACGCCTAAGCTTAAGACATTCACTGTAAAGACTAAGAAGTTGACGAAAAAGAATGTTAAGGCTAAGGCCTTAACCGGAATGGGCAGCAAAAATACTGTAACCACTGTTCCCAAGGGAATGGGCAAGACCTATAAGGTTCTTTTCCAGGGCAAGGGACTTAACAAGAAAATCAAGATTAAGCAGGGTAAGTGACAAAACTAAGTTTGCACATTTATAAAGAAAGTGCTAATATTTGTGTAGGCAAAAGAAAAGTACAATTAAATCTATGCACCATAACAAAAAAGCTAGGAGTTGCAGCTCCTAGCTTTTTCTATTCCGTTTTTAGCGAGGTGGCTTAATCCTCAGGTTGGTTGTCATCGTCTCCGTCCAACCATTTGCAAATGTAATAGGCGGTTACACTTGCCATGACGGAAACTAGAAAAGCACATTACGCTATTGGAGTTTTAGATGAAAATTATGTGATTTAAGATTAGTGCCGCGACGCTAGATTCGAAAACCATACAGTCAAAAAGCGTGACAGTATGGTTTTCTCATTTACGCGGCGTTCGCCGCATAAATTAAACTAAAAAGACCGGATACCTTAGATGAGCGAGCTCCTCACGGTATCCGGTCTTTTTAGTTTATCTTGCGTGGCTTACTTTAACGCGAAAAGTAAAAAGTACCATCCCCATGGGATATACCCACGAAAACAGTACTCGGCAGTGCGCTGCCAGGGTCTCGAACCCTGGACAACCTGATTAAGAGTCAGGTGCTCTACCAACTGAGCTAGCAGCGCATTTTTTATTGGGTGTCGTGCTTGACGACAAAAGCTATATTACAACATTGTGATTGGAATTGCAAGCCCTTTTTGAAAAAAATTTTAGGAATTTTAAAATTTTTTTTAAAAGCACGGTTCAAATCCATCATTCATGGTTTAAAGCGTGCTCTATTTATGTTATCATAAATGCCGTTAAAAGCTATTAATAATAAGAAGTTATGAGGTGGCAATGATTTTTGATACCCATGCTCATTATGACGATGAGCAGTATGATGCTGACAGGGATGAGCTTCTTTCGCAGATGAGAGACTTCGGGATTAGTAATATAGTTAATGTTGGAGCCAATTTGGAGAGCTCAAAAAGGTCAGTCGAGTTATCACATAAATACGACTTTATATATTCGGCAGTTGGAGTACATCCAAGTGACTGCGAAGAGCTTAACGAAGAGCGTCTTGAATCGATCAGAGAGATGTCAAGAGATGAGAGGTGCGTGGCGATAGGAGAGATCGGGCTTGATTACCACTGGCCTGAGCCGGCACCTGAGCTTCAGAAGAAATGGTTTGTAAGACAGCTCGATCTGGCCAGGAGTGAGCACAAGCCGGTAATTATCCACTCCAGGGATGCGGCTGAGGATACGGTCAGGATCCTTAAGGAGCAGAGGGCAGGAGAAATAGGGGGCGTTGTACACTGCTTTTCCTACTCTGCAGAGGTTGCGCTCGAGTGTGTGAAGCTCGGTTTTTATATTGGAGTCGGCGGAGTCCTTACCTTTAAAAATGGACGCAAGATGAAAGAGGTTGTCAAAAGGGTTCCGATGGACAGGATAATTCTGGAGACAGACTGTCCATATCTTGCACCGCATCCGCACAGGGGAGAGCGCAACAGTTCAAAATACCTTCCTTTTGTGGTTGAGGCTATGGCGCAGATCAGGGAGATAAGTGCTGAGGAAGTGATCTCCATAACGGAACGCAATGCCCGGACGATGTATCGTGTATAATGATTTCAGGCTTTAGGGAGCGCATGACGAAAAACAATCTGTAACATTGTTTTTACATTGCATCAAAATTAGAGATGCGCTATTGCGGATTTGTGAGGACATATATGGCATATTTAGGAAACAGTGCCCGCACCAGAGAAGTTCTGGAGAGGCACCACATGAGTGCAAAAAAGAAATTCGGGCAGAACTTTCTGATCGACAGTTCTGTTCTTGAGGGGATAGTTGAGGCAGCAGATGTTACAAAGCAGGACTTTGTGCTCGAGATAGGGCCGGGGATCGGGACACTTACCCAGTACCTGGCAGAAGCTGCAAGAGCAGTTGTTGCAGTTGAGATAGATACATCTCTTTTGCCGGTTCTTGATGACACACTTTCAGAGTATGGAAATGTCACCGTGATCAATAAGGATGTTCTCAAGGTAGACATTGGGGAGCTTGCAAGAGAGTACAACGGCGGAGAACCCATAAAGGTTGTGGCGAATCTGCCTTATTACATTACGACACCTATAATTATGAAACTGTTTGAGAGCGGGGCTCCTATAGAGAGCATCACTGTGATGGTCCAGCAGGAGGTTGCGCAGAGAATGGCGGCAGAGCCCGGGAATAAGGACTATGGGTCACTGTCTCTTGCTGTAAGTTTTTATTCAGAGGCAAGGCAGGTGATGGAGGTTCCTCCGTCAAGCTTTATTCCGCAGCCGCAGGTTGCCTCTGCGGTGGTGAACTTAAAGCGATATGACAAGCCAAGGGTCATGGTCGGGGATGAAAAATATCTTTTTGAGATCATAAGGACATCTTTTAACCAGAGGAGGAAAACTATCGCCAATTCGATCTCGAATAACCCGCATCTTGGGGTGTCGAGAGAGCAGGTTCAAAACGCGCTTATAAAAATGGGGATTGACGAAAGGGCAAGGGGAGAAATACTTAGTCTGGAGCAGTTTTCAGAGCTTTCCGATATTTTACAAAGTAATGGGGCTATGTTAAACTAACTACTAGATATAGTATTTTTTTGCACCAAAGAGGTGAATATTTTGGATAAAGTCGAATATAAAATTCGAGCCGATGAGATAAAGGCTTTGATTGGGGAAGGCAGATTTGCCGAGGCAGTTAAGATTGCTGACACTATAGACTGGAAGCGTGTTAAGAGCGTTACCATGCTGTGTACCATCAGCGATCTGTACAAGATAAACAGACGTTTTCAGGAGAGCAAGGACATTCTCCTTATGGCATACGACAGGCATCCTACGGGAAGGGCTATTGTCTTTTCCCTGTGTGAGCTTGCCATCAAGATGGGAGAGACCGTGCAGGCCCTTGAGTATTATAAAGAGTTTGTAAGGATTGCTCCCAGGGATACGGGCAGATACATACTTCAGTACAAGCTCTACGAGGCACAGGAAGTAAGTCTCGAAGAGAGGATTGCGGTACTTGAGGAGTTTAAAAAACATGATTACAGAGAGCGCTGGGCATACGAGCTTGCATATCTTTACCACAGAGTGGGGCTCACTACCGAGTGCGTAGAGGAGTGCGATGAGATCTTTTTGTGGTTCGGTGAGGGCAGATATGTAATCAAAGCTCTCGAACTCAAGGCACTTCATGAGCCGCTTTCGCCCGAGCAGCAGGACAGATATATCAGGTATAAGCAGAGCCATGGAGGCATTGTTGACAAGTCCATCGTCTCAGAGAAGGACGAGGTTGGCAAAGACCTGACCAGAACAGTTGAGATCAAACAGCCAACCAAGGAACTGCCACAGCTTTCCGATGATGTAATGAGGATTAATGATCAGGAAACCCGCATTGCAGATCCTGTGAATGAGCTGGGCGAGACAAAAGAGTTTACACCGGGCGACCTTGCATCTTTGCATGTTGCGCAGCATCCTGAGACTGCTGAGAATAAGGAAGAGCAGGCTCCTGAGAGAGATCCGGATGAGATAGTATATCCGCACATCAGCGAGATCAAGGAGCCATCTGTAGATGTCAGCACATATAACACTATGAATCTTCAGGAATCTCTTGCTGAGAGTCTGAGGGAAGTTATAGGCGATGGATCTGCTGAGGAGACAGCCCCTTCAGATGAGAGCACATCTGTTTCGATGGTTCAGACCGACACAGAGGAGATATTTGATGAGCCTGAGGATGAGGTTCAAGACACTGCATACGGGCAGGCACAGACCTATGAGGAAGAGCTTTCAGATGATGCAGCAGACGCCCTTCCTTTAGAGGACTCTTCATACAGTGATAGCGCTCAATATGGTGACAGCTATGATGGGGAGACAGAGGCAGTATCAGAGGAGCCTGAGGCAGCTGATGACTCCATCACTTCTGAGATCCCGCTTGCCGGGATGCAGGAGGTGTTCTTTGACACCAAGCCCCAGATGGGCATAGAGATAAAGTATGGCGGGAACGGACCTATTCTCGGTGAGGAGAAGATTGTAAGGCCGGATAACGAACTTCCTATAATGGCAGATATGCAGAGCGAAGTGATCCCGGAGGCTCCGGAACCTGAGCCCAATCCTGTGGTACAGCCGTTCAAGCGCTTCGAATATGAACAGAAGCCGCTTGAAGATGAGGTACCGGGAGCTGTGATCCATCCCAATGCAAGCTATCAGATGCACAGCCATTTTGACAGCATGCTCTCTCAGGACTATGACGGACAGATCAGTCTGGCTGTTGAGCCGGAGCCCGAAGTTGAGAAACAGATCACGGGCCAGATCAGTATTGCTGAGTACCTTGAGAACTGGGAGCAGTATAAAAAAGAGCAGCAGCAGAAGCAGCTTGAGAGAGTCAGACAGAGAGTTGCCGACGAAACCGGAGACATGTTCAGTGATTTTGATGAGAAGACGAAAGCCGGTCTCCATGAGAAGATAGAGAAAGCCATCTCTGACGCGATAAAGAAAGAGAGCTATGCCAAGGCATCAGGCCGCGGCAACTGGAGCATCAGAAAAGAGGAAGTGATAAATCAGGCAGTTGATGAAGTAATAAGCCGTGACACTGCCGAGATGAATGAAGTGGCTCAGGCGCTTAATGCAGATGAGCAGGAGACTGCATCTGACCTTGGTGATATGATAGAAAGCCCTGTTACAGATGAGGAAGCTCTGCAGGAGACAGGATCTTTTGAGCCTGTAGCCGAATATGAAAAAGAAGAGCCGGAGCCATCAGAAGATGTCGATGAGGAGAATACGGATGAAGCTGCACAAGAAACGCTCAGCGGAGGGACAGGCTCTTTTGCTCCTGTAGAGACCGGTGAAGAGGACGGGGAGCCTTCTGAGGATGCAGCAGGCAGTGAAAATGCAGAGCAGACGGATGCTGATCCTGTTGAGAGTCCGGCGCAAGAGGAGGAAGAATCTCCGGAAGAAGAGGCAGAGACTGACAAGGATGTAAAGCCTGAAGACAGCGCTGTGGTTGCGGCATCTACCGCCAAGAAGCGCCACGTGGGCAACCGCGAACTCGAAGAGCGCGTAAGAACCATGACACCTGAGGAGAAGGAACTCTTTGGACCATATATTCACCACAGGAAGTCAAGGAGACAGATCATCAATGCCATCGATAACCTCAGCATGGATGCATTCTCGGGAAATGCAATCGTGACCGGTGAAGAGGGTGCGGGAACAGTGAACCTTGCAAGGGGCCTTATCAAGGCGATGCAGGTGACTGACCACAATTTCAATGGCAAGGTTGCCAAGATAACTGCCAATACACTCAATAAAAAGAGCCCTGCAGCCATATTTGAAAAGCTTGCCGACGGAGCGCTTATAGTGCAGAGGGCCGCAGACCTTGAGGATGATACGGTTTCCGAGCTTATCAAGGTTCTGCAGTCATACACCAAGGGACTGGTTCTTGTTATAGAGGACACCAGAGAAGATATGGACAGATTCCTTGAAAAGAATCCTTCACTTAAGCAATGCTTTAATGTGCGTGTTGACATAGAGGCCCTCGATGATGATTCTCTTGTGGCATATGCCAGGCAGTATGCCCTGGAAAGGGAATATGCGATAGACAATCTCGGAATTCTGGCACTTCACACAAGAATTTCTGAGAGGCAGACACTAGATCATGATGTTACTGTCGCAGAAGTCAAAGATATTGTGGATGATGCCATCTATTATGCTGAAAAGAGAACTTTAGGACATTTTGTTGATCTAATAGTTCACAAAAGATTCGATGAAAATGATATGATAATACTTAGAGAAAATGATTTCATGCATTAAATAAATATTCAAGGAGTATAAACATGAGTCAAAAGGTCTTTATATCAGAGGATGATGAATACTTATTTGGACAGGGAACTCACTATGATATTTATGACAAGCTCGGAGCACATCCTTCGGAAGAGAAGGGCAAAAAAGGGTTCTTCTTTGCGGTATGGGCTCCGAATGCCAAGGCTGTCCATGTAGTAGGAGATTTTAACGGATGGAATGAAGGGGCCAATCCGATGACCAGAACCAAGGCAGGACAGATCTGGATCTGCTTTATTCCCGGTGTTGGAATAGGTGAGCTCTATAAATTCCTCATCTTTACCCAGGACGGAAGGAAGATCTACAAGGCTGATCCGTATGCCAACTATGCAGAGCTTCGCCCCGGCAATGCTTCAAGGACCGCTGATCTTTCAACTTTCAAGTGGTCAGATAAAAAATGGTATGACAATATCAGGGGCAAGGATGTTCATCGTATGCCGATAGCGATTTATGAGTGCCACATCGGCTCATGGATGAAGCATCCTGACGGAACAGAGGACGGATTCTACAGCTATAGGGAGTTTGCTGACAGGATCGTGGAATACCTCAAAGAGATGAAGTACACCCATATTGAGCTTATAGGTATTGCTGAGCATCCGTTTGACGGTTCATGGGGATATCAGGTTACAGGTTATTACGCTCCCACTTCCAGATATGGAGAGCCCACTGATTTTATGTATCTTGTGAATACACTTCACAAGAACGGTATCGGCGTTATTCTTGACTGGGTACCGGCTCACTTCTGCCCTGATGAGTTTGGCCTGGCCTGCTTCGACGGAACATGCATTTATGAGCATCCCGATCCAAGGAAGGGTGAACATCCGGACTGGGGAACCAAGATATTCAATCTTGAGAAGCCCGAGGTCAAGAACTTCCTTATAGCCAATGCTCTTTACTGGATCCGCAAGTTCCATATTGACGGTCTTAGGGTTGATGCCGTAGCGTCAATGCTATATCTTGACTACGGCAAGAAGGACGGTCAGTGGGTGCCCAACAAGTATGGCGACAACAAGAACCTCGAGGCTATCGAATTTTTCAAGCACTTCAACAGCGTTGTCAGGGGAACATATCCTGAGATGCTCACAATTGCTGAGGAATCAACTGCGTGGCCTAAGGTCACAGCACCGCCGGAAGAGGACGGACTTGGATTTACCTTCAAGTGGAATATGGGATGGATGCATGACTTCTGTGAGTACATGAAGCTTGATCCCTACTTCAGACAGGGTGCCCATTACATGATGACCTTTGCCATGAGTTACAACAGCGCAGAGAATTATATCCTTCCGCTCTCTCACGATGAAGTAGTACATCTTAAGTGCTCCATGGTTGAGAAGATGCCGGGATATAAAGTTGACAAATATGCCAACCTCAGAGTCGGATATACATATATGTTCGGTCACTCGGGCAAGAAACTCCTCTTCATGGGACAGGATTTCGGACAGGAGAGGGAGTGGAGCGAGAAGAGAGAACTTGACTGGTTCCTTCTGAACAACGATCTCAATAAAGGAATGAAGGCCTATGTTGCCAATCTCCTTGAGATCTACAACAAGTACCCCGCGCTGTACGAAGTTGACAACGACTGGGGTGGTTTTGAGTGGATCAATGCGGATGACAAGGAGCGCAGCACCTACAGCTTCTACAGAAGAGCTGCAAACGGCAAGGACAACATCCTCTTTGTACTTAACATGACACCAATGGAGCGCAAGAACTTCATGGTAGGTGTTCCTTTTGACGGAACCTATACTCACATTCTTGACAGCGCACAGGAGCGCTTTGGCGGAAGTGGCAGCAGCATACCCGGTAAGATAAAGGCAAAGAAGGGACTTTGTGATTACAAGGACTACAGCCTGACCTTTGACCTGCCGCCTTACGGAGCAGAAGTTTTTGTTTTCCAGACACCAAAGAATGCCAGGAAACTTAAGAGTAAAGAAAAATAAATATTTGCCGAAATAGAAGGTGATGGATAAAAACTCCATCACCTTTTTGCGTTGTTTTATAGATAAAGGGGAACGGAATGAACATTAATTTTCAGTCAATTACAGGTCAGAAGAACAACGGGGAGCTTAATCTTATCGGGACCAGATCCCAGGAGAGAGGACTCATGGGAGCAGCAAAGAGCCAGGGCCTTAGAAATGACGGCTATCTGCTGCAGCTCGACGGCAGCGGGTTTACGGACAATGCCTATGCCGAGCACGCCAGAAATATGGATGATATTGCCGAGATGGCTGAAAATACGGATGTGTCTCTCCAGCACAACTATATGGCGCTGCTGTCTAATACCGTCTCCGAGGAAGACTATAAAAAAGCAATGGAAGACGGCTTTGATATAAAGGAGATGGACTGCAAAGAAGCGGTTACCATAGTAGACAAAATAAAGAGCGTGATGCTTGAAGCAGGTGTTGCTGTGGCAGGATACAACGATGACCTGAGCAGTGAGAAACTAAGCAGGATCACCGGAAGCGTGACTTTGGCCAACGAGCTGAAAAATAGCTTCCATGAAAATGACATTCCCCTGACTGCAGAAAATGTCAAAGCGGCAAAAACAGCTTATGAACAGATAGAGGATATAAAAGTCCTTGATGACAGCGCGGTCAAGTTTATGGTACTTAACAACATGGCGCCGACCATGGAGAATGTGTATTTTGCGTCCCACAGCACCAACGGACAGAATACCACAGGCAGGGGGTTTTATGCCCAGGAAACAGGAGGGTATTATGCCCAGAAGGCAGAGAGCTTCGATTTCGAGCAGCTGTCACCTCAGATCGACAGGGTCATAGAAGAGGCGGGACTTGACCCTATGGACAGCGATATAAAAGAAAATGCCAAGTGGATGGTTGTTCAGGGCATACCACTGACTGCGCAGAATCTGGAGAAGGTGAACAGCCTAAGGAGCATAAGCTTTCCTGTCAGCGAAAAGATCGCCGCAAAGGCGGCAGCGTCCGCAATAGCAGACGGAAGAAAAGCGATCGAGGGCAATATCTTTGACCCTGAGTCAAACCTTCAGAAGGCCGTGGCAATTAATGCAAAAGTAGCAGGCATAACTGATGAAAACATCAAGAATACGATACTGACCGGTAAGGAGCTAAACATAAAGACTCTCTCAGAGGTTCCCGGAACGGTAGGCCTTGAGCGGGTTGCAGAAAATGACAAAAGACTCATAAGCGCGAGGCTGCAGCTTGAAGAAGTCAGACTACGCATGACAACGCAGGCCAACAAGGAGCTTTTGGACAGTGGATTTTCCATAGATACAGCCCCCATGGAGGAGCTGATAGAGAGGCTTAAGAATGCCCTGGGGCAGGTCGGCGATGAAACATCAGGGAAGATAGTCGATGAAGCCACAGACATAACACCGGCAAAGAGCGGGCTGGTTCTTCAAATGACCATGCGCAGGGTAAACATCATAAGTCAGGCGCCGGCAGACCTTGTGGGCGAAATGGCTGATGAATTTAAGAGCGCTACTCTCTCTGACATCAGCAAAAAAGCCGAGAGCCTTACCCTGAAGTTCCGACAGGCGGGCGAGGGATACGAAAAGCTGCAGACTGCTCCGAGAGCTGATCTTGGTGACAGCATAAAGAAGGCGTTCAGAAATGTTGATGACATATTAAAGGACTTAGACAAAGAGCTCACCGATGAGAATCGGAGGGTCATAAGAATACTTGGATACAACCGCATGGAGGTAAACGAGGAGAACTTTGAAAAGATAAGAAGCTGGGATTCCAAGCTTCAGGTGACTGTCTCAAGGCTGAAGCCAGGCGCAGTCATGGATATGATAAGAGATGGAAAGAACCCGCTTTCAATGACGATCGATGAGCTCTCAGTGAATCTTGACAGCCACTCTTCTTCATCCGGAGATAAGAGAGGAAAAGATGAGGAGAAATTTGCAAAGTTCCTGTACAAGCTCGAACACAAGGGCGGCATTACACCTGAAGAAAAGGAATCTTTTATAGGAATCTACAGACTATTCCACACCCTTAAGGAAGACGATTACCAGGCGATCGGTTCAGTACTTAAGACCGGAGGAAAGATGACTCTCGGGAATCTGGTAAATGCTACCAGAAGTCAGAAAGCCTCTGCCAAAGGGCTCGACTACACTGTGGACGATGATTTTGGAGGGCTCTCTTTAAGAGAAGCGCAGGATGTAGCGAGGATAGATGAGCAGATAGAGTCAGCCTACAGATATTACAGATCCAGAGCTGAGGTGGTATATGAGAACCTTGAACCTGAAAAGCTCAAGGCTGCAAATCCTGTTCCCGATACACTTCTGCCTACGCTTGCGCAGGACCTTGAAGCAGCAGATATCGACAGGGAGCTTGAGAGGAACTATGTAAAAGAACAGGTAAGACAGATCAGGCAGACAGCGACGCTCAGATCCGCAGAGAGTGCGCTTGAGGAGATCAGGACAATGGATATCGGGGTTACTTACAATAACCTTGAAGCCATGATCCAGGTAAGGCGTGACAGGAGAAACGGAAATATCTGGGACAGGCTTCGAAACTACAAGGAAGTAAGGCAGCTGCCGGATGCTCTTGATCAGGATGGTTTTGAAGAAAAATACGTTAAGGTTTTGGACAATATCTCCGATAAACTTACTGAAGAGCTAATGAATGAGAGTGACTCTTATATTGATGTAAGGTCGATAGCTCTTTTGCAGAAGCAGATCTCGGTGATGAGTAAAAGCGCCGGGAGAGAGAGTTTCGAAGTCCCTGTAGAGATAGACGGGCAGATGCTGTCGATGCATGTGACTTTGAAGACAGATAACAGTACAGCATCAAGGATGGATGCCAGTGTTGAGACTATAGAGTACGGGCGGATCGCTGTATCCCTTTATATTGAAAGGGGGCAGGTGAGAGGAATGCTCACCACCTCTAACAGCAGGAGCCAGGAACAGTCAGAATATCTGGAGAATGTAAGAACCGTTTTGTGTGAGCGTTTAGCATCAAAAACAGAGGGCATCGGTGTAGACCGTGAGAATATAGCAGTCCTCTACAACACACGAAACATTCCTGCGGCAGCAGGGCAGGTTAATACAAAAGCCATGGAAGGCGCAGCAAATGGAATAACAGACACACAGACACTTCTAAAAATGGCAAAGGCTTTTGTTGAAGCTTTGTAAGTGCCCCCGGAAATGAGGTAGGAATGAAGGTTAATTACAATGTATCTGCAGGAATTGCAAACAATGCGCTCTTAAGGAACGATAAAAAACTGACCGAATCCCTTGGGAGACTCTCAAGCGGTCTTAAGATCACTAACGCCAAGGACAACCCATCAGGTCTTGCGATGTCGCGCAGAATGAACGCGCAGATCGAAGGCCTTAATGTCGCGGGCGATACTTCCCAGGATGCAATATCAATAGTACAGGTTGCGGACGGATGCATGTCGGAAATCCAGAGCGTTCTTCAAAGAATGAGCGAGCTGGCGGTTCAGGCTGCAAACGGCACTCTTACTGAAGATGACAGAAAGGTCATCCAGGATGAGATGGGCCAGCTGAAGGATGAGGTCGACAGGATGGCGCAGACAACTCAGTTTAACGGCCAGAACCTGCTTGACGGCTCCTTTGATTATCGCGGATATGTGACAGTCGGCGCTGACTTTAAGACTTCAGAGACCAATTCAAAGCTGAGCGTTGTGACCTATTCTGATGTGGTAGACGCAGGAAGGTATCAGATCACGGGACTTAGTGCTACATGTAAGGAATACACATCCCTTACGGGAGTGGTGAAAAAAGAGCTTGAAGTCACAATGTCAGGACTTACCATAAACAACATCAAAGATGACGGAACTGTAGGAGATCTGTATTTATCGGAACCTAATCTACAGTATACGGTAAAGGAAGATATTGTCACCCTCTTTGACAACACGGGAAAAGAGATAAAGATCCAGCTTAAGCTTAATGACGGAGAGTCATTTGGCGATGCCATAAATCTTGACCTTCCACGCACCGGAGCTATGACAATGCAGATAGGAGCCAATGAGGGGCAGACCCTTGATATAAGGATCCCCAAGGTATCACTGACAACTCTTGGGCTTTCATATCTCGATGTTACCAGGTTTGGCTACGATGGAGAGCAGGACGGCGACAGCGCAAGGGCAGCGATAGATTCGATCAAGGGAGCGCTTGCCCAGATAAGCAGCATCAGATCAAGACTTGGAGCATACCAGAACAGGCTTGAGCACACCTCAAGCAACATCGACGTTACGGTTGAGAACATGACAGCGGCTTATTCAAGGATCATGGACGTCGATATGGCAGAAGAGATGACGGTTTACTCGACGCAGCAGGTGCTTTCCCAGGCGGGAACCTCGATGATGGCGCAGGCCAATGAGAGACCTTCCCAGGTACTTCAGCTTCTTCAGTAAAAGTTTTTGATCGCCGCCGGAGGGACAGATAATGACAGTAGAAAAAAAGCAGGAGTTTACGCTTAAGATAACACAGGCAAATAAAACCCAGATGATAACAATAATCTATGAGATAGTTATCTGCTATCTTGAGGAAGCGCTTGTGTGCATGACTGAGGGAAGAAAAAGCGAAGCGACGGGGAGCCTTGACCATGCCCAGAGCTGCATAGATGAGCTGATACATTCTCTCAACCAGGAATATGAGCTTGCAAGGAACCTCAAAGGGATATATCTCTTTTCCAAAAAGGAGCTGACGGCAGCAGGGGCTGCCGGAAATACCGGGCGAATAGAGAGGGTTCTTAAGAATTTCAGAATGCTCCATGAGGCATATAAAAAGCTTGAGAAAGAGGATCAGTCCGATAAACTGATGCAGAATACACAGAGGGTTTATGCCGGTCTTACCTATGGCAGAAACAGCCTCAATGAGGATGTTTCCTATGCTTACATGAACAGGGGACTAAGGGCTTAAGAAAATCTTAAGATATTAATTTTTCGGGTTAAAATCAAAAGATTTGTTTTAGAAATATACGGATTATCGTGGAGCAGCCCAGAGCCGGGGACTGCTCCTTTTCTTATTTCATAGGAAATTCCTCTGAATTTCCTATGAAACAAAAAACGCTCCGCTATAGATGCGCACTACTGTGTATGACATTTCACTAGGCTCGAAAGAACCTCGCCAAGTGATCTGCACATCGCGCGTATGGTATAAGTTGCATAAATGCAACCGCGCTCGGCGCGAGCATGTTGCGAGCAACATGCTTTTTTATTTGTCAGGGGGAAAGGCTATTCCGGCCTATGTATATAGAATTATTAATTTTATCGGCCTGCCGTCAATTCCCTGGGGTTTACAAACGGGCTTTGTGGTGATAAATTTTTCATCACGAGCTCGAAATAAAAACGAAAGGAGTAGATTCAAATTTTAGCAATACTGACAGTTCTTTTGACGGGAGCAGCCTTTACGGATCTTGTCAAAGACAAAATATACAACTTCTGGGTCATCCCCGGACTGGCAACAGGGCTTATTACTTCCCTGATGCAGGGCTCTGACAGACTTACCTCCTCTCTTATGGCGGTGGGCGCGACGTTTCTTATCCTGCTTCCTGTCTATCTTATCCGGGGGATCGCTGCAGGCGATGTCAAACTCTTTATGTCGGCAGCATCATTTATGTCCATGCAGGACGCGATGTCCTGTATCCTTATATCTTTTCTGATTGCCGGTGCAATTTCTCTGGCAGTACTCATCCTTAAGAAAAATAAAAAGAAAACAATACACTTCGCACTTCCTGTGCTTGCGAGCGTTCTGTTTGTTGCCGGAGGTGCGATATGAAAAAGACGGTCCTGGCAGTCTGTGACAGCGATAAAAGATATGTTGAGCGTCTGCAGGAGTACCTGAGGAACAACTTAAAGCTCTCTTTTGAGATAATCTCTTTTACTGAGAGCTCAAAATTAAAGGAGTACTCAAATGACAGCGCTGTATCTCTTCTTATCATCACAGACAGGGAGTTTGAAAAAGAAGGAAGAGCCTTCTTTGAAGAGGCAGTAAGAAATATCATTGTGCTCAAAGACGATGAAGTGGTACCTGAAAAAGTAAAAGATGATGTGCGCTATGTAAGCAGACTGTGTCCCGCATCGGAGATCGTAAAACAGGTCATAGGAATATGCACTGAAAGGGCAGAGGACTTCATAGGACTTACTGCCGATAAGCAGGCGGTAAAGAGAAAGGTTATAGGTCTTTTTACGCCAATCTCGGGCTGCGGCCAGACTTCTCTGGCGCTGTCTCTTGGGGAAAAGATATCAAAGAAGGGGCGGAGCATCCTGATAAGCTTTGAGAGCTTTTCTAAGCTGCGTGCACTGCGGGAAGGAGATTCAGATGAGGATCTGACAGATCTTATGTACTTCGCCGAGTGCAGTCCCGACAGCTTTGGGCTGTACCTTGAGAGGATGCTCATCAGAAGAGACGGACTTGACATTGTTCCGCCCCCGGTGACGGCTGCGCAGCTTAAGGAGATCAAAGCCGAAAATGTCAGAAATCTCCTGGAACTGCTCTGTGAAAAAGGAGGCTATGAGTATATTCTGCTCGATATTAAGGAGTATCCCGAAGGGTTTGCTGACATACTGTCCATGTGCGATATCGTATATACGATCATCGGGGAGAGCGCCGAGGATCAGCAGAAGATAGCCATGTACAATCAGTTTCTTATTGAGAATGACTATGATCTGATCCTTGAAAGAACGGTAAAGTGCAGCCCTCTTGTAAAAAAGATCCCACAGGCGAAGAAGCAGAGCATAAACGCACTGATAGACAGGGGCAGGGAGGTGCTTGAACTTGGAACGTAGTCTGGAGGAGATGCGCAGCGCTATCCGAGAAGAAGTATCCGGAAGTTTTGATTTTTCAAAAGAAATAGATGACCGGGAGATGTATGAGCTCATAGACAGAGCCATATCAGTGAGTCTGCGCCACAGGCCGGTCTCCCTTGAAGACAGGAAAAAGCTGAGGATGCAGGTCTTTCACTCCATAAGAAAGCTTGATGTTCTTCAGCACCTCGTAGATGACCCGACCATCACCGAGATAATGGTGAACGGAACAGACAACATCTACATCGAAAAGAACGGAACCATAATGCGGTCAGATGTGAGGTTTGACTCCCGCTCAAAGCTTGAGGACGTGGTGCAGCAGATCGTGTCATCCTGCAACAGGGTGGTAAACGAGTCGTCACCGATAGTTGACGCAAGACTTGAAAACGGGTCGCGTGTGAACATCGTGCTGCCTCCGGTCGCTCTTAACGGTCCGATCATCACGATCCGAAGGTTTCCCGACAAGCCGATCACCATGGAGCGGCTGATCGGTCTTGGTTCAATATCTGAATATCTGAGAGATTATATCGGCACTCTGATAAAGGCCGGATATAACATCTTCATCTCCGGGGGCACAGGTTCGGGAAAAACGACCTTTCTAAATGCCCTGTCGGATTTTATTCCAAAAGATCAGAGACTTATCAGCATAGAGGATAATGCGGAGCTTCAGATAAGGGGCGTGCCGAACCTTGTGCGTATGGAAGCAAGGAATGCGAATGTGGAAGGGTGCAGACCCATAACCATAAGGGATCTGATAAAGTCCTCCCTGAGGATGCGCCCCGACTGGATCGTAGTCGGGGAGGTCAGGGGAGATGAGTGCGTGGATATGCTGCAGGCAATGAACACGGGGCACATGGCTATGTCAACAGGGCATGCAAACAGTGCTGAGGATATGCTCTCAAGGATTGAGACGATGGTACTTATGGGAATGGAGATCCCTCTTGCTGCAGTAAGAGGCCAGATCGCTTCCGGCATAGACATAGTAGTACACCTTGGGCGCCTGAGGGACAGGTCTAGAAAGGTTCTGGAGATCTGTGAGATAGAGAAGGACATTGATATGTCGACAGGGAAAATAAATGTGAACACACTTTTCAGGTTTGAGGAGACGGGGGTTGACGAAGCTGAAAAAATAATAGGGAAATGGAGGAAAACCGGTGAACTTAAAGCGACTTCAAAGCTTGTATCGGCAGGCCTTAGTCTTCCGGCCTACCCCGGGTGATGTACCTTTTCTGGCACAGGGAGCTCTGATCGCTCTCATGTTTGGGAGGCTCTTTTATGATTCCTGGCTAATGGTGGCATTTCTTATGCCTATTGGCATCCCGTGGTTTCTTTTTCAGAAAAAGAGACAGATGGAGAGAAACAGAAGGATCATTGGGATCCAGTTCAGGGACGCGCTTGTCTCTGTGATGACAAACCTTAAGGCCGGATATTCTTCAGAGAATGCTTTTATAGAAGCAAGGAGGGATATGATCCTTCTCTTTGGTAAAAAGAGCCTTATCGCCCATGAGCTTTCAAAAGTCGAAAAAGGGATAAGGAATAATGTCCCTCTTGAAAAGATCATCTACAGGATGGGAAGGGAGACCGGAAACAGCGACATTCAGGACTTTGCCGAGGTTTTTGCTGTGGCGAAAAGGAGCGGAGGAAATATGACGGGAATCATTGAAAAGACCATAGCAGTGATATCCCAGAAGGTTGACGTGGAGAAAGAGATTGACGTGCTGATAAGCGCCAAGAGGATGGAGGCAAGGATAATGAACATGGTACCTTTTTTCATCATATTTTATGTCGGCCTTACAAGTCCCGGGTTTTTCATGCCGCTCTATCACAACGTTTTCGGCATTATCCTCATGAGCATATGCATGGGAGTATATATTTTTGCGTATCTTCTCTCGGAAAGGATAGTGAATATCGATGTCTAAAGTATCACTGATTTATCTTATCCTCCCGGGGGCGATGATCATCCTGTGGATATTATCAAAGGATCTTGCGCTTCCCCCGGGGATAACTGAGAGCGGCATAAGCAGGACATTTATCAGGATGTCGCTGTATATCTACAAACGGATAAAGAAGAGGTTCACATCTATTTCCGGGGAAAAGATAAGAATGTACCTTAAAGTGCTGGAGCAGAGGAAGGATCTTGATAATGCCGAAACAGAATATTTTATAAGGAAGATAAGCATTGTGCTCATGATGGTAACAGCAGGCAGTTTTCTGGCAATGATGATGTCGATAAGCGCCCATGGCAGCACGGTTATAAACTCTGGCGGCGCTATCGAGAGAAATGAATACGGCGGCAGGAGCTTTAACGCCCATCTGATAGCCTCAGACGAAGAGGGAGAGGAGCTTTTGGATACAACGATTCCCATAAGGACAAG
Source organism: uncultured Butyrivibrio sp. (assembly GCA_946536145.1). GTDB lineage: Bacteria > Bacillota > Clostridia > Lachnospirales > Lachnospiraceae > Butyrivibrio. The sequence goes on from CAMNEA010000021.1 coordinate 27,267, forward strand.
GATATATACCGATGAAGAGGTTAGGGAGCTGTTTGACAGTGCCTCCCTGATCCTGGAAGAGAAGATCCTTGGAGAAAACGAGAGCCTGGATAAAGTTACTAAAGATCTTGACCTCGTAGATCATATAAGCGGATATCCCTTCGACATCTCCTGGAAGATGGACAACTATGAGATCATGCACTTTGACGGGAAGCTTAATGAAGATGAGATCCCCCAGGACGGAGAACTTGTCACTCTGACCGCTGTATATTCCTATGAGAAGCATAAATTTGAGCAGGTAATTAATGCATTCATAGTGCCAGGAACTCTATCAGACAGTGAGAGAGCATTTAAGGAGATAAGACAGCTCCTGCAAAAGGCTGATGAGGAGACAGTCCAAAAAAAGGTAATTCCGCTGCCTGAAAGTTACAACGGCAAAAGAATAATATGGACTGAAAAAACTAAGGACAACAGTATGCTGCTTCTTGCGCTGATACTGATAGGTGCAGCGGCTTCCTATGTCATGAAGGACAAGGAGCTTGGGAACACCATGGAGGAGAGGAGAAATCAGATGCTCTTTGATTATCCTCAGTTTGTATCTCAGCTCGTGCTCTACATGGGCGCGGGTATGACGGTTAGAAATATCCTTAAGAAACTCTCCGATGCTTACGCCAGGGACAGGGAGAGGGGCGGAAAAAAGCGCTACCTCTACGAAGAGATCCAAAGATCTGTCAGGGAGCTCTCAGCGGGCACGTCTGAAACGCAAGTCTATGAGCACCTGGGCCTTCGATGCGGGATGCAGCAGTACACGAGGCTCTTTACACTTCTTTCCCAGAATCTGAGAAAGGGGAACAGTGAGCTGATGTCACTTCTTTCCGAGGAGTCCAAAAAGGCTTTTGAGGAGAGGATGGACAAGGTGAGAAAGGCAGGGGAGGAAGCGGGAACAAAGCTCCTTCTGCCGATGGTGATCATGCTGGTTATTGTCATGGTGATCATAATGATACCGGCATATCTTGCTTTTTAAATAACTAAAACACTTAAAAAGGAAAGGAAAAGAAAATGAAGAATATGATCAGAAATATTGGAAAAACAGTAACGGGAGGAATTAAGAGGTTCTGGAGCGACGAATCGGGAATGGGTACGGTGGAAGTCATCCTCATCATCGTGGTGCTCATCGGACTGGTCATCGTGTTCAAAGAGCAGATATCCGGAATAGTGGAGGATATCTTCAAGACGATAAGAGAGGATACCCGTGCGGTCACAAATTAAAAAAGGATATGCCGCGGGGTATCTGACCGTATTTTTATCGCTCTCGATAATGACAATAATGTCACTCATCCTGGTCCTCTTTCAGGGGGCCAGGATAGGCGATGTAAAAATGAGGCTTGAGTGTGCCGCAGATGTCTCGATGAACTCGGTTCTTGCCGAGTACAGCAGGGCTCTCTACGACCAGTACGGTCTGCTCATGGTTGATACTTCCTATGGCACAGAAAACGGATCGATCATAAACACGCAGGAGCATCTGCGGCACTATGTTTCCAAAAATCTTGTAAATATGTATACGAAGGATGTGGCAATTACCGGAAGCTCTTTTGCAATGGACAACGACGGAGCGGTATTAAACAGACAGATCCTGGCATACATGGGATCGCTCCCCGCAGAGGGACTTATGACTGATGTCCTTGAAAATGCCGACATGATAAAAGAACAAAAGCTGGATACCACAGATGTTGAGAAGATGGCAAGGCAGAATCAGGAAATCATAGATGACACTGAGATTCCCAGCATAATTAATGAAGAGGGTGAAGAGGAGGAGGTATCCCTCGGAAACCCTGCTGATGTTGTTACATCGCAGAAAGGCATAGGAGCACTTACCCTTGCCATAAAGGACAGCTCAAGGATTTCCGGTGCCAGTATAGATACGCAGTCACTTGCTTCTCACAGAAAGCTTAACACCGGCACGGGGCTCAGGGATCAGGAGGATATCTCAGCCACGGAGAGGCTTCTTTTGGAGCAGTACTACTTCGAGAAGTGCTCAAGATACGGGAATGAACTCGACAAATCACAGCTTAAGTATCAGCTGGAGTACATGATCTATGGAAAGGACAGCGACTATGCAAATCTTGAGAAGATGGCAGAAAACCTCCTGTTCTGGAGAGAGGCATCAAACATGCTCTATCTCTTTAACTGTGAGGGCAAGGTAAATGAGGCGGAGCTTGTGGCGGATGCTCTTACCGCTGTAATGCTTGTCCCGGAACTTGCGGAACCTGTCAAGTATTCGATACTCTTTGCCTGGACTTTCGCCGAGACAATATCGGATCTCAACATACTGTTTGACGGAGGAAGGGTTCCGCTCTTTAAGACGGATGAGACCTGGAGGCTTAGTCTTTTTAATATGTTCTCTTTCAGGAACAGCTTAAACGGAGGAGACCTGGGCGAAGGGATGTACTACCAGGACTATGTCAGGGCGAGACTTTTTATGACAGATGCAAGGGACAAGACTATGAGACTTGCGGATATCATTGAGATGGATGTGAGAAAGACCGCAGGCAATCAGGCTTTTAAGATAGACAGCTGTCTGGACACATTCTGCGCTGAGATAAGCGCAATATCGAAGTTTGGCTATGACGCGAGGATTGAGAGGATTTACGGCTATGAGGAATAAAGAAAGACCTCTGCGCGGCTCCATGACAGTGGAAGCATCGATAGTACTGCCCCTGTTTATATTTTTCTTTGTCAATATCATGACGATGTTTAATATCATCAAGGTTCAGGATGACATAACCGCAGCACTTCACCAGACGGGCAGCGAGATGTCGCGGATGGCTTTTGACGTAAGACTTGCTCAGGGAGGCGGGGACGCCGGGGGGCTTGACGCAGTAGCCGGCGCTGCCGGAATTTTCTATGCAAAGGGAAAGGTAAAGGAATATCTTGGAGACGAGCTCGACTATAGCTGCGTAAGCGGCGGCTATGATGGTGTCAGCTTTCTCTGGTCAAGGGTACTTCTTGGGAATGACATCATAGACCTTGTCGCGGACTACAAGGTACATCCTCTTATACCGGTCATAGGCTTTGGTGAGTTTAAGGTGCGGAGCCGTTTCTATGGCCACGCCTGGACAGGGTATGATATCGCAAACGGCCTGGGCGCCGATGAACATGAAGAAGAGCTTGTCTATGTCACTGAGTACGGAGAGGTATACCACAGGAGCATTGACTGCAGATATCTGAACCTCAAGGTGAGAAGCGTTGACATGGGAGAGCTTAGAAACGAAAGAAACAGCAGCGGAGGAAAGTATTATCCATGCGAATACTGCGGAGGAAAGGCCGGAGCCGGAAATGTTTTTATCACAGAGCATGGGGATAAGTACCACAGCAGCGTAAACTGCGCGGGACTTAAGAGAAAGATATATACGATACGGCTCTCTGAAGTCGGGGGAAGAAGACCCTGCAGTCATTGCGGCTACTGACAAAAATTGGAGGATGAAATGTATTTTGGGATAACGGTTCTGATAATAATGATAATTGCCGCGGTTACTGATCTGAGGTGCAGACAGATACCGCTTCTGTTTATAGGAGCTGCGGCAGCAGCGTCGATCCTAAGGATCATCTGCGGTATTTACAGCATGGACGCGGAATTTACTGATATTTTGATGGCTCTTTCTCCGGGAGCTGTGCTCATTCTCATCGCATTCCTGACAAGGGAAGGCGTGGGGTACGGAGACGGGCTTTTAGTTCTTGCGGCGGGGCCTGCACTTGGAGGCTATGCAGCGCTGTTTGGCACAATTGCAGCCCTTTTTGCCAACGGAATCTTTTCAGGGGTTCTGCTGGCGCTGAGAAGAGCGGGGAAAATGACCAGAATCCCTTTTGTGCCTTTTCTTGCCCTTGGAATGGGGGTGATGCTGTTTGCGAAAGTTTAAGGGATACATGACGATAGAAGCATCACTCATAATACCAATGGTCTTGTGCGTTTTTGTGCTGCTTATCTATTTTTCCTACTACCTATACGGCCGCTGCATGCTGTCGCAGGATTCATATATCCTGGCCTTCCGGGCAACAAAAAGCAGATCATTCGGGTTTGGTGATGACATGGCTTCTTTCGTAAGCAGCAAGGCAGATGAGAAAGCCGGGAAAAAATACTTTGGAAGCTCAAGGCCTTTCTTTGAGCCGGAAATCAGCGGTAAAAAAATCACAGTAAAAGGCGGAGCAGAGGTAAGGCACAGGGCGATGAAGAGGTATTTCCTGATGCCGGAAAGTGGCTTTGAATACGCGGCTTTGGGAAAGGCGAAAAGGTGGGAATATGCCGAGCACATACGTAAACTTACACGAATAAAGGATATCGGAAGTGAAATAATAGATTTAGATACGGGAGATGAGAGATGGAATACAGATACTACAGGGAACTGAAACACAACTATCTGGTACTTGAGAACAATTCAGGTGATGAATACGAAGACAATGCCTATCAGTACAGGATCGCGGGCAGCAAAAGGGTGAGAGAGCTTCTCCCCTGCAGCGTGCGCAGAATAAACGGAAGTAAGTATTACTACTATGAGATAAATTCAATGCAGAGCCTGAAAGACAGGTTTACCTCAAAAGGAATGGGTGCAGGCGATATTCTGGATCTTCTTAAGGCAGTGAGATCGCTCCTTGAAAACATGTCTGAGTTTCTTATGACAGAAGAGGGAATAATATTTAATGCCAGGTGCGTATATACAGATCTGTCTACCGGTGAATACAGGTTTATGTTCTGCCCTTTTTTTGATGAGAGCAGGAGTTTTTCGGAATTTGCGCTGGAGTGCCTTGAGCTTATCGATGAAAGCGATGAGAGGGCGGCACAGATAGTGTATAACCTTTGTGAAAAGAGTGCTGTGAGAGGAGAATTTATCTATCAGATAATCGAAGAGATTCTTATGGAAAGTTCAGAAGACGGTCTGGAAGAGGAGACCTCTTTTCCGGCAAAAGAAGTCTTTGAGGAAGCTTTTTTGACGGAAGATTCTGATACCAATATAGAAGAGGAAGATGGCACTAAGCAGGGCAGCAGAATGAAAAGAGCCGGGAGAAGACTTGGCGGAAAAACGGAACTTCTCTTTGCGCTTATGTTTACCGCAGTGGTAGGAGCAATGGTCTATATAAGGATGAACTATATCCTGTCGGATCAGGAAAACCTTTTGTCTATCCTGGTGATGCTTGTTTCAGCAGTGACAGGAATGGTTGCGCTTGTGACGGGGCTACGGGATATTAAAAACGCAGGTGGCGGCAGTTCTGAAGATGCCGCAAGGAGAAAAGATGAGATTACAAGAGAGCAGGAAGAGGACATGCCGGAAGTTTTTGAGGAGTTTGAAGAGACTAACGGGTACTTTAAAAAGCCGAAGGAATCTGCCGGAAGGACAAAAAGGACTACCTCAAATATGTCTGACATAAAGGAAGAAACTTATGGAGAGACAGTGGTTCTTGGAGAAGACTTTAATGAACAGATGACTCTTTTTAGCAGGAATCTCGACAAGACGATAAGGATAGCGCTTGATGCCCTTCCGATAACAGTCGGCAAGATGGAAGGCTGTGTTGACAGGGTGATAAGCGACGCAAGCGTATCAAGGATGCACTGCAGGTTCATGGAAGAGGACGGGCGTGTGTTCGTTCTCGACCTTGGCAGCACGAACGGAACCTACAGGAACGGCAAAAAGCTGAAGGCTCAGGAAAAGACCTTTATCGAGGAGGGGGATGAGATAAGAATAGGCAGAGTCTGTTTTGATTGCAGGTGAAGTGTGATATAATACGGATAACAATTTGGAGGGGAGTCCATGAAGATTAATATCTATTACGGCGGAAGAGGGATCATCGATGATCCTACGCTTTTCGTAATCTCACAGATCACCACGGTTTTACAGGAACTTAATGTTAAGGTACAGCAGTACAATCTCTATGAGCAGAGGAATGGGATAACTGCGCTTCCAAATACACTCAAGGATGCTGACGGGATCATCCTGGCTTCGACCGTAGAATGGTTTGGTATAGGCGGATATATGATGCAGTTTCTCGATGCCTGCTGGCTATACGGAGACAAGGAGAAGATCAGGCAGATATACATGGCACCGGTTGTTATGTCCACAACCCACGGGGAGCGCGAGGGCATGATGAGCCTTGCTGCGGCCTGGGAGATGCTCGGCGGCCTTCCCTGTGATGGGATGTGTGGCTATATTGCAGATACGACCAAGCTTGAGAACAGCAGTGAGTACTCCAAGATAATTGACAAGAAGACGGAGAACATCTACAGGACGATAAACCAGAAGATGCCGGTATTTCCTGCAAGCAACCAGGCCGTAATAAATAAAGTGGGTGTGGCCAAGATCATGGACCTGACACCTCAGGAATCAGAGCAGCTCTCCGAGTACGTCTCTGATGACAAGTATGTGCGTACTCAGAAGGAGGATCTGCAGGAGCTTGCAAGCATCTTCAGGGACAAGATGGGACACGATGAGGCAGGCGGCAGCTCCGAGGACTATGCAAGGACCCTTGGAAGGAAGTTCACGCCCGTGGCAGGACTGACAGCAAAATATAAGATAACATTCTCAGATAATGCCAGGCTCCGCCCGGTAATAATAGATGTGGCAGGTACCAAGTGCGACTGCAGGGTAGGGGATGAAGAGGGGTGCGATGTATCCCTTACTTCAGATCAGAGGACCTTTGAAGATATACTCGGAGGAAGGATAACCTTCCAGAGAGCATTCATGGCAGGCAATGTCAAGATGAAGGGTGATTTTAAACTTTTGCGGAACATGGATCAGCTTTTTGATCTGATGTCAGAGTGATTTGGAGATTGAGAATGCAGGAATACAGGGCCTCACAAAATGATTTCTGGACCAGACAGGAGCAGATTTATAAGACTTCTTATATCAGTATTGCGCTGCTGGTTATAAATATCATCGTGTTTGTTCTGAGCAATACTGCGATGTACTGGCTTTACGATAAGGGAGCGATGGTGACTGATATTGTTCTTGGGGAAGGGCAGTACTACAGGCTCTTTTCTGCGATGTTTCTCCATGCCGATGTGCAGCATCTTTTCAACAATATGCTAATACTGGGGCTGGCGGGAGCTATCGTCGAGCACTATACCGGGCACATGTTCTTTCTCTTTCTTTATTTTCTTTCCGGGATATTTGGAAACATGATCTCCATGGCGTATGAAATTCAGAACGGACTATCCTGGATTTCTGTAGGTGCAAGCGGCGCCATAATGGGAATTGTCGGCTTTGTGACAGTGTGGATCATAAGGAACAGAAGGAATTTTATAAGAAACAGGAATGTGGTATTCAGACTCCTGCTTCTGGCCTCGACTGTGTTATATAGCTGTTTCTTTCAGCAGGGAGCCAATACCGCGGCACATCTTGGAGGGTTCCTTACGGGATTTGTTCTTGGAGTGATAAATATAGTAATGCTTAAAAATGATAAATATATGGAGGGACTGGCTTAATGGAAAACTGTATTTTTTGTAAGATTGCAAACGGTGAGATACCTACCAATACCATTTATGAGGATGAGAACTTCAGGGTGATTCTGGATAACGGCCCGGCTACAAAGGGACATGCACTGGTTCTTCCCAAGAGCCATTATGCGGACCTTTTTGAGATCCCTGAGGATGTGGCAGCAGGGGCTGTTAAGGTTGCCAAGAAGGTTGCCGGCACGATGAAGGAGAAGCTCTCATGCGATGGCCTTAATCTTGTTCAGAACAACGGCGAGGCAGCAGGTCAGACCGTTATGCACTTCCATCTTCATATAATCCCAAGATACAAAGATGACGGCCAGCACATTTTGTGGAAACCCACAAGTCTTTCAGCAGAGGTGCTTGAGGAGATCAGAAAGACAATTGCCGGAGAATAAAGATGCGTAATATAGATGTATCAGAGATAACAGAGGCAGTGAAAAATCTGTGCATAGATGCCAATCATACGCTTTCTCCAGATATGGAAAAGGCTCTTTACAATGCTGCGGATGAGGAGACTTCAGAACTTGGTAAGAAGATCCTTGAGCAGCTTAAAGAAAACCTGCAGATAGCCGGAAATGATATGATACCTATCTGTCAGGATACAGGAATGGCAGTATTCTTTATTAAAGTGGGACAGGAGGTGCACTTTACCGGAGGCTGTCTTACCGATGCAATAAACGAGGGAGTCCGCCAGGGTTATACAGAAGGGTATCTGAGGAAATCCGTCGTATCAGATCCTCTTATCAGGAAGAACACCGGGGATAATACTCCGGCTGTCATCCACTACGATATAGTGCAGGGCGACCAGGTAGAGATAACCATCGCCCCCAAGGGCTTTGGAAGCGAAAATATGAGCCGTGTGTTCATGCTTAAGCCCGCCGATGGCGAGGAAGGCGTCAGGAACGCAATAGTTCAGGCGGTCCTTGACGCGGGACCAAATGCCTGCCCTCCGATGGTTGTGGGAGTGGGAATAGGCGGAACATTCGAGAAGTGCGCTGAGCTTGCCAAAGAGGCACTCACCAGAAAGGCAGGGGAGCATTCTAAGCTTCCGCACATAGCAGAGATGGAAAAAGAAGTGCTTGAGACAATTAACAGCACCGGCATAGGTCCTGCAGGTCTTGGCGGAAGCGTAACAGCGTTTGCCGTAAATATAAACACATACCCGACACACATTGCGGGTCTTCCGGTGGCAGTTAATATCTGCTGTCACGTCAACAGGCATGCATCGGTTGTTCTATGAGACATGTCCCGGAAAATGACAGACTGAGTCTGCTTGCAAGCCCATGACAGATATACAGGGTTTAAATAAAACTTACAGGATAAATACTATGGATAGAGAGATTTGCGCTCCAATTGACAAAGAGATGGCCATGCAGCTTCGCGCCGGCGATATGGTCTATATAACCGGGACGGTTTACACTGCAAGGGATGCTGCCCACAAGAGAATGGCACAGACCCTTTCGGAGGGAAAAGAACTGCCATTTGATATTAAGGGAAACATTATTTATTATATGGGACCTTCTCCGGCAAGAGAAGGAAGGCCTATAGGTTCAGCGGGTCCCACAACGGCCAGCCGCATGGATAAGTATACGCCCGAGCTCCTGGATCTTGGACTTGTGGGCATGATAGGCAAGGGAAAGAGAAACCCCGAGGTCATAGAGGCCATGAAGAGAAATGGAGCAGTTTACTTTGCGGCGATCGGGGGTGCAGGAGCTCTTTTATCCAAGGCGATAGTGGAATCAGAGGTAATCGCATACGACGATCTTGGGACTGAAGCCATAAGAAAGCTCAGGGTGGAGAGATTTCCTGCGATAGTTGTCATAGACTCCCTGGGCAATAATCTGTACGAGAGAAAATAAAGTATTTGACAAAGTAAGATGAGCTTTGTATAATTATTTTTGTGTCTGACAATAGTTGGACATTTGAATTCATAACCACATATTGGTAGAGGAGTTCAGACATGGAGAAATACTCAAGTGGCTGAAGAGGCGCCCCTGCTAAGGGTGTAGACCGTTAACGCGGTGCGCGGGTTCAAATCCCGCTTTCTCCGTTTAGCATTTCGTCCCGGGACAATTATTTGTCCCGGGATTTTTTGTGCTCTGGGACGACGTTTTCAACTCTATTTGATTGAAACTGGAAGTTCTTGCATGCGCTGAATAATTTTTTATATAAACATGTATGCTACAAATTATAAATACATGTTTTTTGAGATTTTATATTTGTGCATGTATGAAAATCACGAAAAATACATGCTTTATATGATTTTTTCTTAGGGCGTGTATTTTTCAATCAAAAAATACACGCCCTGATCAATTATTCAAAATAACATGTTTGCAAAAGCATGCGTCAGGAAAAAAGTCAAAAAAACATGTTTTCAAGCCGTTTTTTCATACATGTTTTCGGAGGTTTTCTTCTAGGGCATGTTTATTCCATAATCTATTAAAACCTTGACCATCATAGAATCTGACATCAAATATAAAAATTGAATAAATTTCTGAAATAATTTATTATGTAATTGTGACTTTTTGCGAAATTTTATTTCGCATGTGTTCTTATGAAGGAGGGATAGGAATGCTAAAGAAAGAGATCTTTGGAAAGGTGAAAAAGGCACTGGCTTTAACGCTTACAAGTGTGATGATTGCTACTCTTTGCTCGAATTTTGTGGGGGGTACTGAAAGTTGAGGCGGCAACAGGATCAGATATTGGTTTGGGCGTGAGCCTGATAAAAAATCCGGCCGGACCAGGTGAATGGAGCAAGTTGTATTTTGGCTCGTATCATCGTACAAGAAGTGGGGAAACAAAAAAATACAGACTTGTATGGCGTGTACTAGATGTATCAAGTACAGACCTTTTACTGGACTGTGATAATGTCATAGAAGCTATGTTTAATTATAGCGATGATGATCCGGAAAAATACGAATGGAATGACAGTCAGATTCGTCGTTGGCTGAATAGTGATACGGGATTTTTAAAACCTGGTAATTTTACTTCTGAGGAATTGAGTTGTATTTATAATTCCAACAATAATGAGCAATCATCTACAGGTTATACAGCTTCTGTTGATATGGCAGTTACTAATGATAAGTTCTTTCTTCTTGGTGCAAATGATGTGACTAATAGTAAATATGGATACGGTACTGATGAATCAAGAAAAAAGACTTCAATATATGGATCTGATGTAACCGGGTGGTGGCTTCGGACACGAAACGTAAATAAATATACTATACATAATGATAATGGCAAAAATTATACAGGTATTCAATTTATAGGAGGGTTAGAGCCAGTAAATGGTAGTGCTGTAGGTGCTTATGCAGGAAAATTTGCTCCATGGGTTGATCAACTGTACGCTGATTACACTGGAGCAAGCCCTGCCTGTGATATCAATTCACGTACAATACTATTTACAAGAGCTATAAGGCATATAAGCTATAAAGAATTTGCAGTGACACTTAAAGACCCCGGACTGAGTATGGGGATATCAAACAGTACCAGTCTCTCCAGGAATGGTAATACTGTTACGGTTCCGTTTAGCATAAGTGGTGCGAAATCAACCTCTGCCACAAAGCCCTATGTTTTGGTTACAGATAAAGAGTACACCGCTAATGATGCAAAGATTCTTTATTTTGATGAACTGAATGTGACATCTCCCGGAATAGGCACATTTACATTGCCGGATGGTCAGCCGGATGAGTTTATTTATCTGTTGGCTCAAAATACTTCTTCATCAGTGGCAGATACTTTTTACGCAAGCGAGCCGATAAAACTGACAAATATTCACAATTGGGGAGTTACAGACTCCGGCGCAACAGCAACAATCACAGACAATGGCAAAGCAACATCATATACGGCGACCATAGCTTCCGATAGCAAGACCTACGATGGCTCAGCACTGGTGGCAACTGTTACAAAGAGCTCAGGGTTCCCTTCAACAGCAAAAATCAGCAGCATCACATACAAGGGAATAAGCGGAACAACATATAACAGTACAGCTGCTCCTTCAAAGGCCGGTAAGTATACGGCATCAGCCACAGTGACAGTGGGAACATCCTCTGTGACGATCAGTGCCCAGCTGACGATCACTAATGCGGCGCCAACAGTAACTGCGCCTAAGGCAAAGAACCTAACTGAAAACGGTTCTTCCCAGCAGCTTGTAACTGCAGGCACTGCCAAGAACGGAACAATAAAGTATGCGCTTGGAACAGACAATAAGACTGCACCTGCAGGAGATAAGTTTACAACTGCGATTCCTGCAGGTAAGGCTGAGGGAACCTACTACGTTTGGTATAGAGTTGACGGAGATGCAAATTACAATGGCATTGCAGCAAAATGCGTCACTGTTGCGATAGCTCATTCACATAATCTCAAAAAGTTCGCGGCCAAGGCGGCAACAGAGAGAGCGGAAGGAAACAAAGAGTACTACTACTGCGATAAATGCAAGAAGTATTTCTCAGATGCAGAAGGCAAAAATGAGATAGCAAAAGATTCCTGGATCATAAAGAAGCTTACACATAAGCACAACCTGATCCATGTTGCAGCCAAGGCGGCAACAGAGAGTGCAGAAGGAAACAAGGAGTACTATTACTGCGATAAATGTAAGAAATATTTCTCAGATGCAGAAGGTAAAAATGAGATAGCAAAAGACTCCTGGATCATAAAGAAGCTTACACATAAGCACAAACTTGTTCATGTGGCAGCCAAGGCGGCAACTGCTAATAAGGCAGGAAACAAGGAATATTGGAAGTGCTCTGACTGTGGCAAGTTCTTCTCGGATGCTAAGGGCAGCAAGGAAATCAAGAAGAATTCATGGGTTATTCCCAAGAAGACACCAAAGAACAAGGGCACAAAAATAACAGATAAAAACTCAAAGGGCAAATATGTAGTTACTTCCAAGCAGTCCCAGACTCCTACGGTCAGCTACACAGGAGTAACTTCGTCAAATCTTAAGAGCGTGAGCATACCCGCCACAATAAAGTATGACGGCATCACCTATAAGGTTACAGCAGTAGCCAAGGGGGCGCTTAAGAATAAGAAGAAGCTGACAAAGGTCACGATAGGGAAAAATGTAAAGTCTCTGGGTGCTGAAGCGTTATCAGGATGTACAGGACTTAAAACTCTTACGATTGGAGCGAATGTAACAAGTATAGGTGATAAGGCCATTTATAACTGCACAAGTCTCGAGTCGCTTACACTTCCTGTTAAATCTCAAAAACTCGGCAAGCAGTTTGCCGGTAAGTGTAAAAAGCTGAAGAAACTCACAATAAAGTGCACAACGATGAGTAAGAGCACAATATCCGATAAGGCATTTACTAATATGCCAAACAGTGCGGCTGTTACAGTATATGTTCCTAAGAACAAAGTCAGTGCTTACACGAGCCTGTTCAGAAAGAAAGGACTTGGAAAGAAAGTTAAAGTAAAGAAGATAAAATAATATAAGATACACTAAGACTGTAATTTATGAAGATGGGGTTGTCACACGACAGCCCCTTTTATGGGTGCATTATTTCACATCCCCTTTTTTCATCTCGATTCATTGACTATGGTCTCAGATCTGACCGTATTTTTCTATATACTTTTGGAGAAGAGCATCCTTTTTTGCTATTGCTGCGGTAGCATCACTAAGCTGTTCTTGAGTAGAATCAAGCTACTCCTGAGTAGCATTTAGCTGTTCCTGCAGTTCATCTATCATGTATGTGACAGTATTGTGGTCAAGGATCTGGAGTTCTTTTGAAAACATATTTAGCATCCTTTCTGTGTTCTGACACATATTGTAAAGGTCTTCATACAGAGGTTTGAAATATGGATACTGACTGATGAGCTGAACAATGAATTCCGGTTCATCACAGCCAAGGAAAGTCAGCCAGGCATCGAGTTTGCTCTGTATACCATTATTATGTAGTTTCTCCAGGAAAATATCAACGGTGAATGAATATGAAATTTTGGAGCATATTCAGTGAAAGACCTGTATCAGAAACAGTAAAGAAAGTGTGTATATATTGATCCCTGAATTCTTTAAAAGCTTTAGGGCTGTTTTCCAGAAAGACTATCGTATAAACCGGAGCAATGTTCTTATAGGTGAAGTTTTCTCTCAACTTATCCCTTACACGCTTATATTGTCTTAGCAAAAGATCTGCAGAATAACACGAAGCCCTCTCGCCGGTAAATGCGTAGCCGAGCTTTTGAACTTCAACGTTGGCGATGGTCCCATCTTCAAGTTCCACGACAATGTCTGTTATAACAAGTGACATCTCATCTCCGAGACGAGAATTATCATTGGGAAGTTGGTATTTGACTGTCACTTTTCTGCCGATGAGAATGCTGAGCAGATCTGATAGTCTTTCCGGAGTAAGCTCAGGATTCAGGATTTCCTTGAAATAACTGTCATAGATCATCTTAACGCCTTTACTACCTGAGCAGATAGACAGGAAGTCGTCCTGCTGATCCTGCCGCCATCTGTAAAACAGTCCGCTTAGAGCAGGATCTGAATTGATCTCGTTAAGTATCAGATCTTTTGTTCTGATTGCAGGGAAGAACTGAGCAAGGTTTCGATTTTTTGTGTTCATTTGGTTCCTCTTTTCTTATATTTGTTTGGGTGATTGTTCAGCGAATATGCTGAGTTTGCCACAGATTATGGCAGTGTGCACTGAACGTGCACATGAAATATGCTAACAGAACTGATATAAAAAAGTCTTTAAGAAAAACAGAAGATTTGATTAGTTTTTCTTCATAATTAAGTGAAGTGCATCAACAAGTGAATATAATTTACAGATTGCATAAGAATTCTAGGAGCGTTTCATTGGAAAATATCAGTCCTGCCTTTATCACAGACATTTGGTATTACCACTTGAATTTGTGAGAATTGAACCAAATTATAATACTTTATTAAAATGTATAATTTATGAAAGATGGGACTCGTGGCATGCTATGGGTCCCATCGCGCTATCTTAGATGCCATTGCTTTCTATTATTTAGAAAAGTAGGAAGCAAAGAATATTAAATTTGATGAGGTTGTTTGATGTATCAATTCTAAATATATAATGACCGGTCAGATCGAGGAGATGTGAAAGAGTACAAGTAATAGTATATGGAAGTGCTAGAAACAGCAGATTTTGTGCTTAAAAAAGTTAATGTAAATTCTTGAAAAAAGGTGTTGCATTTGATAAACCACTTTGATATAATAATTTTTGCCCGCTTGAGAGAGGGGGTCGGAACCTAGGAAAAACATGAGGCTCTGAAAAAATTAAAAATAGTTGTTGACAAAGAGCCGCAAACATGATATTATAAACGAGTTGCGGCAAACAGCAACAAAACAAAGCACCTTGACAAATAAACAGTAATGCAACCCTGAAAAATTCTAAAGAGAATTATTCAGAATTAACAAACCAAAAGTAATAACGGACAGAACGAAAAGCCAAGCTTAAGTTTTGCGCCGGACGAACT